>CAZEJW010000230.1:0-4485 GCA_964512685.1 uncultured Leptospirales bacterium | reverse complement strand
TTTTCAGACACTGAAACTCAGTTTTTCAGGAATCGTTTATTTCCCTCAGTGGGGAACATATGAAAAACCCGAACCCGGAACACTTAAAGGAAGAGAAAGTTTTGACCTCAAGACTCCTTATGAAATCGGTGTTGGTTTTGATTGGGAATTCATGAAAGGTGTTTCCTGGACAGGTGGTGTCAATTACAGCTGTATGAACCTCAAGGATGAACAGATGAATGAGGGAGGTCTGATCAAGAATGACCTCGTTGATCTTGGTATTGGCATCAAGATCAGAACACTATCAGGCATGAACCTTGCGATTGGATTTATGCAGAATATCTACACTGAAAAAGAAAATTACAGTTCAGCAGGAGCATCATCGAGTTATAAAACAAAATTCAAAGAATCAGCATCAAATGTGGCAATAAGCGCAGAATACAGGTTCCTGTAATCTGATCCTTCAAATTCGTTACCCTTTGGGCTGCACTGAAAAGTGCAGCCCTTTCTGGTATAGGGGCAGTTATTTCCTGGTTGTTTTCTTTTTTGCGGCTTTTTTGGCAGCAGTCTTTTTAGCTGAAGCTTTCTTTGAAGCGGTTTTTTTGGCAGTTGATTTTACAGCTTTTTTTGCAGCCGCTTTCTTTGATGTGGCTTTCTTTTTTGCAGCTTTTTTAGCAGTAGTCTTTTTATCTGATGCATCTTTTGAAGCAGCCTTCTTTGAAGATGCTTTTTTGGATGAACTTTTCTTTGCTGCTGCTTTTGGGCCTGCTTTCTTTTTGCCTGCCGGTTTTACAAGAGATGTTAACCATTCAGATATGGATGAGAGAATAGTTGATCTCAATTCTTCTGTTTCATTCATTGTTTCATGATACATTCCTTCACCAAGGATGATCTTTTTACTTCTGGATGAAACATTCAGGAAAACTTCTTCTGTTCCTTTGTAATCCACCATCATATCTGCTTTGCCATGGATCGCCAGAAGAGGTATTGTGAGTTCTGATGCCCTTTTCATGCACTCTGCAGCTGTTTTGGTAAAACCGATATAGAGCCCTGCTGATGCCCTGTCATGTACAAGCGGATCGTTTTCATATGCATCAATTACAGATGAATCATGAGAAAGATCCTCAGCGCTTAGCCCGTTTGAGAGTGTAAACGATGGCAGGTATTTTCCCATGAACTCTGACATTGACTGTTTCCATGAAGGAAGTTTGAATGCCGGAATAAAACCGGGTGACGACAGTATAAGAGCTTTGATATCATCCGGATACTCCAGTGAATATCTCATGCTTATTACTCCGCCCATACTGTGTCCAAGAAGAACTATTGGCACACCATCAAACTCTTCTGCAATGTAATTTCTGAAAAGTTTGAGGTCATATACATAATCCATGAAATCATCACAGTGTCCTTTTTTTCCGCCTGATTTCCCGTGTCCCCTGTGGTCCATGGCAAAAATGCACAGGTTGAGAGATTCAAGTTCGTTCACGAGATTCATGTACCTGCCCGAATGCTCTCCAATTCCGTGTGAGATAATGAGTATCATATCAGGAGAAGGTTTTTTCCAGTTCTGGAAAAAAATTTCCACACCGCCTTTCCCGATGAATGTGCTCGTATTGTGCTCAAAAGAATTCATACACTTCTCCTTTATATTCATACGTTTAATTTATTTTCGGATATACCTGTTTAATTCTCAATTCCTGCAGAATAAAAATGTGAATTTATTCACTCTGTCATACCGGTTGAAACGGAATGCCGGTATCCATACTGGTTGCTCATAAAACCAGCTCCATGAGATTCCTGCCTTCGCAGGAATGACAGATAATTCAATATGCGATGACAGACAATTCAACATACGATGAC
Source organism: uncultured Leptospirales bacterium (assembly GCA_964512685.1). Classification (GTDB taxonomy): domain Bacteria; phylum Spirochaetota; class UBA4802; order UBA4802; family UBA5550; genus CAZEJW01. Next base: position 2,646 of record CAZEJW010000230.1, on the reverse strand, counting down.
AGATAATTCAATATACGATGACAGAATGTATCATGATTTATTCTGCTTGCAGCTAACCTTATATTGAATTAAATATATTTTAATGTCTATAAATTTTTTATAAGCTTTGATATATTTAAATCATAAAGATTTTGTTTCGTTGTCCGGGATGCTTTTCCATTTGAATTTAACCATTTTGCCGTGGTATTCAACAGGAAAGCGATAGCTGTTGTTTCTTTTTATTCTCCATTTTCTCTTCCCAAGCACTTTTGAGTCAGGATAAAAATAATAAATCATTTTTTCATAATAAGAGGATGTCGCGTGTTCTCCTATCCTTCTGAAGCCTCGTGATATATCGAGGATCAGTCTGTCTGCCTCCGGGGATGTCATGGCCAGTGAGAGTGCAGAGACAAGCATTCTGAGGCCTTCCCATTTGTCTCTGCCTGTGTACATGAGCCTTCTGCCTTCTTTAACCAGCCTGCTGTAATCGCCTTTCTGGATTTTTACACAAAAGGGCGCCCTTAGAACCATGCTGCTCTGGTGTCTCAGGTTTCTGAAATAAAATCTGAACATGTGGCCGCCTGGATAAAGTTTTTTGCCGTATTTTATTTCATAAATTCTGTTATTTATTCTTCTGTAACTCACAGGAATATTGTCAAGCGTTATGTGGAGTGTCCACGGCTTAATGGCTGCCTTTTCATTTCCGCTTTCAAACTCGAGTCTTATAACCGGTTTGCGGTCTTCAATCATGTGAGAGAGCAACTGGTTTTTCATTATATTACATGAGAAATGAATCTTTGCAGAAGGAATACCTCTCTTAAAGTAGAGGGATACAGCCCTGAAATAGGCCTCTGCCTCTTCCTGCATGTATTGCTGATCCTTGAGTCTCATTGCCTGCTTTTCATCAGAGAAGAATCCTGCCTCACCAATAACGCCCGGGCAGAGGTGATCTGTCTCCCTGAGAATTCTTGTTCCTGTTTCGCGAAATATTGCAAAATCAGAGAGAACCGGTCCGTCAGTGCCAATGAGTTTGTTGAATTCATTCTGCAGCAGCTGTGCAAAGTCATAGCTTGCGGGCCTTATATCCTTTGTGCCCCATATGAGAACACATGGATAGTTAACATTGTCCATTCTTCTGCTTGTTCCATTGTGATGAAGGCTTATGAGAAGATCAGGTTTGTATGCGTCAGCCATGCGGCAGCGCTCTTCAAGTGAAACATCACAGTCGGATTCGCGCGTGAGTTTTACATCAGCACCAGCTTTTTTGAGCATGTCTGCAAGGATGAGGGCAGCCTTTAGGTTTACCTCTTCTTCTGTTATGCCGCCTGGGCCCATTCTGAACCGGTCTGAACTTCCACTGCCCCCGTGTCCGGGATCGAGAAAAATCCTTTTGCTGTTGAGCCATTCGTGCTTAGTAAGATCAATTTCGCCATTGTATACTGGCGCGCGTGTGCATCCTGCAATCAGGATCAGTAAAAAGAGAGATGTTATGAGTTTAAATAACCCTGATAGGACCCTGCGCGCGTCCTTCTGTGAATTGCCTGAGATACGGGTTGTCTGAATTTTTAACTTCATCCGGTGTTCCTGTGAATATTATTTTGCCCTCATACAGCATTGCTATTCTGTCTGCAATCCTGTATGCTGATTTCATGTCGTGTGTGACAATTACCGAGGTTATATTCAAAGAAGCCCTTGTGTCAATTATTAATCTGTCAACAGCGCCTGCGGTAATGGGGTCTACACCGGTTGTTGGTTCATCATAAAGCATTATATCAGGATTAACAGCAAGAGACCTTGCAAGCCCGGCCCTTTTCTGCATGCCCCCTGAGAGCTCTGACGGTTTTTTGTCTTCAACATTTTTAAGCCCAACCTTACCCAGGAGATCTCTTACAGTGTCTGCAATTTGGGTTTCGTCTGTGCCGAGCCGTCTCAGGCCAAATGCAACATTGTCATATATATTCATTGAATCAAAGAGCGCTGCTCCCTGAAAAAGAATGCCATACATAGACTGTATTTTTGTTTTTGTGGATTCATCAGCGCCTGTAAAATCTGTTCCGTCAACTTTTATGGTTCCTGAATCAGGCTCAAGGATTCCAACCAGGTGTTTCATAATAACTGATTTACCTGTTCCGCTCTTGCCTATAATGCACAGAATCTCTCCCTCGTAAACATCGAGATCAACACCATCCAGGATTTTCTTTGGGCCAAATGATTTATAAAGGCTGTTTATTTCGATTTTCTTTTTCATGAGTTTATTCTAAAATAATTCGCCTGCCCTGCCGCTTTCAGCGGCAGGGCAGGCGATCATCTTCTTTGTTATCATTTATTAACCATTATAGTCATAATGTCTATCAAGATATTTTTATTTTCTGGCAAAAACTATGTTGAGACACAGGGTCTCAGACGGCATCGACCCTGTCTCAGACGGCATCGACCCTGTCTCAGACGGCATCGACCCTGTCTCGGACGCCATCTACCTCGCCAATAGCGCCTTCTACCAGGCCAAGATCGGGTTCTACCTGATCAAGAACGACATCTACCGGGCCAAGATCGGCTTCTACCGAACCAAGATCGACATCTACCGGGCCAATATCGGCATCTACCGGGCCAAGATCGGGTTCTACCCGGCCAAGATCGGCTTCTACCTGACCAATATCGACATCTACC
>CAZEJW010000229.1:0-4519 GCA_964512685.1 uncultured Leptospirales bacterium | reverse complement strand
AAAAGCAGAGAGGTATAACAATTGCTACTTCTCACCAGGAGTATGAAACACCTAACAGGCACTATGCTCACGTTGACTGTCCGGGTCACGCTGACTATATTAAGAATATGATTACAGGTGCTGCGCAGATGGATGCTGCAATACTTGTTGTTGCTGCGACAGATGGAGCAATGCCGCAGACAAGGGAGCACGTTCTTCTTGCTCACCAGGTTAATGTACCTTACATTATTGTTTATCTCAATAAAGTGGACATGCTTGACCCGGCTGACAGAGACGATATGGTTGAACTCGTAGAAATGGAAATAAGAGAGCTTCTCGACAAGAATGATTTTCCTGGTGACGAAGTACCTGTAATTCCGGGTTCTGCTCTCAGGGCTCTTGAAGCTGCAGATGCTGGGAATAAAGATGATGAGTGGTTTCAAACAGTTGTAAAACTCGGAGAGACTCTTGACACATATATACCAGATCCTGAAAGGGTAACAGATAAACCATTCCTTATGCCGATTGAAGACGTATTCTCAATTACAGGACGTGGAACTGTTGTAACCGGTAGAATTGAAAGAGGTGTGGTACATACAGGTGATGATGTTGAGATTATTGGTTTTGCTGAAACAAGGAAGAGTGTTTGTACTGGTGTAGAAATGTTCAGAAAACTTCTTGATGAAGGCCTTGCCGGAGACAATGTTGGTTGTCTGCTGAGAGGTGTTGCGAAGGAAGAAGTTCAGAGAGGACAGGTTCTTGCTAAGCCAGGCTCAATAACTCCTCACACAAAATTTTCAGGACGTGTATACATCCTTAAAAAAGAAGAAGGCGGAAGGCATACTCCATTCTTCGCAAACTACAGACCTCAGTTCTATCTCAGGACTACTGACGTAACAGGTATTATCGAACTTCCAGAGGGAGTTGAGATGGTTATGCCTGGTGATGACGTAGACATGAAAGTTGAACTCATAACTCCGGTTGCATTGGAAGAAGAACTCAGATTTGCAATTCGTGAGGGTGGAAGAACTGTTGGTGCCGGTGTTGTAACAAAAGTTATTGAATAGTATTGAAAAATGCTTGCATAAAAAAGATAGGTTTGTAGATTCAGGCCATCAAACGATGGCCTGTTCTTACCTGTAAAATTAAGTAAACAGGAACGGAAAGATAAAGTGGCAAAGTTAACAGGACAACGAATCAGAGTAAAGCTGAGATCGTTTGATGCGAAATTACTGGATCAGTCTGCTGAAAAAATTGCAGCAACTACGAACAGGAGCGGTGCTAAGATTGCCGGTCCGATTCCGCTGCCGACTAAAATAGAAAAATTCTGTGTTTTAAGATCGCCACATGTTAATAAAAAATCACGTGAGCAGTTTGAGATTCGCACTCATAAGCGATTACTTGATATAGTAGATCCTAACTCAGATACGGTTGAAGCTTTAATGAAGCTTGAACTTCCAGCAGGTGTTTCTGTAGATATTAAAGACATCAAGTCTTAGTTTTATTTTTTATCAGTAAGCTTTACTCTCTGTTTATTAGCTAAAATGATAATATGATTTTGTAATGGGATAGTGTGATGAAAAAGGCACTTATTGGAAGAAAAATAGGAATGACTCAATATATTAAAGAAAACGGGGACGTTGTGCCTGTTACGGTTTGTGAATTGGGTCCATGTGTAATAGTACAAAAAAAGACAGATGATAAAGATGGATATTCAGCTTTAAAGCTCGGTTATCTTGATGAAAAAGAAAGCCGAATGAATAATTCAATTGCAGCTGATCTGAAGAAGAAAGGAATATCTCCGAAGAAGCATTTTGGTGAAGTTGGCCTTTTTGATGACAGTCTTGAAGTTGGTAATGAAGTCAACTGTTCAATCTTCTCTGAAGATGATACCGTTGCTGTAAGCGGTATTTCTAAGGGTAGAGGATTTGCCGGGGTAATTAAAAGGCATGGTTTTGGTGGAGGAAGAGCAACTCATGGATCTCATTTTCATCGCGCCCCTGGTTCAATTGGTGCGTGTGCATATCCTGGAGAAGTATGGAAGGGAACCGGAATGCCAGGAAGACATGGAAGCAAGACAGTGACTGTTAAGAATCTGAAAATTGTTAAAGTTCTTGAAGATAAAAATATTGTTCTTATCTCAGGTGCAGTACCCGGAAGAAGAAATTCCCTGATAACAGTAACTGAAAAGTAGGTATTAAAATGAAAGTAGATAAGTATTCAATAGATGGAAATATAGTGGGACAGGTTGAGCTTTCTGACGCAGTGTTTGGTACAGAGGTAAATGATGTCCTGATCTATGAACTCATAAAGTCTGCAAATGCCAATCTTCGTCAGGGAACTCATTCTACAAAGGAAAGAGCTGAAGTGAGGGGTGGCGGTGCAAAACCCTGGAGACAAAAGGGGACAGGACGTGCAAGAGCGGGTTCATCCAGATCGCCAATATGGGTTGGTGGAGGAACCGTTTTTGGACCAAGACCAAGAAGTTATAGAATTGATTTACCTAAAAAACTTAAGCAGTCTGCATACAGATCGCTTTTTTCTCTCAAGGCAAAGCAGGGCGGAATTAAAGTTGTTGAAGATTTCTCAGTTGAGGGAAAGACAAAGCAGGTTGCAGAAATTGGAAAGGCTCTCTCTGTGACAAAGGGTATATTGATAACAGACAGTGAAGATAATAATCTTAAGCGTGCAATAAGAAATATCCCCTGGTTTAATTATAATAACATGAAAAGGATCTCAAGCAGAGAAATATTCTATTCAAAAGAAGTGGTGATAACTGAGAGTGCTTTGAACTACCTGAATGAAAAATATATGAAGGTGAAATCAAATGAATCTGAATGATGTGATAATCAGACCGGTAATTTCAGAGAAATCTACTGAGTTATTTGAACAAAATAAATATGTGTTTAGGGTTGCTTTCGATGCTAATAAGCAGATGGTAAAGCAGGCTGTTAAAGAACTCTTTGGTGTGAAACCCGAAAAGATAAATATAATCAGAGTTCGTGGAAAAAAGCGACGGTTAAGATACAAGACTGGTAATACTAGTGCCTGGAAAAAAGCAATAGTTACGCTTAAAGATGGCGATTCAATAGAAATTTTTGACGGCCAGTAATACCTCAAAATTATCAGAGTATGATCGGAAGAAGGGAATAAAATGGGTATTAAAAAATTTAGACCAATAACTCCAACGTTGAGATATAAGACAGTTCTTGATTTCGAAGAACTGACAGCAGACAAGCCACACAAGCCTCTTACCAAAGGTAAAAAACAGCATGCAGGAAGAGGTGCTGGTGGCAGGATCAGTGTTCGAAGAAAGGGTGGCGGGCACAAGAGGAAGTATCGTGTAATTGATTTTAAAAGAAATAAATATGATATACAGGGAAAGGTAGCTACGATTGAGTACGATCCTAACAGAACAGCTCATATAGCCCTGATCAATTACATTGATGGTGAAAAGAGATATATAATCGCTCCATCTTCACTCAAGGTTGGTGATATGGTGATAACAAGCGAGAATGCGGAAATAAAACCCGGGAATACACTCCCTCTTAGAAAAATACCGCCTGGAACAAGTGTTTACAATATTGAGTTGCACAGAGGAAAGGGCGGACAGATTGCACGTGCTGCAGGAACTAACTGTGTTGTTTCAGCACGAGAAGGCGGTTATTGTCTGGTAAAAATGCCGTCAGGTGAATTAAGAAAAATTCATGAAGAATGTTATGCGACCATTGGTGAGGTTGGTAATAAAGACCATGCTAATATAACAATTGGAAAAGCCGGTAGATCCAGATGGATGAATAAAAGGCCTAAAGTTCGTGGTGTTGCCATGAACCCGGTTGATCACCCAATGGGTGGTGGTGAAGGAAAATCATCCGGTGGTGGACACCCGGTTTCTCCTACAGGTGTACCAACCAAAGGATATAAAACTAGAAAGAAACACAAATATAGTGATAAATATATTGTTAAGAGAAGGAAGTAGATATGGCAAGATCAATAAAAAAAGGACCTTATGTTGATATCAAGCTCTTCAAAAGAGTCGAAGAGATGAATTCAAATAATTCAAGAAAAGCCATTAAAACCTGGTCAAGAAGGTCAACAATATTTCCTGAAATGATCGGCCATACCATAATGGTACACAATGGTAAGAATTTTATACCGGTATATGTTTCTGAAAACATGATCGGGCATAAGCTTGGTGAATTTGCTCCTACTAGAAATTACAGAGGTCATACCAGTAAAGACGATAAAATTGCGAAGAAGAGGAAGTAGTGATGGAGGCAATAGCAGTATCTAAACACAACAGGATATCAGCTCAGAAGGCGCGGCTTGTTGCAAATGAAGTCAGAGGGTTTTCATTACCTGAAGGACTTGACGTTTTAAAGGCTATGCCTCAGAAAGCTGCAGGGTTGATTTATAAGACTCTTTATTCAGCTGGAGCCAATGCTAAATATCAAAATCCGGATGTTAATGAAGAAAGTTTGTTTACGCTGATGCCGCACATTGCCATACCCACGACTGCAGGTACGGGCAGCGAGGTGAG
>CAZEJW010000228.1:1430-4574 GCA_964512685.1 uncultured Leptospirales bacterium | reverse complement strand
TGGGCTGGCTGTCTGGACCTGGTATGCTACATGACAATCAAAGGTGAAGAGATTATTGCAATGATCGACTTTAAATCCGGCACTAAAGGGTTTTATGAGTCATACGAGATTCAGTTTGTGCCATATATGGAGGGCTGGAACAGAGAATATCCTGACCTCCAGGCAGTTGAATGCTTTAATTATGCACCAAAGAATTTTAAATTACCTCTGGGTAAAACTGTTACTCCATATAATCTAAAAGATCAGACAGAAGCTGATGGCCGTGAGCGTTGGCCCTACCTGGTCAAAATGTATCACATGGAAGACAGAAGCATAAATTCCTACACTGATTTTAAAGATGTATCGGTATCAATTGAGTCAGACATATCTGATATAACAGAGAGTGTAAATCCCCTTCTGATGTTTGATGAGTTGAAGGAAGAAAAAGAAGGGAAAGAAATATTTTAATAAAAAAACTGGAGGTTCCAAGATGGTAAATGAAGAAAAAAGAATTATTGAAATTGATGGTATTAAATTGGAGGTAGATTTAAGAACAGCAAAAAGAATTGATACATTCAGGGTTGGTGATGCAGTAAAGATTCTTGATACAGGAGATTCCTACAATCCAAATAAGATTTATCCAGGTGTTATAGTAGGGTTTTGCGAATTTGAGAGAAGTCCTACTATAGAAATAATGATAATTAAAGAAGAGTACAGCGGTGTGGATTTTAGTTTTCTAACTATAACAGGCAAAGAAATTGGAAATGGTGAAACAAGGAATTCTCGATATGAAATGATTCCATATACTTCTCAAGAATCTTTATTTACTCAATCAAACATCGTAACAAAGTTTGATAGGCAGATTGAGAAAAAGGAGCTGGAATTGTTGGAACTGAAAAGGAAGAAGAAATACTTTATTGATGACTTTCAAAAAGCTTTTGAGTCTATTATTTCGAAAGAAAATTAAAATAACTGGAGGGTAAGGAATGAATCTTTTAACTGAATTAGGGATAACTAAAGATGAGCTTATTGAAAGAACTGTATGTAAGATCCTCGAGATCCCTAGTAATGCAGGTGTTGATGATTATGGCGAATTTATTGAATTGAGTATCCATGAAGAGGTGAAAAAACAGGTCAATGATTCAATAAAATCTGTTATTGAACAGTCGAAAGAGGTTATACAAAACACCATTGACGAAGCAATTAAAAAAAATGTTGAAGAAGCCTTTACAAAACCCTTTTATCCATTAGATAATTGGGGTAGGCCTAAATCTGAAAAGCCTACAACGATTTATGATTTGATTGCTGATGAGGCTAAGGATTTTTGGAACCAAACGGTAAATAATCGTGGGGAAGTTGTGAAAAGCTATAGTGAAAAGCAAACAAGAGCTGAATATTATGCAAAAAAAGTCATGAAAGAATTTTATACAAAGGAGCTTGAGCGGTCTGCAAAATCTTTAGTTGAAGAAGTTAGAGAAAAAATCCCTGATACATTTGCGGATGAGATAGCTAAATCTTTTAAAAGGTATTTATTGAAGTAAGGAAAGATCTTATGAAAGGAAGAATTAAAAACACTGAACGCAGAAACCTTTTGCCTATTATCGGGCAAATCAAGGTTGGTGAAAAATCAGAAAAAGGTGTTCCCCGGTCTCTTGATTATTTCAAGGCTACAGGGCAATATGCCCCGCTGTTTCATTCTCAGTTCGGTGAACAGCCTCAGAGGATTACCACTGTTTTTGTCAGCGATAATATAGAAGATGTCTGCAATGAGAGATGGGAAGTCAGGCAGGGAGCGAAACTGTATGCTCAGGGTGATGGTGAAACCTTTCAGGTTTATAATCCGCAAACCGACAAATACGAAGAGCAAAAAACTACAGCAGAAGCTCTTGCAAAAGCCTGTAATGGCAAAGCAGAAAAAAGACTTATTCTGAGATTTATCATTCCTGAACTAAAAGGCATTCTTGGGGCATGGCAATTCTCAACCAAAGCTGAAGCTTCAACTATGCCCCAGATTATTTCTGTATTTGATACGGTCCAGAATACAGCAGGAAGTGTCATTAACATTCCGATGGATCTGATTGTTGAGAAAGTCACATCGCAATCTCCAGGGTCCAAATCCTCATATCCTGTTGTGAAACTTATACCAAATGTCAGCACACAGGCTCTTGAGCGGGTTCAGGAAGCAATCAACGCAGGAGTGCAATTCAAAGGGCTTCTTACTGAAGACAGAATCGAACAGTTAGAAAATACTCCTGCTGCCCTGCCCGACTCGCGGAAGAAGGGGGATTATGAAGCAGCCAAAAAAGTAATAGAGAATGCAGATCCCAAAGAACTTGGCAGGTTTGAACTTGCAATTGAAGAAAGAGAATGGACGAATGAAGAACTCGCAAACTTGTTGCAGCTGATAGCAAAACGCAGAACACAGATTAATTCAGAGAACAATTTCCCGGGAGAAAGGTTATGACAGAGGTAATTTTGGCTCTTATAGGTATGATTTCATTTTTTATTGTGATAATATTATGTGCTATTCTCCTAAAAGTTTAAACCTCCAGCTACTGCCCCGCCGGGCTACCTCCACCCGGCGGGGCTCATGTAATGGAGAGAAAAATGAATGAACATGATCTGCCGGATGTAATCGATCCGATAATAAGAAAGCTGATCAGGGAACAGGGTCTATATCAGAGACACACAAATCCTGATCTTGACATAGAAAAAAAGTGTAACAGATGCAAAGAATATTTTAAACCGTCAGAGATGAGATATGAAATAATCAGAATGAAAGGAAGGGATTATGACACAAAACTCTGGTACTGTAAATCGTGTTACAATATACGAAGAAGCAATTCAAACATTCGGGGCAAAAAATCAGATAAGTAAATGTATAGAAGAAATGGCAGAGTTGATTAATGCTCTATGCAAATATGTTCAGGATAGAGTTTCAGTTTATGAGGTTATGGAAGAAATCGCAGGAGTTGAAATCACCCTGGAGCAGATGAAATTATTGTTCTCTAAGGCCGAAGTGACCAGCTACCTTGAAGTATATGTCAGACAATTAAACAAGTTGAATGAGCAAATAAAAATCAAAAACAGAGATAAGTCCCTGGCTGCTTTCAAAGAGATAAAAGAGGTTATTGATGGTTATTAATTCTCAAAGTACCGGCAATT
>CAZEJW010000228.1:0-1420 GCA_964512685.1 uncultured Leptospirales bacterium | reverse complement strand
AGAATAGAAAAGTTTTGTCTTGATAATGCAGGAGCAAAATTGAAAATAATTATTGATAAAAACGATACACGAAGCCAGAGAGCAAATAATTTCTACTGGAAAGTCATTATTGGCGGGTTTCAGAGAGAGTGGCCTGATTATACAAAGGAGCAGGTTCACTGTACATTGGGAGAAGTCTTCAGGAAGAGAAGAAAACCTGAGCATGTTATTAAACAGGAAATGAGGTTGTTCTTTCAGAAAGATCCTGCTGGAGTATGGCATGAAGAATGGGAATGGGAGATACAAAGTTCTGCTGCAATGAGAGTGAGGGATTTCTGGGTATATTCTGAACAGTGCAGAATGCTTCTCCTGGAGATCGGGGGTTATCTCGATGAGCAGGAAGGGACAGAGTATTGGGAAGTTAAGAAGATGTTTGAGAATGGAGAAAAATAAATACAGAGGGCAATTATGAATGACTTAAAACGAAGCCCAAAGTCAATATGCTATGTTAGGTGATGAAGCCGCCGAATAAAACAGAGAGGTATATAATGAAAAAGTATTGGAATTATTTGAAATATGTTGTCGAACATAAGAAGAATGTACTAAAGGTGTGTTTTAAAAAAGGCATGATTATACATGGGATATTTCACGATATTAGTAAATTCCACCCCATTGAATTTATAACATACGCAAAACATTTCTATGGAAATGAAAACGAGAAATCAAATAGCGGATTTGAATATGGATGGTTGCATCATCAAAGAAAGAATAAACATCATTGGGACTATTGGGTAAATGGAAGCGGAAAACCAGTTATAATGCCAGAGAAATATATAAATCAAATGATATGCGATTGGGAAGCTATGGGCTTAAAGTTTGGTGATACTCCTATTGATTTTTATAACAAGAATAAAGCTAAGATAAATTTACATGAAATAAGCCGTGAATATTTATTGTCACAGATAAGTTAGGCGGCTTTTTCACCTAACAGAAACGGCATTTGAGACGTTGCCGAATTACCATGAGGGAATTATGCCAAGATACAGAGATTTTAAAAATGCAATACTGAAGGATGATTATTTTTCACAAGAGCTTAAAGGAAGAGATGAATTATTACAACGTTGGTTTTGGGCTGGAGTAGCTGCTGCTGTACGTGTTGAAGAAAAAGTTGGCAATGTGGCGAAGCCGAACTCAAATGCCGTGTTGGCGGATCGAAATTATCGAATTGAAGCATACTTCTCTATCCAGAAATATATTTGCTGCAGGTGCTGTGAGAGCACAAGCAGGCCATCTATAATGTCCTGATATTTCAGGTAGCCAATTTTTAACGCATCGAAATACTCAACTTCCTTTGACCGCAATAAATTCTGAAATGCATCTGCCTTCTCTTTTTTCTCAATGTAATCCCTGATCCGGTCTTTGGTTTGATCGGGGATGTCTT
>CAZEJW010000227.1:0-4593 GCA_964512685.1 uncultured Leptospirales bacterium | reverse complement strand
TAGTTTCATAGAAAATCTTCTCAGCAACTTCCAGGCCATACAGGGCAAATCAATAGATGCAGTTCAGGAAATTAAAGAACAGAAAAAGCTCAAGGAGCTGATGAACGAAAGAGCTCAGGTTGTTAAAGATAAATCATCCTTCATAGACTCCTCCATGCAGGAACAAAAGCTGGCCATTGAGGACATCGTAAAATCAATAGAAAATACCAGTCACATTGTACAAAAAAATGCAGAAAATACCGAAATTTTAAAAGACAACTCAGATAAAATAAGAATTCTGGCAGGAGAGCTTAAAGAAAAATTCTCAAACAAATAAACAGAGAATTATTGGAGTAAATCATGAAATGGTATAATAGCATGCTGAGCTCATTTCTCAGCAATTATTCAGAAAAAGACTTTGTAAGATATAAAAGAGCGCAGTTTATCTTTATTTTTGCATCTTTCATCATCCTGGGACTCATTGCACTTAATATATTTGCCGTGCTTAAGATGGAAGACCATAGAGTCCTGGAGATATTTAAATCATCAGCTCTGCTTCTTTCATCCTGTCTGGTTATAATAGTCTTAATCAGAAAAGGGAAGATGGAGATTGCTGCAAACACTCTTGCCTTTACCGCCTGCATCATTGCATCCCTGGGCGTGATTACCAGACCCTTACATTTAGCAGGCGTCAGCATGGGTCTGTTCATGCATCTTGATATGGCCTTTGCAACTCTATATTGTTCTGTTGCCGTTTCATCATTAGTTTTTACTTTATTCGCGGCTACTCACATATTTTACTACGTGATGATTTCAGCGCCGGCCGCAGAAGGAATCCTTGTTGAAACAGCAAAGGCCACCATGTTTGACGGAATACTGACACTTTTTCTACTCTTCGTCCTGGGGCTTGTAACAAGCCGTTTCCTGAATCAGGCTGTGGAAATTGCAGTCAGGGAAACCGGAAGAAGCAAAGACAACTACAACCAGATAAAATCACTCATAGCCGCAATAAGAAAAACTATTGCCGAGCTGAACAGCTCCATAGAGATGAATCACAGCATTATAACAAATTATTCAGATAATGCCCAGTCACAGGCAGCCTCCGTGGAAGAACTTTCTGCAACCATTGAAGAGATATCAGCCGGAACGGAAAGTGTGGTACGTGCAACGGGTGAACAGAACGAATCAATTGAGGACATGGTAGAGAGTATCAATAATCTATCCCTTTCAATAAACACAATTGAAGAATACGGGAATAAGATGAAGATAACATTTGCGTCCTTTATAAAAAAAGCTGAGGAAGGCAGCCAGGCATCCACTTTACTTGATGCAATCAATAAAAAAATTCTTAAGAATTCAAATGATATAACTGAAGTAATCACTATCATAGAACAGTTTTTTGATAAAATAAATCTCCTGTCTCTTAATGCCACCATTGAGGCAGCCAGAGCTGGAGAGCACGGACGCGGATTCGCAGTTGTCGCCGAGGAAATAGGTAAACTTGCAGACAATTCACAGGCCGAACTGAACAGAATCGGAGAGCTCATAGATAAGAATAAAAATGATTCTTCAGAAAGCAATAATGTGATCAATCAGATTCTCCAGTTCATCAACGGAACAATTGCATCCATAGACTCTCTTCAGGAGGTTGCAGTGATCACTATAAATGCCCTGGAAGACCAAAAAAAAATGAAAGACGATATGGATCGTAAAACCGATATTGCCCTGGAAAAAACCGAACACATATCAATGTCAATGAAGGAACAGAGTACGGCTATAGAAGGAATAGCTCTTTCGATAGAGGATACCAGTAAAATAGTTCAGCAGAATGCAGAGAACACAAAGGAACTTCAAAACGGTTCAGAGACGCTAAGAGAACTTGCAGCAACACTGGAGACGGAAATAAGTTCCTGATTTTTTGTTCAGGCCTGCTGCCCCTTTTCGAAGATACTGTACTGCTCTTTAAGGTAATCATGGAGTTGGCTGACATCGGACTCCGTTTTAAGAGAAAACTGTTCAAGCACAGCATCTTCCAGATAGTAGTAGTAATATTTTCTGTTTTCAACTCCGCAGAGCTGATTTGCCAGATAAACAATATATGTAATATCCTGAAATTCCTGAGCAGACGACTGGGGAGAATGATGATATCTGATTGAATTTGACAGATATTCGGGAAAGTTCCACTTTTCCGCCACCATTCCTCCAATCTCGGCATGACTGATACCGATTGAAATTTCTTCCATTACCGTAGAGGTTACTATATTTCTGTCATTTACCAGCTTTGCAATTTTTTTCACGGAGTTCATATCTACGGCAAGGAGTATAACCTGACCCAAATCGTGAAGCAGGCCGGCAAGGAATGCATTATCTGCAGCATTCTTGAAATTATACCTCATGGCGATTAACTTTGCGTAGAAAGCCACCCTGTTGCAGTGGTCCCATATCTCTTCAAATTTACTGTATCGGCTCTCCATTATTTTTCTGGCATTGCTGGCAAGAAGAATATCACGAACGTTTTTCAGGCCGATTTTCATTACCGCCATATTAACATCCTCTATTCGGTTACCTGCAATAAAACCTGCAGAATTTGCCAGTTTAATCACATCCGTTGTCAGAGAAAGATCAAGTTTAATATTTGCCACAATGTCTTCTATTGATGCATCAGGCTGCGAGCACATATCCAGAAGTTTTATTACATTCTCAGGAAATGTAGGAAGCCCGTTGATTTCATCCATTATTTGTTTTTTCACCAAAGTGACTATCTCCACAGGATGAATATCGAATGGAATCTTAACGCAGGTAATAGTAACCTCTCCATCAGTTTTGATTGTAAAATTACCGGGATCAATTGCCATGCTCTTAAGGAATAGAATAATCAGGGCGATACCCAGGCCTGCCCCTTCAGTATCGTCTTCTATTTCATTATAAATTTCGGCAAAATGATCTTTAGCAACAGCAACAGCAATACGCCGGTTAATGCGCTCCTGCTCAGCTGGTAAAATTCCTGAATTATTTTTTACTTTAAATTTAATTCCGTCTTCATCTACTTCGAAGGAAACATTCAAGCCGTATGTACTCGAAATCAGTGCGCTTTTTATTACTTCAAATTCACCTACAACCTCATCATGAAAAGAGGCTATTCCGGTTTTATAATCATCGGGGTTTAACAAATCCAGTCCCTTCCCTTCGAAAAAAACTCTCTTTGCGTTTGCCTTCAGCGCATTGACAATGATCTCCCTTGAAATTGTAAGTAAAGAATGGAGGAGATAAAGAAGTCCGTATTTTGCAAGATACTTGGCGATAATTGCATTTATAAGCATTAAAAGGTCATCTGAAACATACTTGAAGCTCAGTTTCACAGCTTCATTATTATCAATTTTTTTATATGCTAAATTCTTTTTTTCATTAAACATTTACTGACCTTAATTAACCGGCAGAACCCTGGACTTTATCTTTTTTAAAATATATTCCCGAATAAATCAACATTATATTATATAAAATCTAATATATTTGACAAAATATCATCTATAATTTATCTTTTTAGGAAATACACAGGGGAATTCATAAACAAAATGCAGATAAAACTTTGGGGAGTAAGAGGCTCTCTGCCCGCACCGATAAACAATGAGGAATACAACAGCAAGCTTTCCAGAATATTAAATCTGGCAGTACAGAAAAAACTGGACAGTAAAGATAATATCGAAGGCTTCATCGAATCGCTTCCCGACGAGCTGCATTATATAACGGGAGGGGACACCACCTGTGTAACCGTTCTCTCCGACAGCGGAAATATTTACATTCTGGACTGCGGCACCGGAATAAGAAGGCTCGGCAACGATCTTATGGAGGGAGACTGCGGGAAAGGGAAAGGCAACCTTAATATCATGCTGACTCATAACCACTGGGACCACATACAGGGACTTCCGTTCTTCAGACCTATCTATGTTCCCAACAGGGAAAGGATATATGAGAATGAACCTGTAGCCACCGTCCATTTATTTTATTCAGGTATATCGTTTTTCGAGTTACAGGAGTCACCTCTGTTCCATCCAAAAGGGAATAATCGACCACCCCATTCAGAAAACAGCAGGAATTTCTCGAAAACCAGATGAAACCGCCTCACTTCCCGGCAACATTTGAAGGAACTGCATCGACAAAAAACTATAATTACATCAACCCTCAGTTGAACGACAGGATCCAGCTGGAAGATGATCTTTTCATCAGTATTTATCCTCTCAAACACCCGCAAGGATGCTTTGCTTTCAAGTTTGAACAAAAGGGCAAAACTTTTATCTTTGCAACAGATACCGAATTTACAGGTGAAACCATTGAGAAAATGGACAGTAAAAATAACTTCTTTCAAAATGCCGATTTAGTTGTACTGGATTCTCAATATACTCTGGATGAAGCATTCCTAAAAGTGGACTGGGGCCACACAAGCTATACAATGGCAGTAAATTGCGCTATAAACTGGAACATCAAGACCATGATTATGACTCACCATGAACCGGCATATTCAGATTACGTGCTCCAGGAAAACTATCTGCTTGCACTTGAACATTCAAGGCAGATGAACAATGTCAGAACGGAAATACTCCTTGCAAGAGAGGGCAT
>CAZEJW010000226.1:0-4610 GCA_964512685.1 uncultured Leptospirales bacterium | reverse complement strand
CGGAAACAATCCGCCCGGCCATCTCCCCGTCGTTCACCTGGGGAACCACGATACCGTGGGTCAGGGACTGAATAAATATCTTCATTTTTATTCAGGTATTTCATCTCAACCAGTGCCTCAAGAAAGGTCCAGCAGGCCCTTGAGTTATATCCCATTCTTTGTGTTATTCCCTCCAGGGAATCCGGTTTTTCGTATAATTCTTTTAAAAGTCCTTCACTCTGTGCTATCCCGATGAATATAAGTTCCTCAGCAGCTTCCTGTATTTCTCTGATTTCCAATGTATTTCCTCCCTTTAATCCTTCCTGATGATGTTTCTTTTTTTGTTGAAAAATAACTAAGGAAGAGAAAATAACCCGGTACCGATTTTGTAAAGCAGGTTTTTTGTGTATGCTCTTATATGGATTATATCTGGGGGAGCAGAGCATTATGAGATTCGAAAGAAAAACACAAGGGAAGGATTTAAGGATTTGTATAAAAAAGTATTTACTAAATACTATGTGTATATATAATCAAGCAGAATCAACAGTTTTACCTGCTGATGGTGGATAGTATCCGCTGATACTACTTCAATATTTAAAAAGAGGTTTATCATGTTGAAATTGTTTAACTGGAAAATATTGTTTTCTCTTGTTTTTATTCTGTGTGCAGTATTTGCAGTAAATCACTATATTTCTGCAGATTCTGAGTTATGCACTTCCTGTGGATCGGATTCTGCTTTTAATAATAACGGCAGATTATATGCCCAGGAAACCACTATTGAGGGAATTAAAGAGCAGTTCAGAAAAGATAAAAAAAATATAATGAGAAGCAATCGAGAAGTCAGAATTCTCATGAAAAAGATTTTGAAGGATATCAAAGACAAGAACCTCAAGTTCAGGGTTGAACTCAATGAGCAGATGAAATATATGATAGCTGATATTACCGGAGCAAAACCTCCTCATAAAATTGATGATGATGCACGGAAAAAAGAAGGGGAATTGAAAAGGGATAAAAAAAAGGATGAACTCCGCAGAAAGGGAATAGAGGATGACCTGAACAAAGAAAAAAAAGAAATTATAAGAAGAAAGGATATAAAGCCTGAACCAAAACCCCAGCCAAAACCTGAACCACAGCCAATGCCAAAGCCAAAGCCTGAGCCAAAACCTAAACCCGCTCCAGTTCCGGTTGGACCTAATCCTCAGCTGAAGGCCTTTAACTGGAGGGATGACAATAAGGTTACATCAGTAAAGCAGCAGGGAAGATGCGGAAGCTGCTGGGCTTTTACATCCACTGCGGTTTTTGAAGCGAATTACATGATAAGAAACGGTAAAGACCTGGACATGTCAGAGCAGCATATTCTGGACTGTGCAGAAAACAGCAGAGGAAAAGACTGCGGTAGCTGCAATGGAGGATGGTATGGCCATGTGTTCGATTACCTGACCAGGACCAGCGCTCAGCTTGAGAAGAATATCCCCTACAAGGTCAAAGAGAGTATCTGCCGTAAGGGATTTGAGAATAAATATAAACTGGCTGCCTGGGGATATATAAGAAGGGATGCAGGAATTCCTTCAGTTGCTGAGATGAAAGCAGCGCTGTGTAAATATGGCCCAATCGCTGCATGTGTGAAAGTTACACCCGCGTTTCAGGCCTATGCCGGCGGAATATTTGACGAACACACTGCTGTGAGCGGCCCAAGAGATATAAATCATGCCATAACGATTGTGGGATGGGATGATTCAAAGAAGGCATATCTTGTAAAGAATTCATGGGGAACCAGGTGGGGAGACAAGGGTTATATCTGGATAGAATATGGGTGCAATAATATCGGTTATGGCGCCACATGGCTCATGGTTGAGAAAAATCAATAGTTCGGAGGCAATAGTGAAAAGATTATTATTACTTGCAGCTCTGGTATCCCTGGCTCTTGTTTCGTGTTCAGTCAAACCCTCTGTGATAATCACAGACCAGGAAGCCCAAAAGGGCAGGGACATAGCAAAGGGTACGGTCTTTGCTGTTCAGCTTACTGCAAAACTGAGCACCGGCTTTTCATGGGAGATCGTTTCAATGGGCAAGGGCCTTGAGGCAGTTGGCAGACCGGATGTAATAACACCAAAGCAAAACAGGACAGGTATGGACGAGATTATGCTTTTTAAATTCAGAGCAATTGAAACCGGAAAGTATGAAATAAACTTCAGGTATAAAAGGCCCTGGGAGAAAAAGGAACCTGAAAAGATTTTCAGCATGGAGGTCAATGTTGTAAGTTCTCCTGAGTGAAATTTAATATTGAATCATAACAAAATAAAATGCCCCGCAAATAAAACTGCGGGGCATTTTATTTTTAATAATCCTTGATTCTGATTTTCTTATATGTTTTAATGTTCGTAAATGGAGATTTCTATGGACTATAAAACGATATTGTTTGAGAAACAAAAGAACACCGTAATTATAAGACTCAACAGGCCCGGGAGGATGAATGCCGTGATTGAACAGATGTATCTTGATATTCAGGATGCACTTGATTCGGCTCTCAAAGACAATGAAGTCAGGTCCGTAATTATTACAGGTACGGTTTACAGGAAAGGCGATGCTGAGAAGCAGGTGTTCTGTGCCGGGGCAGATCTCAAGGAACATTCCACTGGACAGAGAACCCACCCTCAGAAGAGAGAGTATATAACGCTCGCCCATGAAACCACCGGCATTATATACAACTTCCCAAAGCCGGTTATCGCCTGTATAAACGGGCCTGCAAGAGGGGCCGGCACAGAGCTTGCCCTGAGTTGTGATATAATTTTTATTTCAGAAGACGCAAGCATGGCATTCCCTGAAACCGGTCTTGCAACCTTTGTCGGAGGAGGTGTGACATCGCACCTTGTGAAGATTCTCGGTCTTATGAAGGCAAAGGATCTTGTGTATTCCGGCAGAGTTTTATATGGAAATGAAGCAGTGGAACTTGGTCTTGCCCTGCGTTCTTACCCGGCAGAGAGGGTTTTTGCTGAAACCCTCACCTATGCTGATATTCTCAGTGAAAAAGGGCCGGTTTCAATGGTGCTTGCTAAAAAACTTCTACAGTCTTCATATTCATATGATATCCGTACTGCTCTTCAGCTTGAGACTGATGCTATTCTCTCATGCATGGACACAGAAGACTGGCATGAAGGATTGCGGGCATTTTCCGAAAAAAGAAAGCCGGTTTATAAAGGGAGGTAGCATGAGTCTTGAGCGTATATTCAAAGCTGAATCTGTTGCAGTGGTAGGAGCGTCACTGGATGAAACAAAGAGAGGGTATCAGGCAATCAAAACTCTCAGGGATGAGAAGTATGAAGGCATAATATATCCTGTAAATCCTAAGCTCGACAAGGTACTTGGTTACAGGTGTTACTCCTCTCTTTTGGATATTGAGGGGGACATAGATCTTGTTCTCATAACAACTCCTGCTCTGACTGCTGCATCTGTAATGGAAGACTGCGGACAAAAGGGTGTTGGCGGGGTTGTGATTATTGCAGGCGGGTTTGGTGAGCTCGGCAAAAAGGGAAAAGCAATTGAGAGTGAGATAGTATCAATTGCGAATAAATACAACATAAGGGTTGTCGGGCCAAATACCTCGGGTATGATAAGCGTTAAAAACAATCTTAATCTCGTTGGACTAAAAGACGTGCCTTCAGGGAATATTGCACTGCTGTCGCAGAGCGGAAACATTGCTCTCAATCTTATAACTGAAGCCAGGCTCAAGAGCCGTATGGGATTTTCTCACTACGTTGGCGTTGGAAACGAGGCTGATATAAAATTTCATGAATATCTTGAATTTTTTAAGAATGATCCCGGAACAAGGGCCATCCTTATGTATGTGGAAGGGCTTAGAGAGGGACGGAAGTTTCTCCAGGAGGCATATAAAACAACGCCTGAAAAACCTATTATTCTGCTCAAAAGCGGAAGGTCCACTGCCGGTAAAAAATCAGCAGGTTCTCATACAGGCGCTCTGGCGGGAATTTCAGAGGTTGCACGAACAGCATTTGAAAGGGCTGGAATAATAAACATTGAGTATTATGACCAGCTTTTCCCGGCAGCAGAAACCCTTGCATCTCTTCCCCCCATAAAGAATAATAACATCGCAATACTCGCTGATGGCGGAGGCCATGCTACCATTGCAGCAGACAGACTCACTGACATGGGTGTTCATCTGCCCCAGCTCCAGGAGAAAACCAGGAAAAAACTCAAGGCCATTCTTCCGGAGAATGCCTCCGTAATAAACCCGATAGATGTTGCCGGCGGAACAGACCAGAACCCGGCTATTTTTGCTGAGTGTGCAAGGATTCTCCTTGCTGATAAAGACGTTGGAGGTCTTCTGATTGTCGGGCTTTTCGGAGGGTATGGAATACGCTTTTCTGATAAACTTTCCTTTATTGAAGAGGATGCCGCTCACCAGATGGGAAAGCTTGTTTCCAAAACAGGTAAACCAATAGTTCTTCACAGCCTGTATAATTCGATAAGGCCTCATCCTCTGGAACTCATGAGATATTACGGAATACCGGTTTATGATTCTCTTGATATTGCCTCAAAATGTATGGCTGTTCTTTGCCAATACGGAAATTTTGTTGCCGGTTATCACAGGAAGACCAGTTTTATAATGGACT
>CAZEJW010000225.1:0-4677 GCA_964512685.1 uncultured Leptospirales bacterium | reverse complement strand
TTTGAAAGTTTCATTATGCATTATCTCCTGGTGTATTAAATATTTCTTACAATCACCTGTGCTATATTATCAGTCTCTGACAAACCAGTTTTTGTTCTGATAAAGATATTGCTTCCTGGCAGAAGTCTTTTCTTTTTTCAAACTCATCATTGAATCAGTTATTACAGACTTCAGATCAACAGATTCACTGAGAGAAGACAGTATTAAAAATTCATTATTCTTTTCATGAAAAAAGATAATCCTGTCATCAAGGCCTGCGCTTAACAGAGTATATGCACGCAAAGGCTTTATTTCAGCATCATCAAAATAATGCTTTTCCAAAAGATTACCGTCATAATCAAAGAGGTAAATTCCGTAATCATTTTTATAAAAGATTCTCTTCTGTTTCCGGCAGACTGTAAAATTAAACTGAAGCTTTGTGTACGCGCTGTCTTCCTGAAAATCAATATCCTTCAACTGAGATTTAACACATCCTTCAGAATCAATTACAAACCCGAAAAATGGATATCCCTTTGACCCGGACCTGATCATCTCCATAAAAACAGGAACAAAAAACAAACCATCTCCCATTGCAAGGGGCTGAGCTGACCACAGAATATTAGTCAGAAGATTGTGCCCCTCTGCTTTCAACTTGCTGACAAGCGGTTCTTTTGGCCATGTTGAGAGCTCAAGGATGCTGCCATCAGGATTTTTAACATACGGAACCGACTGATCGTTTTTAAGACCTGCTTTCCAGTCTTCATTTAACGTCATCAACACTGTCATTTCAGGTTTTGTATCAGCAGACAAATATTCTTTTTTTGAAACAGCGACCACTTCTCCGCGCATTCTTCTTTCACTTACATGCTCACTTGTATTTGTATCAATCAGGGCGAGAAGGCGGTTCGTATCAGGACACAGTGCCACGCGGGTGAAAAGGTTATTTGTCAATATTTCCTGAGGGTCCTCTACGTTTAGATTCGTGTAGTTAATAAATTCATCATCATCACACACACGTGATTTAACCTTTCTGTTATAGGTCCTGATTATATCCTTCCCTTCTCTATCGAATATATAAACCCGGTTGAAACCGGTTGAGAAAAGGAATTCCCCTGAAGGAAGCAGTACAAGAGAACCTTCATGGCGTATATACATACTGTGGATTTCTTCATAGAGTTCAGGAAATGAATTCTGACTGACAATATTAAAATCATTATCAAAGAATGTAAGAAGAATTGTTCCTGTAAAAATATCCAGGTCTCTTGTTTCATCAACACGATATCCTCTAACTTCGGATATCACGACTGATCCCCTGTCTACATTATCAGTAAATGCAATCGGCTTGACAGTGATTTCATTATCAGAAGTCATCTTCAGGTCTTTAAGTATTAAATCAGTTAATGGTATACATGTAAAGTGTGTCATTATTCGTTCCCCCTTTCCTGTGCAATAATCATTATTTTGAATTTATAAAAGCTTCAAGTTGCTCATCTGTTTCATCTGCAAGGTTTTCTTCTCTTCTGTGAATAATCCAGTCACTGGCTGATGTATCATAATTGTTCTTTATGTCAGGGTCTGCACCGTTTTTCAGAAGCAGGTCAATAAACTTCAAAGCCAGTTCAAAGTATTCAGGCTTTCTCTTAACTTCTCCATCATCTCCCATTTCACTCTTATCTCCGAAATCCCTTACAAGATGATAGAGCTTTGTACAGCCGTCATTGTCACGATGGTTCACATCTATACCAGCCTTTACCAGTTTTTCAAGGATGGGGAGATCCCTTTCATAAACATAGAGGCAGCCAAGGGCATTCTTACCATTGTGACCGGTTATGGAAAGATCAACTTCCTTTGAGAGAAAGAGATCAAGCTTCTCTTCGATGTTTTTTCCCTGAAATATTTCAAAAAAAAGGTAGTGATTATATTCAGAATCTTCATCCGGTTTATAGAACATGCCGTTTATATCCATGTTGTTTTCTTCGAGAAGGCCTTTCATTCCTTCAATATCACCTTCATTATTACAACGGTGAAACTCCTGGTGCAGCTTTTTGGGAAGTACTGTCTTTGCCATTGTATACTCCTATATATCCAGTTCAGGGTCAATATCACGGGGTACTGGTTCGCCATGATGCAGGTGATATTCACAGATCCTGTCACACAACCTGTCATATATATCATCCTCAAGATATGGGCGGGTTTTGGCTGATATTTTTTTGATATCAGCTTTAATCTGTTTTATTGTTTCATTGTCGAATAGACCGCTCGCTGACAATGTGTCCTGAACATACCCTGCAAGTCTTTTGTGATTGTCATTGAAGTTTATATTGCCATTGCGTTGAGCTTCATCCCTGAGTTTTTCAACAGCACGAAGCATCTCTCCCTGCACTGTTTTGGATTGACCGCGTTTCGGAACATACTCCTTCCAGATAAATTTTGCTACATCAGTATATTCCATGTCTGGAACAGGAGACTCCTGTTTTTGCGGAACAGTTTTTTTAATATCCATGGCATCATACTTATTAAAAAGCCGTCTGACGCTTTCAATTTCAGGACATAGATATTCTCTGGGGCATGTATCATAACGGCTTTTAAGATCCGGGTCAGCTCCCTGTTTCAGCATTTCTTCAATAACAGCAAGACATTGTTTTTTCAGGGGAATACCCTTCCACGAGAGCTTTGAATAACATTCACGGAGAAAATGAAAAAAGGCCGAGTATCCGTCATCATCCTGTGCATTGACTTCAACATTGTATTTTAAAAACAGCTCGCATAGTTCCACGTTGCCCGATAGCACAGCATAATGAAAAGCATTCAGTTCAGAACTGTCTTTTTTGTTGGGGTCTGCGCCCTTTTCAAGCAAGTATTCTGCCAGCCTGATGTTCTCGCCGTATTTAAGACCGCGCATGCATGTAACAAGCAGGGTATCCTGCTTTTTTTCTTCAAAGATGCTGTTTACATTTAATTTTCTGTTCTCAATTGCCTGCACTGCATCATCATAATTTCCCCTGAAGATATTTCTTCTGAAGTCATTCAGTTCTTCCCGGGGAATATCAATTACGGGGTGTTTCATTTATTTCTCCCAAAATCAAGATATTCATACCACAGATTTTCCTGTTCTACTGTCATTTCACCTGCAATGGTTATATTCGGTCTACAGGGTAATATATTTTTGAGCTTTTCGAACTGATCATAAATATAACGTTACCTGATATAAATACTGAACCTTTCATTCAGTTCGTCAAAAAAATTGTCCAGGCAGTGGACAGAAGGTCTTGAGATTCGGATAATTTCACAGTCAGCTATATATACTGCTTTTTCTCCAACAATACTCTCAATGTATTCATCAAAGGTCATATTCTTTCTCCTGTTATGGTTCTGGCTGTTATAATTGCCGGATGATTAAACATCAATCGGTCTTTTTAATCTTCAATTCTAATCAACTATCCGCTTTCATTTGGGAGCAATGTCTTGGATGGAATCATCCTAAATATAATATGCTTTACCTATTCCCGACTCTTCAGTTTGCCTGTTCAGGATACATCCATATTGACCATACAAGCATCCCTGTTGGAAGACTTTTTGCCGAACCCGGTGCATCAAAGATAAAAAATGAACCAATCAAAAGGATCGGCCAGAATAGCAATCCCAACAGGGGTACTGTATTCAATATTAGTATCAGATTCTTTTTCGATTTCATAATTATCTTTGCTTTTTATTGAAAAACAGATACAGCTGATTATTTGAAATCATGTCCGGAAGTTCATCATTTTCCGTAACCAGTTCAATATCAGATAACGACTTTACCGGCACACCGAAAGCCAGTGAAACCTCATGATATTCATCAGGAATGTTTGTATCCGCAAGGCATTCATAATCCCAGTCGTGGGTTAATATACAGTATTTCATTTTATTATTATTTATCAGCAGTCTTTGCTGCATCATGAACAGAATAAAGAATAACACTGTCCCCTTTAATTTTTCCCTTAAAGGTCATTTCTGTCCCTGATGGATGAATGTATTCTTTCAGGTGAGCTGCATGATAATTTTTATTTCTTTTAATACTTCTCTTCCCTTGCAATTTCTTTGCAGCATCATAGAGAGCAAGATCAAGACATGAGCCCTTTCCATAAAATCTTTCATCGATTTCTTCAGGACCGCCCTCATTGTCTGTAAGCTTGCCTCCATAAAGCATACCCTCCAGCCGGTTTCCTTCAATTTTGTACACCTTCCCATTCATGATGAAACGCGCACCCTCTGCAAAAAAGTTTAATTCATCATTATGACGATGAGTTCTGCTGTTACCTGCGCCCTGATTATAGTAGTTACAACTTACCTCAAAGCGTATAACAGCCCCTTTTTCTCCGCTGAATGGAGCAGTTAAAGAAGAATCTGCCTGAACAACTCCTGTGAATTCAGGCATATCATCAATAGCTTTCTGCATTTTAATATGACTGGTTGTTGACTTATAAATAAATACTCCTCCCAGAATCATCATTACGATTATCCCAAGACACCCCATTTTTAAAGTTTTTGTTACTGTC
The DNA here is from genome assembly GCA_964512685.1 of uncultured Leptospirales bacterium. Lineage (GTDB taxonomy): Bacteria > Spirochaetota > UBA4802 > UBA4802 > UBA5550 > CAZEJW01. The sequence goes on along the minus strand of CAZEJW010000225.1, from coordinate 160 downwards.
ATAGACACTCCTTTCTTCATCAGATTCAACACCAAAGAACAGATCTGCAAAAGCAACCGAAACATCTACTCTGACAGTCATAATGGTGTCAAATAATTATGGTTGACCTCTAAAAATTATATTTTTAAAATTCCAATAAATTATAACTACTGTTAAAATC
>CAZEJW010000224.1:0-4729 GCA_964512685.1 uncultured Leptospirales bacterium | reverse complement strand
TTAATAGTAGTTATAATTTATTGGAATTATAAACATATAATTTTTAGAGGTTCCCATAATAAAAAATCTATAATCTCCGCCGCCAAAGACGGCGGGGATTATTATCTTCATTACTTTTAATCTAAAATTATTTTTAAAAATAAATACTGATTGAAATTTGAGAATTCAGACAAACAGTTTTAAACATGGTGATTAAGGTTAAAAAGGATATTATTTACCGGAAGGCAGAAGTACGTCAGACGGGGATTATCAGCTCAAAAAAAAGTTTATATCTCTATTTCAAGCCCTTCACTGGCTATTATTATTTCAAGTTTCCCTGCTTTTTTGGGATGCAGCCGCTGATAGGTTCTTGCATTGGCTGCAACATTTTCAAGTTTGGAATCATCATAATCCGGATCGTGATGGAAAAGGACAAGTTTCTTTACATTGAATCTCGAGGCAATATCAATTGCTATTGTTGCTGAAGAATGGCCCCAGTCCATTTTATTGATGGATTCGTCAAATGTATACTGGGTATCAAAACACACAACATCAGCATTCATGAAGAGATCCTGATAGGATTCAATTTCATCAATAGATTCAATATTAAACTCACAGTCACTTGTAAAAACAAAAACACGGCCATTTTCCTCCACTCGTGCTGCATATGAATCTCCCGGATGCGGCATTTTTTTAATAAAAATCCTGAGATCATTAAGAATGAACTCTTCGTCATAGGCAACATGGAAAAATTCCTTGATTGAGGGCATAAAATCAAATGATATAGGAAAGTGGCTCGGCTCGTGCTGAAATTCAAGCCTTTCTTTGAGATCCTTGATTGGTGAATAAAAGTTGAATCTGTTGCCTGCAAAATAGAACGGCCCAAAAAAAGGAATCCCCTGGATATGATCCCAGTGTGTATGAGAAAGAAAAATACTTGCAACTCCCTTACCTTTGCCAAAATCCTCTTTCAGGAGTTCAAAACCGAGATTTTTAAGGCCTGAACCACAATCAAAGATAAGATTCTCTCCTGCATCGCTTACAAGCTGAATACAGGTAGTGTTACCGCCATAGGTACTTCTTATTGAAAAAGGCAGGGACTTTATAAATGAATCAATTGATTCTTCTGAAACAATATCCCCGGGCCTGGCAAGGCTGAGGGCTTTTCTAAGCTTCTCTTCAACTGTTTTACCGGTAAGAGGAGTTGGAATAGATCCCCTGACTCCCCAGAAAATAACTTTCATATATCCCCACCCTTCCCGATTTTCAAAATATAAACAGTTTTTGTCCCTAAACCTTATTGCAGAAAAAAACTCTTTTAACCCGGCTCACGTCAAAGACATCGACCCCGGAGCTTTTTTAATCCGTAAAAATGTTGAAGAATAAATACTGAAATTTATAATATTTTTTAACAGTAACAGCCGTCACTGTTAAGTGTATCGGAAAAAAGTGAAAAAGAGGCAATAATTATTTTACGGCCGGATTAGTCATCCATCCGGCCTGTTGAAGAGCGCTATGCAGGAAGGGTAAAATAAAACGTTACTGATTCCCCGGTAACGGATTTAACATAAATCCTGCCATTATGTTTTTCAACAATTTCCTTGCACATATACAGACCAAGACCAGATCCCTTGATCCCTTCTGTTCCTTTCTGTTTTAGTCTGCTGAATTTCTTAAAAAGTTTATCATGCACATCCTTTTCATCTACGCCAACACCTTCATTGAAAATCGAAAAGACATACGAGGTATTCTCTTTTTTAAGATTTATTTTTATCTCTGTGCCTTCTTTGCCATATTTTATAGCATTGTTGACCAGATTTGTGACAACAATTTTGAGAAGATTTGCATCACCAAAGATCTCCGGCTTGACTTCAAGATCTGTCTTTAGAGGCATTTTCTTTAGATTCTTTCTGTATTCAGGAATATCCAGGACAGGATTGATTACATCATCCACAAGATTAATCTTGTCTTTGAAGGATTCAAGATTCTCAAGATCCATCTTTGAAAGATCAAGATAATTTCTTATTACATCCTCGAGATACTGACAATTCCTGAGAATAGCTTCAACAGATTTCTGCTGCTTTTCATCAAGATTACCGAAGTATCCCTTATACAGAGTCTCGGCGGTTGTATGAACAACTGAGATTGGACTTTTCAACTCATGAGAAACTATTGCCATGAGATCGAGCATCTTTGAATCCGATGCACTCTCTCTTGCCTTGACAGCATTATCAATAACGCTCCTGAATTCATCCGGGCTGAATGGTTTGGGGATGTAATCAAAAGCCCCTATTTTGAGGGCTTCTCTAACTGTCTCGACAGTAGCATAGCCGGTAAATACTATTACAGTTACTCCCGGCTGTGTATCCCTGAGGTTTCTCAGAACCTCCATACCGCCGATTCCCGGCATCATGAGATCTGTAACAACGATATCATATGCCTTTGCTTCGGCCTTTTCGAGTCCCTCTTCTCCGGAATGTGCCATATCTATATCATAGGCATAATCCTTCAGGATTCTTTTGGTACTGTTAAGAACGATATCTTCATCATCAATAACAAGCAGTTTAATTTTTTTCATCATTTATCTCTTCCAATTTTTCTGATTCATACAAAGCTTCAACTTAAGATTAAAATTTACCCTTAGCTAAAACCATGTCTAATGATTAAATCAATCAACAGGAAATTTTAGTGTTATTCGTGTTCCCTCTCCGGGTTTTGAATCAAAATTTATTATTCCATTATGTTTCTTTACTATTCCGTATGTAACAGCCAGTCCGAGCCCGGTTCCTTTCCCAACATCCTTTGTTGTAAAAAACGGATCATAAATACGGCTGAGATTCTCCTTACTGATTCCGGTACCTGTATCAGCAAATTCAATTATTATTGTTTTATCATACCTGTTATAGTATGACATAATATACAATTCCCCCCCTCCGGGCATTGCATCAGCAGCGTTAACTGCAAGATTATTGAATACTGATTTCATCTGATTGATATCGACCAGTATCTCAGGTAAATCTTTAGCAAGATCAAGTCGAATTACAATATCCTTAAAGTTTACCAGTTTTTTCAGAATCGATATTGAATTATTCAAAACATCATTCAGATTGGCATTAACCCTTTCAAGACGGGTCTCTCTTGCAAATTCAAGGATTCCCTTTACAGTATCTCTGCACCTCATTGTCTCATTTACTATTACCTTCAGATCATCGGAGTACTCAGTATCCTTCAGATCTTCCAGTAGCAGACTGCTATACGTAAGCACACCTGTCAACGGATTATTGATTTCATGAGCAATACCTGATGCAAGCCGCCCAAGGGATGCGAGTTTTTCAGACTGAACAATCTGTTTTTCGGTTCGTTCCATCAGCTGTCTGTCTCTTTCCTGAATTGCATCGATCATTGTATTGAATACAGAGCAGAGATAACCCATTTCATCCTCAGAATGAATATCGATTTTACTGTACTTACCCTTTGCAATTTCCATTGACGCTTCAACAAGCTTATTCACTGGCTTTATTATTATATTGATAAGATAAATTGAAAGGGCAACAGCTACTATTACGGCCAGGAATATGACCATCAAAATGGAAATAATTCCATTCCTCATGATCTTTGAATACTTTTTCTCCAGAGTCCCAACATAGAGTATACCTGCAAGGTTGCCGTAAATATCATAAAGAGGACTGTATGCAGAAAGATACCAGTTGTTGACGACAAAGGCCTTGTCGAGCCATAACTTTCCCTGCCTGAAAACCTTGTTGTATACTTCCTGAGAAACACTGGTTCCTATTGCCCTTTGGCCATCGACCTCCTTTACATTTGTCGCTATGCGTAATCCTTCAAGAAAAATCGTGGCAGAGCCAAGATCGAATCCGTCAATTTTTTCGTCTTTGAATATCAACTGCTTAATATGATCGACAAATTCATTGTTTCGGTTCAGCAGTTTCTGAGCATAGATTATACCTATAAGTTTTCCATTGAAAACTATCGGAGAAGCAGCTTTTATGGCCATGGCCCTGTCTTCATACTGCCTTGTTTCCTTCTCTGCCATGAGAGTGGATTTAACTTTGATAAGCGCTGTTTCGGCAAGATCCGGACCTTCGTGAATCAGAATTTCCTTATCAATTACATCAGTACCTGAACATGATTTCCTGTTCTTCATTACATAGCTGACAAAATTATCCCTGCTGAGATTATCTCCGTATTTTTCGGGAAGTCCATATCTGAATATGACTCTCCCTGCCGGATCTGTAATGTTAACAGTATCGATATCAATATCCTTAAAAATCTCACTGATTTTATTCTGGATTCTCTTTCTGTCATTTGTGAGAATTGCATTCCTGATGTATATCAGACTGGAGGTGTGCTTAACATAGGTGTCGATTGTCCTAACTCTGGAATTGTATATATAATTGGCTGTATTGATATCACTCTGAAGTATATCATACGCCTGCTGTATTACACTTTTCTTAATAATACTTATCCCAACTATTATTGACGAAACCCCTGTAATTATCACAACAGACAAAAGACTGAGGATAAGTTTTTTTCGGATATTTGACCTGGTATTGAGCTTGAATTTAAATTTCATTTTTTTAGCACCTGCTGTTCTATGGCGACACAGTTTTCAGTATATACTTTCAATGAAAACCAGGCAATAGGAAAATTATATATAAACAAAAACAAATAACCTTTTGAAAAGGCAATAAATATTTTCAGTATCGGTTACTAAAAATACTTTTAATAG
>CAZEJW010000223.1:0-4773 GCA_964512685.1 uncultured Leptospirales bacterium | reverse complement strand
ATTTCCCTGTTGACAAACTTTCCAAATGCCTCTTTCATTTTTTCACGCTCTGCCAGCCCTCTGCCCATCTCTCTGAAGGCGTCTGTCAAAAGACCGATTTCATCCCTTGTAGTTGAGTGAAGGTCTATTTCAAAATTACCGTTCTCAATCTCATGCGCTGCAGTAACCAGTTTCTTTACAGGGGATGACATTGTTTTTGCAAAGAAATATACAATGAAAATTGCAGCATTTAAAACAATTATTGTTATCCATATATTCTGGGTTTCAATCTTTTCCACTGCTTCAAATGCCTTATCAATCTGAACTGTAGATATAACACCGGCCTGTTTTCCCTTGATTTTTTTAAAAGAACCAAGAAAACTAACACCATCCCAGTCCCTGTAATTAACCTGCCCATTGTCAAGCGGGCTCTTTATCATCATCCTTACAATATCAAGATGCATTAGATTAGTCTGGGTCTCTACAAGCTTACGGTCGGGATGAGAGATAATACTGCCGTCATTGTTTACAATAAACGTTCTGTAAATATCGTCAGACTTAATAGCCTTGAGGAAACGCTTCATCTTTACATACATTATAATAACTGAACTTGCTGAGTTGTCGGTTTTATTTTCAAAAGGAAGGCTCATTCCAAAAACCGGCTCAGCAAAAAACGGAGTTGAATTATGAGCTTCAAACTGTCCCTTGAAACTCTTTAAAAATGAGGCTGCTTCGTTTTCAACCCTGAACGCAAATTCATCAGCAGTGAGAGAATCCGGGCTCTTGGCAAAAACAGGGCTAACCATTCCCTTTCTGATCTTCAGTCCCTTTTTGCTTTTATCTGCAACCCCGATATATATAATGTCCTCTGCATCATGGAGGATCATATCTGTTATAAAGGAACTCCACTCCCTGTCTTCTTCAACATTCTTGTCCTTCATCATTGCAGAGGCAATGAGCTGTGACTTTTCCTGAAGTGAGTCGAAATCGGCTTCAACCTTGAGTGCAATAACACTTGCGAGTTTAAGGCTATTCTCCCTGATTCTTACTTCACTGTCTTCCCTGAAAAAATATGTTGCAAGAAAAGTCATTGATATTAGAGAAATAATAACAATTAATGAAATAATTGAAATCAGTTTGAAGCCAATGGGTATTAATAATCGTTTCTTTTTCATGTTTCTCTTTCCGCTTTTTCCATCAGTTTATCGATTCTGTATATTATTATCATCTTTATGTAAAGGTCAAGACATATCAGGGGGATACAACCGTAAGGGTCTCGTTAGCGGGGTCATCTATCTGGACAGCGCTGTCAATATCAGATACGAAACCGGTTGCAGACACAGTAATTATTGCCCCAGGCGTAAAATCTGAAGCAGGATTGATTCTGAGCCTTGTAAAGCTGGTGTTCCATGAAAGAAGAGCAGTATCACTACTATCATAAGTTGATCCATCAACTGTCACGCTCCATCCTCCTCCCTGATCAACAGGTTCATTAAATGAAACAAGAATATCAGAATCTACCGGGATATCCACCTTTAGCCCGCCATCTGTACTAATCAGGGTTACCCGCGGGCCTGCAAGAGTCTGAAAAGAATTAGTATAATCCTCCTCAAGCGCATTGCCATACAGATCCCTTATTCCTGTTGTAAGGTTTACCTGATATTCAGTGTTTCTCTTTAGAAATCCGCCACTATGAGAACTATCAATATCATACCTGATATATAAATTGGAAAAAGATATAACTCCCGGAACAGGAGAACCGTTTTCTGTTACAATAAATGTATCAGTGTTTACAGTGGCTTCATTGAGTTTTTCACTCATTGAAATAACAATTCTGACATTCTGGATGCCGGTTGATCCTGCAGGAGAAAAATATGTCACTTCCGGCGGGGTGCTGTCAATCTCGGCTGTTGCCTCAGTAAGAAGCGGGGCATTGTATTCACATGAAAGCTGAAACAGAGTGAAAATTAATACAGAAAAAAGAAATTTCTTCATAAAATTAACCGGGAAAATTTTATTTTGTTAAACAACTGATAAATAAGTTAAACATAAAACAGTCAGACAAACAACAACAGCCCTGTTTAGGTCAAGAAAAATACTAAAAAATAATAATCAAGGACTATTTACACCACTAAAGAATCAGACGACACCGGACAGCACTAAAATCAGAGCCGCAATAAAAACTGAACGTGTTATAAATAGAACTCATCCTGTATGCCTGTTAATTATAATATAAAAACAGATAAAAATCAAATCCGGTTTTGGTATGAAGAATTAGGCAACTCTCTATGCAGTAACAATTAAAAATAAGCTCCTAACAGAATGATAATCATATATGCGTGGGAGTTAAATCCCACGCATAAAATCTTATGTTCCGGGAAATTCCGGTTTTCGTTTTTCTGCAAACGCCTGAACTGCGGCCATGAGGTCATCTGATGGAATAGTGTAATTACTCACAGCAGCATTATAATTAAGAGAGTCTTCTACGGATTTTCCAATACCATATTTAAGAACCTGCTTGGATGCCTGAACTGCAAGCGGTGAGTTGGATGCAATCTTCTCAGCCATTTTTTCCACAGCAGCCATGAGTTCATCATAATCCTCATAAACCCCGTTCACAAGATTTATCTCTTTTGCTCTTTGTGCATCTATATCATCAGCTGTAAATGCAAGTTCTCTTGCAACACCCTGCCCAACAATATTTGGAACTCTCTGCAGAGCGCCTACATCAGCAACAAATCCTATTGCAGCCTCTCTCAGAGAGAATGTTGCATCTTTAGTACAAAGACGAATATCACATGCTGTAGCTATATCGAGTCCACCGCCAATACAGTATGAATGTATTGCAGCGATTACAGGTTTTCTGCATTTTTCCATTGCAGAAATCCCCTCCTGGAGAGAGATTATTTTTTCAAAAAATTTACGTTTGATTCCACCGTATTGCTTTTTTTCAGTGAGTTCATTGAAAAGCGGAATCATGCTCATAAGGTCTATGCCTGCTGAAAAGCAAGAACCTTTTCCTGCCATAATAATAACCCTGATATCATCATCCTCATCAAGTTCTTTGAAAATCGGAACTGTTTCAAACCACGCCGGAGGATTCATACTGTTCTTTTTTTCCGGCCTGTTCAGCCATACATATGCAATTTGCCCTTTTTTTTCCACAGAATAGAATTCATATTCCATTTCTTTCTCCTGTATTTATTTTTTAACCCCTCATCCTGCTGCTATTACCTGCAAATAAAATTCATTATAAATTTATTTCAGGAATAAGCCTTAATTCTGATATGTTAAAATTCATATTCTGCCTTGAACTATCAACCAAAAATTTAAAATTTTCATCAGAAGAGCCGTGAATTGCTAAGAACGCCAGGAAAAATAATAATTTACAAAAAAAAGGTCATTGCCGGTAATAAACATGGAGCAATACTCCTTTAAGAGAGTTAAATGCAAAGCAGAGTCAAAAACAAATGCATACAGTTGTTAAAATAATAAAAAAAATCAGTAATAGAATTGAACCTGATTTTGAAAAAAACCTGCCTTCAGTCTCAAAGGCTCAGGAGTCATCTGACGGCACACTTAAACTCCTCCTCGAATTCAATGATGGGATAAAAGTTGAATCTGTAATAATGCCCTTTTATAAAAGACATACAGTCTGCCTTTCCACCCAGGCAGGCTGCGCTATGGGATGCAGGTTCTGTGCAACCGGAATGCAGGGCTTTGTCAGAAACCTCACCTCTTTAGAAATTGTGGCTCAATACCTTGTGTGCTACCAGTACCTGATTGATAAAAAGAAGCAGAAGAATATACCAAAACCCGGGATTGTTTTCATGGGCGAAGGAGAACCACTCCATAATTTTGATAATGTTAAATCTGCATGTAATATTTTGACGTCAAGAGACGGGGTATATCTTGGCCCAAGACAAATCACGCTCTCTACAGCAGGCTACCTGCCCGGACTTGAACGAATTGAGGAACTTGGTGAGATAAACCTTGCACTCTCTCTCCATTCAGCAATACCAGAAAAACGCAGAGAACTGATTCCCCTTGAAAATAAATATGGCCTTAACTGCATTATTCCGCTTTTGGAGAAAAAAAAGTTAAAAAAGAAACAGTTTATAAACTTTGAATATCTTCTGATTTCCGGATTCAATAATAATGAAGAAGATGCAGAAGAGCTATACAACTGCATCAATAAATGTAAATCCATTGTCAATATAATCCCCTACAATCAGGTCCATGGTGTTAACTGGAAGGCTCCGACTGATGAGGAAATATCATCATTCAAGGAAATGCTTGTTAAAAAAAACATTAACACAATGGTAAGAGCTTCAAAGGGAACAGATATTGAGGCAGCCTGCGGCCAGCTTAAAGGCTCTGAAAGTTACTGAAATAATGCAAACCTGAACCTAAACAAAAACAGTCTTTTTTTATTGACATATTTAAAACAATCGATTCTCAGTTAATTACTGAATTCTGTAAAATCAAAAAAAAGAGCAATACTTATTCCAAAAAAATACTGAAAATAAAAACAGAAACTAAAATGAAAAAGAAGACACAGATTGACTATGAAGCTGAAAGCAGCATCTTAAAAGCTCTGGGACACCCTGTCAGACTCAGGATGGTGATAGAACTGTCCAAGGGAGATGGCTGCAATGTAAGTAATATTGTTGAAAATATCGGACTACCCCAGTCGACAGTATCTCAGCATCTCGGAATCCTTAAATCAAGCGGGATAATTTATCCACGAAAGGAAGGAGTAAATACCTGCTACAGTGTAGTAAATGAAAGAGT
>CAZEJW010000222.1:0-4876 GCA_964512685.1 uncultured Leptospirales bacterium | reverse complement strand
GATGTTATTGTTATTGTTTAAATAAAGACAAAAAAAGGATAATAATATGACAGAAAAACTCTGGTCACAAAGACAGGAATCAACCTGGAAAACAAAAGTGGGACTTGCAGAAATGCTCAAGGGCGGTGTTATAATGGATGTTGTAACACCCGAGCATGCAAAAATTGCAGAAGATTCAGGTGCTTCAGCAGTAATGGCACTTGAGAGAGTACCGGCAGATATTCGGGTTGCAGGCGGTGTTGCAAGAATGTCTGACCCTGAAATGATAATAAAAATACAGGAGTCTGTGTCGATTCCTGTTATGGCAAAATGCAGAATAGGCCACTTTGTTGAAGCGCAGATTCTCGAGGCGCTTGGGGTTGATTTTATTGACGAAAGCGAGGTTCTTACACCAGCGGATGATCAGTATCACGTATTAAAGCACGACTTTAAAGTTCCATTTGTTTGCGGATGCCGAAATCTTGGAGAGGCTCTCAGAAGAATTGGAGAAGGCGCAGCAATGATAAGAACCAAGGGTGAAGCAGGTACCGGTGATGTAATAGAGGCTGTAAGGCATATGAGAACCTTAATGGATGACATGAGAAGAATTCAGAATCTCCCGAAAGAGGAACTCATGTCAGTTGCAAGAGATATGGGAGCTCCATACGAACTTATTCTGGAAATTGCCGAGAAGGGCAAACTGCCTGTGCCCAATTTCTCAGCAGGCGGAGTGGCAACACCGGCTGACGCGGCTCTCATGATGCAGCTTGGTGCAGAGGCAGTTTTCGTTGGATCAGGCATCTTCAAATCCGGTGATCCTGTAAAGCGCGCTAAAGCGATTGTCCAGGCTGTTACATTCTACAATGATGCACAGAAACTTGCTGAACTCTCAAAAAATCTTGGCGAGCCAATGACTGGCATTGGTGTAACAGAGCTGAAACCCGAAGACCGTCTTGCAGGCAGAGGCTGGTAAATACCGATGTTTAAAATCGGAATTCTTGCAATGCAGGGTGCTTTTGCAAAACACTGTGATGCAGTAAAAAACACCGGGAATAAAGCTCTTTTGATACGGGAGCCGGATGATCTATATGATCTGGACGGCATAATCATTCCCGGAGGTGAAAGCACAACGATCAGCAAACTCATTTTCAGGAGCAATCTTGGGGATATCCTGAAAAGTGAAATCTGCAATGGTCTGCCCGCTTTCGGTACATGTGCAGGCATGATTCTGCTGGCAAAGGTACTCTACGGCAGTGACCAGCCAGGGCTTTCGTGTATGGATATCACAGTACAAAGGAACGCATACGGAAGGCAGCAGGAAAGTTTCGAGACTGACATAGAGATTCCATGCATTGGAGAGATCCCCTTCAGGGCCCTCTTCATCCGCGCGCCTCTTCTAAAAAAAGCAGGCAGCAATGTTGAAGTGCTGGCCGCTTTTGAGGATGTGCCTGTTCTGGTAAGGCAGAACCACATGCTTGCCGCGAGCTTTCACCCGGAACTCACCGGGGACCTTCGTGTTCACGAGTACTTTATTAAAATGATCAGAGAGTATAAGGATGAAAAGACAGATCAAATTTGCTGCACTCATTTTACTGCTTAATCTTTTAACAGGATGCGGTGCTTATTTTATTCCCACCGGTTCAATGGAAGATACTCTTAAAATCGGAGATCACCTTTTTGCACAAAAGCTGTTCTATTCTGAACCAAAAAGAGGAGATCTTGTTATAATAAAAGACCCCGGACATCAGAACACAAAAGAATATATTAAGAGATGCATTGCGATTCCCGGAGACAGGTTTAAGATAAAGGATGGTTCGGTTTTTATAAATGGTAAGAAAATCAAAGAACCGTACATCAAGGGAAAAACATGGGACAGATTTCAGGGCGGCAAGGTAAACGGTACTGTTCCTGAGAAAAAGTTTGTGGTTCTCGGAGACAACAGGGAGAATTCTCTGGACAGCAGGTATTTCGGTTATGTTGATTTTGATGACATCAAAGGGAAGGCATTCATGATCTACTGGAACACAGAGGATATTTCGAATGGTAATTTCTCAAGGCTCGGATTTATAGAATAAAAAAAGAAGATTATCATTGTACCCGCCGTTTTTTCTCAGCGGGTACAATAAAATTTTTTCAATATCAGTATCTGTAATGCTCAGGCTTGAATGGCCCCTCAAGCGGGATTCCTATATAATCTGCCTGTTCCTTTGTCAGTTTTGAAAGCTTTACACCGAGTTTCCCAAGGTGAAGCCTTGCAACCTCTTCATCAAGAATCTTTGGCAGAGTAAATACTATTGGTTCATAATCGTTCTTTGCAAGGTCTATCTGGGCAAGAACCTGATTAGAGAAGCTGTTGCTCATTACAAAGCTTGGGTGTCCTGTTGCACATCCAAGGTTTACAAGTCTTCCCTCTGCAAGTACTATTATCGATTTGCCTGATTCAACCTTCCATCTGTCTACCTGAGGCTTGATTGTATCCTTAATGCACTTTGGATTGTTTTCAAGATAGTGCATTGCAATTTCACTGTCAAAATGTCCGATATTACAGATGATTGCTCCTTCTTTCATCTGTTCCATGTGAACGCCTGTTATTACATCCAGGTTACCGGTTGCTGTTACGAAGATATCCCCCTGTGACGCCGCTTCTTCCATGGTTGTTACTTCATAACCTTCCATTGCTGCCTGAAGCGCACAGATTGGGTCGATCTCTGTAACGAGAACTCTTGCACCAAACCATCTCATTGACTGGGCACATCCTTTGCCAACATCTCCGTATCCGCATACAACAACTACTTTTCCTGCAACCATTATATCTGTTGCACGCTTGATTCCGTCTGCAAGAGACTCACGGCATCCGTAGAGATTGTCGAACTTGGACTTGGTTACAGAGTCATTTACATTTACTGCTGCAAAGAGAAGTTCTCCGCTCTTTTGCATCTGGTAGAGCCTGTGAACTCCTGTGGTTGTTTCCTCTGAGACTCCCCTGATATCTGCTGCCACTTTCTGCCAGTGGTCTGTGCTTCTGTTCAGGCCTTCTTTGAGACGATCTATGATTATCTGCATTTCCTTGATGTCGTACTTCCTGTCAAGAATTGAAGGATCTTTCTCAGCCTTGTATCCCTGATGAACCATAAGGGTTGCATCACCACCATCATCCACAATCAGATTTGGGCCTGTTCCATCCGGCCATGTGAGTGCCATTTCTGTACACCACCAGTACTCTTCGAGTGTTTCTCCCTTCCATGCAAAAACCTTTGCCTTGCCTGATTCGGCAATTGCAGCTGCTGCGTGATCCTGTGTTGAAAAGATGTTACATGATGCCCAGCGGATGTCAGCTCCAAGTTCATAGAGAGTCTCGATAAGAACCGCTGTCTGAATTGTCATGTGAAGACTGCCTGTGACCCTGAGACCCTTTAATGGCTTCTCTTTTCCGTATTTTTCCCTTACTGCCATAAGACCGGGCATTTCATCCTCTGCAAGCTCGATCTCTTTTCTTCCCCACTCTGCAAGTGACATGTCTGCCACCTTATGCTCGAGGCTTAAATCGAGATCATAAACACCATTCGTTTCTTTCATATTCATTATTAAGCTCCTTTTTAAATGGATTGTTTTCATCTTAAAAATTGTATTTAAAACCCTGAAAATACTTATCAGGACTTATGTGCTTCACAAAGCAGCACCTTAACACCTGCTGCTCCGCTGTATTCTGATACGGATTCTATTTTCATTCCTGCATTTATGAGCATAGTTTCCAGTTCATCTTCTGAAAACCCAAGCCAGCGATGGCCATATTTATCTCGCATATCCTCATTTTTATGTTTACCAAGATCCACAATGATAAGCCTGCCGCCTTTAGACAAAACACGCTTTATTTCCGGGAAAACGACTTCAGGTGCCTTTAGATGATGAAGAACCATATTCACTATACAGCAATCGACCTCTCCCTCCCGCATAGGCAGGTGTTCAAGATCTCCTATGCGAAGATCTGCCCCTGAGTTTAGTCTCTCTTCTGCTTTTTCCAGCATTCCCGGGGAATTATCAACCCCGATAAGACATTTGCCCATACCGGCAAACAATTCAAGCAGTTCTCCGGTTCCGCAGCCAAGGTCTGCAATTATCTCGGCTGAAGATGCTCTTTTCAAAATTTCCTCTGAGACGTTCAACCCGCCAAGAATGTCCTTTTTTATAACATCCCAGTCTGATGCTATGGAATCGAAAAACCTCACTCTTTCACTGGATTTCTCTGCAATCTTCATGTTCAAAGCCTGGATCTCTTCTTTTAGTTTTTCATCATCTGCTATAAAATTCTTCAAAAATGAAACAAAGTCATTTCCAGGGCCGCTTTCAACTGCACGATAGAATACCCACAGCCCGTCCCTTCTTGATTCCAGGAGATTTGCCTCAGTGAGAATCCTGAGATGCCTGGATATTCTGGACTGGCCCATATCCATTATGGATACGATTTCATTTACGCTGAATTCATTTTCACAGAGCAGAAGTAACAGCTTCAGCCTTGTTTCATCTGAAAGAGATTTAAGTATATTTATTGTTTTCATTATATTACTATATCAAGATATCTTGATACAAGATATTCCTTTTCTATGACAGAGTCAAGTTTTTATTTTAGGTTTTACTGGGCAGCAAGTATTTAAGTGATGATTTATATGATGTGATTGAAAAATTTCCTCTGAGACCATGAATTTCACCTCTGAGACGCGGGAATATTCCTCTGACACCAGCAATTTATTGCAAATGTACTTTTTCTGTTATTCTTAAATTTTACCTCTGAGACCTGTAAATCAACCTCTGAGACTGCCATCAGCACCCGTAAATTGAAACTGAAAAAAAATCCTCCAAAAAGCCAATTTTTTCTTCATTTTTTTTCAATTCATCTCTC
>CAZEJW010000221.1:0-4907 GCA_964512685.1 uncultured Leptospirales bacterium | reverse complement strand
CACAAAATTCACAGACAATTCATGAAAGAGAGAAGGAAGAAATTTGGATAATAAAAAATATGCCATCCAATCACGGAGGGCTTTTTAGGGCTAAAAGAGATCTCGGGTGGAAAGCCCGATTGTCAAATTCAATTGTTTGCTAAAAGCAAACCCTGCATTATTAGTGCATATATATTCTTTTTTTTCCAAAACGTCAATAACGCATCTCCCCATAATCATCATAACGGAATCCACCATTACCTCTTAATTCTTCAGCTTTGGCTGATAACCCACTGAACAGCACTCTTGACAAGCTCTGGCCCTTTTTTTATCCCCAGCTTATCCTTGATTTTTTTTCTGTGACTTTCTATTGTGTTTACACTCAGATTTAGTTTTTTTGCAATCTCTCCTGTCCCGAATCCATTACCCACAAGCTGAAATATTTCAAATTCCCTGTCTGTAAGCAAATCAACTGGAGTCTGAGATGCATCTGATGAAGTGTGCAGTAATTTATCGATTATCTTCCCGGTGATACCTCCGGTCAGATAGAGTTCACCCTTCAAAATTATCCGAATGGCATTTACCACATTGGAAGGAGCTTCCTTCTTGGTCATATACCCCCTCGCTCCTGCCCGAATAGCTCTTTCTGCATAAACCGTTTCATCGAACATAGAAAGAACCAAAACCTTAATATATCCATACCTTTCTTTTATTGCTTTAACCAGATCAATCCCATTTGCCTCTCCTTCAAGAGAAATATCAGCAATAACAATGTCTGGTTCATTCCTGGCAATAAGTGTGACTGCCTCTCCGGCGGTTCCTGCTTCAGCACATATTTCCATATCTTCCACTTTATCGATGATTTTACTTATACCCTGTCTGACAAGAGGGTGATCATCCACCAGCATTATTTTTATGATCCCGTTTTTTGTTTGCATCTCCCACCATCCTGATAAATTCGCAGTTTTTCCATTTTTTTTATTATATCAAGTTTACAAAAAAAAGGGGATTTTTTTGTAAACTATCCCCTACATATATATAAAGCTCTTTTGAGGGACATGTCAATAACGGATTTTGGTGATTTAAAATAAATTGACTCTTGACCCTTTCCCCAAAAAAACGGAAAGAGCCAAATTAATCAATACTACCTGGGCAGTTCCACTTTCACAGAAAAACCTTTTTCAATATTTTCAGCATAGAAATTTCCGCCTATCATCTCTGCTCTGTATTTCATGATCATGAGTCCCATCCCCGGTTTCTTCTTTCCCGAACCGTGTTCACCACTGCCATCATCCGTAACAGTCAGACTCATCAGTTTTTCGGAGGCAACAAGTTTTATATCAATATTTTTTGCACTTCCATGCTTGATTGCATTATTGATTGCCTCTCTAACAATAAAATAGAGATTAGTAGATACAGCGCTGTCTTTTATATTTACATAGCCTTTTTTCTGGAATGAACATCTTACCCTGAAAACATCAGTGGTATCCGCAGCAAGTTCTTCAAGAGCAGAGATGATTCCAAAGCTTTCAAGATTTACAGGGCAAAGTCCCTTTGCAATTTTTCGGGTCTGTTCTATTGATTCGTCAACGTGTTTCTTTATTTCTAATATTTCTCCCAGTTCAGGGTATACATTCTCTTCCATTGTCTGTTTCAAAGCCTCTACTAAAAAAGCAATCCCTGTTAATTTCTGGCCAAGTCCATCATGAAGATCCTGCCCCATACTCTGCCTTTCGATTTCACTAATCTTCATTATTTCTTTTTCAAGTCTTTTCTGTTCGGTTATATCTATAAATGAAGACATATAATATGCCGGACTTCCGTTCCTGTCTTCGATAAGGCTTGCTGCATATTTTGCTTCTTTATGAAAGCCCTCATAATCAGAAAATGAAATTTCTCCTATCATTTTCCCTTTGCTGATGAGATCCTCCCGTATTTCAGAAATATCGTTTCTCGAATCATATATATCAAAAAAAGATCGTCCCATAACATCAACAGGATCTTTCAACCCCCACATAGTAAGGAAAGACCTGTTAAAATACTGAATTCTAAAATCAAGATCTGTAATAATAATTGCATTGATCGATGCCTCAATCGCGCTGTCCTTCAGCTTCATCTGCTCTTCAACACGCTTGCGGTCACTTATATCTCGTGCATTTGCAATAACAATAGGCCTGCCCTGAAAATCAAAGAGATGAGCGCTAACCTCACATGGCAATGATGTCTCATCCTTTTTTATATGGTCTATTTCAAAAAGAACCCTCTTCTTTTCATCGAGTCTCTGAAACATTGATCTCACATAATTACGGTCATTCTCAGAAACAAGATCCATATAATTTATTTTCAGCAGCTCTTCTCTTGAATAACCAAGAGTTTCACATGTAATATCGTTTACCTCGAGAAAATTCTCAGGAGAATCTCCGCTGAGATTAAAAAGTGACACAGAATCATTGTTGCTGTTGAAAAGCATTTGATAACGCTGATTACTTTGCTGAAGCTTCCCTGTAAAAATAAATTTATTATAGGCGAGTTCGATTTCTGTATAAATTTTATTATCATCGACCGGCTTGAGAATATAACCATATGGCTCTGTTTTTTTCGCCCTGTTTAAAGTATCCCTGTCAGAGTGAGCGGTTAGGTATATAACCGGGATACCGTGTTCTTCATTGACGATTTCAGCAGTCTGAATTCCATCGATTCGTCCCTTTAACATAATATCAAGAAGGAGAATATCCGGACCTTCCTGTTCAATCCTCTCAAGCGCATCCTCTCCGGATGCGTATACACCGGTTACTATATAACCGAGTTCATCGAGAAGAGTTTCAATGTGCATTGCAATTATTGATTCATCTTCAACAAGCATTATTTTAAGGGGGCGATTATTCATTTTATACCACTGGATTATTGATAGGATAAGGTGCTGAGATCTGGAAAAAAAACATAAAACCTATACAATAATAGTTGGTTGCATCAGCATTTCAAGAAGAATTTACTCGTTTTAATTTCATCGCCAAATAGAAACGATCTACAACAAAATATTCATCCTGCTCTTTACTTTTTTATTTATTAAATATATAATCACACAAATTTAAAAACCGGAGGAAAACATGAAAAGACTTATCTGTTTTGCAGGATTGCTGATCTTTCTTGCAGTCAGTAGCCAGCTTATGGCAAAATGCATGTATGGAAGCGACTGGGAAAAAAGCGGCAAAAAAATTGTAGTCTGCATCAATGGTGACAGCTGGTCTGACCGTAAAAAAGGCAAAGAAATCTGTGAAAAGATCAAAGGCGGAAGCTGCGGCAGTCCATCAACATTTTCCTCGTCATGTGGAAACGGCCAGTGCTATGACTCTGATGGCAAAAATCACTGGTCACTCTCAGGTTACTAAATTCAGCACAAAAATATGTACCGGATTGAACTCCTGTACATATTTTTGAATCTGTTATCACTTTTAAAATGAAACCAATTCAGATATTAAACGACATTATAAAAAAAATAGATGGCAGAGGATACAAGGCTTACAAGGAAATCCAGGGGCAATACCATACTGAATTTTACCGGATAGCCATAGATCATGTACAGGGAGACCCCTTTGCCGACCCGAGCAGAATCCGTTGTCTTGTAAATATTGATAACAGCGGGTTTCCGGGAGAACTCTACTGCACAAAATCACGGGAAATTGCCTTCAGGGATTTTTTAACAAGAAAATTCAATTCATCGATCTGTGTGTATTCCAAAGGGATAAGGGGCTCAGGGAAAAGCGGTCTTATAACAATTGACTGCCCAGGACAACAGATTCTCGATAAAACTTCAGTTCTGATTAACAGAGATACGATTGAAGTACGTTTCAGGATGGGGCTTCCCGCCAGCGGCAGAAGAATAACTTCTGAACAATGCCTGCAAATGTTTTTTCAGGAACTACCTGCAATAGTGAAAAACTCACTTTTTTTTATAAAAACAGATGAAGAACTCATTAGAATGCACGTTCTAACAGCCGAAGATAATGATTTTATTCGTGGTATCCTGAAAAAACATGGAATCGTCTCCTTCATCCCCAACGGCTCCATTCTCCCCCGGAAGAGTGGCATTGATCAGCGGCCAATGGAAAAAGAGAGAGCAGTACCCTTTCTGTCTCCAGACAAACTTCGAATAACATTAAACCTGCCCAACAGAGGTGAAATTTCAGGAATGGGAATTCCAAGAGGAATCACTCTCATAGCAGGAGGCGGCTATCACGGAAAATCAACAATTCTGGATACGATAGAACTTTCAATCTATAACCACATTCCGGGTGACGGTCGGGAACTGTGCGCGACAGATGAAACAGCTTTCAAAATACGCTCTGAGGATGGGCGAAGGATAGAAAAAACCTTTATTTCTCCTTTCATCAGCAATTTACCACTTGGCCAGGACACTGATTCATTCTCTACAGAAAATGCAAGTGGCAGCACTTCACAGGCCGCAAATATAATCGAAGCAATCGAAGCAGGTACAGAACTGCTGCTCATAGATGAGGATACCTCAGCTACAAATTTCATGATCCGTGATCACAGAATGCAGGAACTCGTCTCCAAAGACCGTGAACCTATTACACCCTTTATAGACAGGGTAAAACAATTATGGGAAGAAAAAGAAATTTCAACTGTCATGGTAATGGGCGGTTCGGGAGATTACTTTGACGTAGCAGACAACGTGATATGTATGGATGAATTCAAACCGGTTCTAAAGACGGAAGAAGCTAAAAAAATCGCAGCAAAATACAAATCAGAGCGAATGCCTGAAGCCGGAGGGATCTTCGGAGAAATCAGGCACAGGCTTCCTGTTTCATCAGGACTGGATTCATCAAAAGGAAAAAAAGCTGTAAAAATTGAAATTTTAGGCAGAAGGTCTATCCTTTTCGGAAAAAATGAAATTGACATGACATGTA
>CAZEJW010000220.1:0-4950 GCA_964512685.1 uncultured Leptospirales bacterium | reverse complement strand
CAGTTGGTTAGAGCACACGGCTCATATCCGTGGTGTGGGGGGTTCGAGTCCCTCCCTCGCTAATAAGGCAAAGGTTATCTTGATTCAGATAACCTTTTTTTGTGTTTATTTTAGAACATAAATTTCCTCTGAGACCTGCAAATCATCCTCTGAGACCCTAAAATCAAAAGATTATCTGTATGCAAAAATTCAAATGTCAGCAAAAGACAACAAATTCATAAAAAGCAGGGATTTACAATGGAAGGACTACTCCAGAGGAAGTTCCTCGTCCTCAAGATCAGAATAAACCTGAAGATATAAATCATCTATAATTTTATTTTCTTTTAAGAAATCAGTAATAACTATTCTGTATTCTCCTGGCGGATAATTCTTTATTTGTCCATAAAGAATAGGACTGGTACCGGAGACAGTTTCTCTGTAAGACGAATAATCAATCCATAAAGCTTCTTTTTTCATTACTACAACACCAACAGTCAACTTGTCTGGCATTGTCTTGAATCTATAAATCCACTTTACTGTTTGATCATTTCTGATTTCAGGTTTTCTGTGGATTCTCCTGTAGGTTTCATCCAATGGATATTTTACAGAAAATTCACCTTTTAACCTGCCACATGAAATGAGGAAGGGGATAAGAAACAGAATTAGAATTACTTTCTTATTCATTTACTATCATTCTACTTTATATTGATCTTTATCGAGTTCAATAACGGAATCTGTTTTATCATTTTCATAATCTTTTGATTTGAATCTGCTTTTTTTTCTGCTGCCGGTCTTCTTTTCAAGTTCCTCAACATTTTTTCTGAGTACAATGAAAAATTTTACGATATTAAAGATCGCATAAAAAAGAGCTATAATAAAAATTATTTTTATAATATTGAACATTGAGCCTCCATTCGTTTTCTAATTTATCAAAAATCGAAGGATAAATCAAACAGGTAAAAACACTTAGACATTGCTGAGCATCTGGGAAGAGCTATTTCCTCTTGATATTGACAACTACTTTCTCGGGGACAACAGAAACAATCTCCACACCATCAATATTGTTCCTGAACAGTATTTTCACCGGCATCTCTTTTGAAAATGTATTATTATCCTTCAGCATTTTCTTAACATCAATCCTGCTTACATCAACAGATGTATCGATATCATACTCGCTCACTTTTATTTTACCGGGCGACTTATAATAGATTTTCACATTTGAAACATTGAGTTTATAGTCATATGACGGTAGAATATTTCTGAATAGAATTGGAGCATTTACGCTGTATAGATTTCCATATTCTATTATTGGGATATTAATCCTGAAATTTGTTTCAGAAACCTTGATATTTTTAAGATTTTCCATTTTCAGAGGAACCTCTCTCACTGTATTTGCAGACAGACCGCTTACTGATATTGCTTCAGTATAAACAAATTCAAGATCTTTTAACCTGGATTCTGGACCCACAACTCTGACAGCATCAGGTTTTATTGTTGTTTTGCCAACAACGAATCCCTCCGTAACATCTCCTTTAATGTTTGGAATCACCCTCACCATCTTCTGAATCTTTTTTTCGACTGTGAGTTCAATATATTTATTATCCAGTTTTATCCTTATGCCTTCGGGAATTTCATTTTTAATTATTCTGATTCTGTATTTGACAGTAGAGTCAAGTGCCGGCTTCTCAAAATCCACAAAAGCCCTTATATTCTTTATATTGACATTACGAAGATGTTCTTTTTTTCCTTCAAGCTTGGCTATAACGTATTTTCTTGGTTTATCGAGAAGAGAATACTTTCCAGGCAATCTCGAATAATCCAGAAGAATCCTGAATTTTATCTCTCCCATACTCGTAAAAGAAAGATAGGACCAGAGCATAAAAGAAAGAAGAAGACAAACAACCTTTGGGATAAGGTTTTTGTTTCGAATAATGCTGATTATTCTTTCCGGAACAATTTTCATCAGATACTATACTTTTCCTCGTAAGCTGTTTTAGGATTCATGTAGAACAGAATCATATTCTTGAGATCGCTGTCTTTTATCCTGGAAATCATTTTTCCATTTACCATCATCGAAATATTACCGTTTTCCTCTGAAACAATCAGTACAAGAGCATCCGTCTCTTCTGCAATGCCCAGAGCAGCTCTGTGACGGGCTCCATGCTGTTTCTTCAGTTGTTTTGAATCACTAAGTGGCAGGTAACACGCGGCAGCCGCAATCCTTCCCTCCTGAATTATTATTGCACCATCATGCAATGGAGTAAGAGGGAAAAAAATTGTTCTTATAAACTCTTCGGATATTACAGCATCAACAAGCACGCCAGACTCCACATAACTTTTCAGGCCCGTATTTCGCTCAATTACAATAAGCGCCCCTGTCTTCTCCTCTGACATGGAAAAAAGAGAATTCACCAGTTCATCCAAAGGGAAAATCTCGGCTGTTGACTCAGCAGAAAGCCAGTTCCTCTGTCCAAACTGGGTTATCAGCCTTCTGAGTTCGGGCTGAAACAGTATAATAACTGTGATTACCAAATATGAGGTAATATTTTTTACAAGCCAGTCAAGAGCATCAAGTCTTAACAATCCGGCAAGAACCGCAACAATTGCAATTACAATAACGCCCTTGATGAGCTGTACCGCTCTTGTATCTGTAAAAAATTTATAGATCCAGTAGAATATGAGTGCAACCACCGTGATATCCAGAATATGCCTGAAAATATCCCAGAAATCAGTCAGATAAATCAATATGCTGTCCCACATTCCTTCCATAATCATGAAACCCTTTGTAGAACTTCCAGAGTATCGAGCACAAGCCTGTGTTCTCTTACATCATGGACACGAATTATATCCGCACCATTCATTACTGATACGGTATTAAGGGCAATAGTTCCGGGAAGGCGGTCAACATCCCCCTTATAAAGCTTTGAGATAAGAGACTTTCTGGAAAGCCCAACCAATACCCTGTAACCGCTTTTTCTGAAGGCGGAAATCCTGTTGATTATCCTGTAGTTATCCTCAAGAGTTTTCCCGAATCCAATACCCGGATCAATAATAATTTTTTCTGTATGAACGCCTCCGGCTTCAGCTTTTGCAGCCGCCTGCATAAGGAATGTCTCAATCTCAAAAAAAAGATCTTCATATACTGGATTATTCTGCATGTTACCAGGAATCCCCTTTATATGACATATAACCAGTTCTGCGTTATTATCAGCAGCAACATCGATTATATTCGCGTCAAAAGTCAAACCGCTTATATCATTTATGATCGAAGCTCCGGCACGGCACGCCGAATCTGCCACAACAGAATCAGTGGTATCAATGGAGATAGGGACTCCCCTGCCTCTAAGTCTTTCTATCACCGGGCAAACCCTGTCTATCTGTTTCTGTGCAGATACAGCATCAGATCCGGGTCTTGTTGATTCCCCACCAATATCGATTATATCAACACCTTCGGATATCATTTGCTCAGCCCTGCTTACTGCTGCATCAACATCAGTATACAGTCCCCCATCATAAAATGAATCCGGAGTAACATTTAGTATCCCCATTATCCTGACTTTGTCTTTCATTCAGCCAATTCTCCATAATTTACAAACACAATCAATAAAACCGATATGATAATCAATAATAACAATAAAAAAAATCAATAAATTTAAATAAAAAAGATATCAGAAAAAAAGTGAAAATGAAACTGTATTATTATAACCGCTATCAATTCTGTCAACAGATAGAGCATATGAGAAATCCATTGTAAACAGTTTTACTGTGACACCTGTTGTAAAAACATTATCATTTATTCCAAGATAAACAGAAAGAAAATCAGCAACCTTATATGCGGCGCCTATGTTCATTTCATAGTCATTTTGCTCAATTTTTTTTACAGTTGTAAGGGCGATGGTCACTCCGGAATCACTGACAAGGGCAACTCCGAGTTTCAGGGAAGGAGAGGCAAAATCGTATTTGGGATCGACATCATCCCCTTTGTCAACAGGAGAAAGTCCTGTACCGAGGTCCTGAAGCACAAATCCAAGCCTGAGAAAGGGCAGTACATCAAACTGTGCCCCGAAATCCGCTCCAAGTCCCATATACTCAACTGTACCGATTTTCTCATAAAGTCCCTTTACTGTGATTCCAATTGCTGTCACTCCAACAGCCCACGCATAAGAAAGACAGGGCACTGCAGCTATATAATTTAAATCCTCACCCTGGACTCCGCTTTCATTGTAAGATTCAATACCTGTTGAAAAAATCGAATACATGCCTGTTCCAAGAACCCCCCCGAAAAAATCAAAAGCAAAACCGGCAAAACCCGCCTTCCGTTCAACATCGAGAAGTGAAGCAGATGCACCTATCTGATATGTGTTTTCCTTTTTTTCATCCTCTGAAAAATTGAGAAGGTCTGCTTCGGAAATATCATCAACCCTGCCCTTTCTTGCCTTTTCCTTTATTTCATCACCTGAGAGTTTATGTTTGCCAGAAAGGGCTGTCAGACCGGCAGGATTCCAGTATATCGCATATATATCATCACATATGACCTCACCTGCCCCTCCCATTGCAACATATCTTGCCCCTGCCCAGCCCCCACGGGTAAAAGCAGCCCTGCTTCCTGCGCCTTCTGCAAAAAGAGGGATGTTATAGATAAAGATAAATAATAATAATATTGTTATAAAAATTCCGTCAGATTTCTTTTTCATTTTTTTAAAGATCATTCGTATATCAGCTTCCTTTACAATCAGTAGTTTACAAGAATCCTGATGATTTTCTTACCATATGTTGCTTCGGCTGTATTCTCTACAACGACCTTAATAATATACAAGCCCGGTTTTACACGGATACCTCTGCTGTTTCTCCCGTTCCATTTTGCAGGTAATGAACTCAGATTTTTCGATATAACCCTGTCTCCGTTTATGTCAAAGATATCAAGCTTTACAGAGTTAATGTCTTCATTATTTATCCGGGTTGAGGTAATAT
>CAZEJW010000219.1:0-5005 GCA_964512685.1 uncultured Leptospirales bacterium | reverse complement strand
TTTGGTAAATAAATCAAAATCCGAATTAAGTATGATTATAATTGAACAATTGACCGCTAAACACAGGAGCATCAAATGATACAGGTTAATGAAAAATACATTGTCGATGACAAAGGGAACCCAACGAACGTAATCCTGACAAAAGAAGATTATGACAGGCTTCTTGAATATATTGAAGAACTTGAAGACATTGCCGCTTATGATAAAGAAAAAGAGGGAAACAACACAGCGGTTTCATGGAATAAAATTAAACAATAAATCATTTACGAAATCAAAGATAATGAATTGCTTGTTCTTCTGATCAGAATCAGGCACAGGAAAGAAGTCTACCGAAATTTTCCCCAATAAATCCCGCTTGACATTAGCTGCATACAAAAACAATAAGATAAAAAAATTCCCAGGAGCAAAACACTGGCACTATTAAATCTACAGAATGTATCTCTTGCCTTTGGCAGCGCGCCTCTTCTGGACGGGATTGATATACAGATCCACGAAACAGAAAAGATTGCCATTCTCGGCAGAAACGGTACAGGCAAAACAACCCTGATGCGAGTTATAAACCGTGACCTTGAGGCGGATTCAGGAGAGATCCACTATGACAAAGGGCTTAAAACCGCACTACTTACACAGGAAATCCCTGAAGACCTTACAGGAAGCATATACGATATTATTGCAGAAGGCATAATCCACCCTGATGATTATCACCATAAAATAGATTCAGCAGAAGAACTCAAAGCAAGACAGCAGATAGACAGAACCCTTTCCATTCTCAGCCTGGACCCGAATCCAGAATTTGCAACGCTGTCAGCAGGCATGAAAAGAAGGGTGCTTCTTGGAAGGACACTTGTGAATGAACCGGACATCCTTCTGCTTGATGAGCCAACAAACCATCTTGACATTGATTCAATAACCTGGCTGGAAGACTTTCTTTTACGTTATGATAAAACCGTTATATTCGTTACCCACGACAGGAGCTTTCTGCAGAAAATTGCGACCAGAATTGTTGAACTCGACCGTGGAAGGCTCTTTGACTGGAGATGCGATTACAGAACATTTCTCGAAAGAAAGGAAGCCTGGCTTGCAGCAGAAGAAAATCAGAATGAACTTTTTGACAAAAAACTTGCAATCGAAGAAGCCTGGATCAGAAAGGGAATAAAGGCCAGACGAACCAGAAACGAAGGCAGGGTTCGGGCCCTCGAAAAGATGAGAGATGAAAGATCTGTTCGTCGTGAACTTCAGGGGAATGTAAAAATTGAGATCCAGAAATCAGATACCTCCGGAAAAATTATTATCGAAGCTGATAGTATTTCTTTTGCCTATAATGAAAATACAATAATAAATAATTTTTCGACAATAATTCAGAGGGGCGACAGAATAGGAATAATCGGTCCAAACGGATGCGGAAAGAGTACTCTCATAAAACTTCTTCTGAGCGAACTTGAACCCATTCAGGGAAATATTAAAACCGGTACCCGTATAGAAAAGGCATATTTCGATCAGATGCGGAATCAGCTGGATGAAACCAGAAGTGTAAAAGACAATGTTGCAGAGGGTAATGAAATAATTGATTTCAACGGAAAGAAAAAACATATAATCGGTTATCTTCAGGATTTTCTATTTACACCTGACCGGGCAGATGTAAAAGTCGGGGCACTTTCAGGAGGAGAAAAGAACAGGCTTCTTCTCGCGAAACTATTCACCAGGCCGTCTAACTTTTTGATAATGGATGAACCAACTAACGATTTGGACATTGAGACACTTGAGCTGCTCGAAGAACTTTTGCTCGACTTTGACGGAACCCTCCTCCTTGTAAGTCATGACCGTACATTTATAAACAATGTTGTAACTGAAACATTCGCGTTTATGGGAGATGGTACTGTTGTGGAGAATGCCGGTGGATATGATGAATGGCTGGAAAGAAAAAAAAGATTAGAACCACCCGAAACAAAGACTGAAAAAAAAATCAGAGAAAAGAAAGAGAAAGTAAAGACAAAACTCAGTTTCAATGAAAAGAGAGAGCTGGAAGCCATGCCTGCTCTTCTTGAAAAGAAGGAAGCAAGAAAGCATGATATATATGAGCTCATGGCTGATCCTTCAATATATCAGGAAAACGGCGAAAGAGTTGCAGACCTGAAAACAGAACTCGGTGAACTCGAATCCGAACTGGAAAATCTCTATGAAAGATGGGAATACCTTGAGGGTTTTGAGGGATAATAATTATTCAGCTGTTGCAGATTATCATGAGATTCCGGTTCGGCAAAGCCGATACCGGAATCTCATGCAGGATATTTATGAAACTCCCAGTGTGTCATTCCGGTTTCTCGAAGAGAATACCGGTATCCATACGGTAATCTCATGAACTTTGTTCCATGAGATTCCTGCCTTCGCAGGAATGACAAAAATAAACTATATGCGATACTCACCTTATTAATTTCTATCTATAAAGCTCTTCAATCTCTTTGCTGTAGTTTTTGAATACAACTCTGTTCTTAACCTTCAAAGTCGGTGTTAGTTCTCCCCTTTCTTCAGTCAGTTTTCTCGGCAGAATGATGTACTGTTTGATGGATTCATGATCAGAGAGTTCATTATTGGCTTTTTTTATCTCTTCTTCGATCATTTTTATAACTTCAGGATGCGAAGCAAGTTCATCACCGCCTTCTATGCATGTATCCATTCCATTGACTATCGCGTATTTAAGTTTTGACTCATCGATGCTGATTCCCTTAAATTTAAAAAGATTGATGATATTGTCAAAGGAAGGTACCACCAGTGCTGTGATATATTTTTTGTTATCACCAATGATCACGATCTGCTCAATAATTGAACTGTTTGCAAATTTGAGTTCAACATGCGCCGGTGATACATTCTTGCCGGTATCCAGAACAATTATGCTTTTCTTTCTGTCAACGATTCTTAGAAAACCATGATCAAATTCACCTATATCACCTGTTTTAAACCATCCGTCTTCAGTGAAACTGGCTGCAGTGTCTTCAGGTTTTTTGAAATATTCTTTAATAACCGCATCCCCCCTAACGAGGATCTCTCCATCTTCAGCGAGTTTTCCTTCTGCATTGGGTCCTGCAAAGTCAGGAGCCAGCCAGCCTATTCTTACACATCTCGGATGAATCATATTTATTCCTGATGTTGTTTCCGTGAGTCCCCATCCGTCAAGAAGCGGGAAATTCATTGACCAGTAGTTAATCTGAAGGTCTGCCGGAAGCAAAGAACCACCGGAGTATGCCATCGCTATTTTTCCGCCAAAAGCATTTCTGAATGCTGCAAAAATTTCCTTATCTGCCTTTGTAAAATCTTCCCTGAGCTCAGGGGTAAGATCCTGAAGGGGATCCTGAGTAAGATCAATTACTCCGTTTTCATCCATTCTCTGTTCAAGTACCTTTTGGCCGATATTCATTGCCCACTCAAATTTTTCTTTGCCTTCAGGTGTGGATGTTATAAGGGCCTTTACGCCGCTGAAGATCCTGAACCAGAGTCTTGCAACCATCATGAGGAAAGTAGGTTTTATCTCCTGGAGGTCAGCCATCAGAGTTTTTGGGGAGTCCGCATATCCCATAAGACCGCCGTAACATATACACGAGCTGTGATTGTCAAACCTGTTCCAGTTATGTGTAAGCGGAAGAACAGAAAAGGCTACATCCTCACAACTGAAAGGTCTTCCTCCCCAGATTCCCACCTGTAAAACTGCAATGGTTGCAGAGAGAATATTTTTATGAGTGAGAAGGCATCCCTTGAAATTTCCGGTTGTGCCTGATGTGTAGAGAATACTTGCAGGATCTTCCTGTGTAAGAGACTTCCAGCGTTTTTCATATATCTCCGGATTTGCAGACTTGAACTCTTTTCCGGCTTTCATAAGATCATTCAGGTTCATTATCTCAGTACTTTTTTTTGTGTATTTTGAATCAAGGACTATCAGATTTTTAAGGGTTGGAATATTTTCGCGAAGTTTTAGTATCCTTTCAAGGATATCCTCTGAACCAACACAAAGACATTTTACACCAGAATCATTTGCTACAGTAATAATTTCCTCAATGGAACTCGATGGATAAATTGTGCCTACTATCGCACCGGTAGCACGTGCACCGTAATCTGCCCAGTCCCACTCCGGAGCAGTATGTGCCATTATGCTCACGCAATCACCCTTTTCTATTCCAAGTGAAATGAAACCGTTTCCTGCATTTTCAATTTTTTCAGCATATTCATTGTAGGTAATTGTCTGATAGATACCATCAACTTTAAATTTCTGGGCAGGTCTTTCTCCATGTTCTTTTACGGTATTATAGAACATGTGGATAGTACTCTGCACATCTTTCATGAAACTGTCGAGTTTTTTATCACCCGGTCCCTGGTAAGAATAAACTTTTTCTTTTGATGTTTTTTGATTCATAGTACTCCCCTGGTAATAATTTTATATTTAAATTAAAGTTAATAAGATAAATAAATCTTACTTACCAGCACTTTTTATATGTGGGGGATTTTTTTATAAAAAGATTGGGATATGCAGAACCTGAAGCTGCTGGACGTATTTTACAGATATTATTTATCACCAATCTTTCAATCTGAGTTTTTGGGAGGCCTGACAAAGGGAAGGATTCTTCTTTAATTTTTACAGAATACAGGGAAAGGTCTGATTCAGCAGTATTCAGTGACATAATAAAAAAACCCCCGATATAATCAGGGGTTTATGCACGCCCGGCAGGATTCGAACCTGCGACGCACGGATTCGAAGTCCGACGCTCTATCCAGCTGAGCTACGGGCGCATCGTATGATGACAATTATGCCTCATGAATATATATGTCAAGAATATTACTTTGCATCTTAAATCCTGAAAAAACTGACTTTCTGGTTAAGGCTTTCAACATCACCCATGCCTCTGTTTATCTCCGGATTGTTTATTATAATAAGTTCGTCGATATCTTTCAGGATGCAGTTTTTTATTATAATTTGTTTTGGGAGGGCAAAACAAAACCCCTGAATATCAGGGGTTTT
>CAZEJW010000218.1:0-5012 GCA_964512685.1 uncultured Leptospirales bacterium | reverse complement strand
TTTTTATGTGAGTACATCGGTAAAGAAAAAGTTAATTTAGACACTGAGGAATATAAATGGACCTGCACCCTGAAACCGCGGGAATATAGTTGGCTCTCGGCAATTTTTTATTAAGAACTTGACTTTTAACAAATATACGGCTTTATTCTGTATGAGACCGTATGTTTGTTAAAGAGGTATGTTGTGGATTACAGACAAAAAATAATTGATCAGATAAAGCTGAATAAGGGTTATATTACCACAAGGGAACTGGAAAAACTTAATATAAACAGATTCTATCTGTCTTCACTGGAAAAAGAAGGAATAATTGAGAGAATTAAACGCGGTCTTTATAAAGATAAAAATTATGTAAACGAAAACGAGATCGAAGAGGTTGCAAGAATCGTTCCAAATGGTGTGTTGTGCCTTGTTTCAGCACTGGAATATTATGGGATGACTACAACAATTCCGGCTGCGTACAGTATTGCAATACCAAAAAAATCAAAAATCATACTTCCTGACTATCCTCCTATTCAGCTGCATTACTTTATTGATAAATATTACACTATGGGTATCAGGACTGAAGTCAAAGATGGAACAAATATAAAAATTTACTCCATAGAAAAAACTATATGTGATTTAATCAGATTCAAAAGTAAGGTTGGTTCTGATATCATTATAGAAGCAATAAAAAACTATATGAAGCGAAGTGACAGGGATGTACAGCTTTTGATGAATCTTGCCAAAGAAACAAAAACATTTGATGTTATGAAGAAATATATCGAGGTTCTGATTTGATGAAAAATATGGTTGAGTCGGTCAAGGCACGATTATTAAATATTGCCAGGCTAAAGGAGGTTTTTCCTGAACTGTCAGTAGACTATATTTTGAATACATGATTTTTAATTATTTTATCTGATAAATTTATAAACAGTCATCATAACGGCCAGTAGAGTAAATCCCAGAGTCATAAAGGTAAACATCATTTTGAATTTTGAGTTTACGTCTTCAAATCTGGTATTTATGTTAGTCTGCATATCTACAAATCGTTTGTCCATGTAAGTCTGCATATCTACAAATCGCTTATCAACCTGTTCAAAGCGTTTATCAATGGAATTTTGTATGCTCTCAAATCGTTTATCAACCTGTTCAAAGCGTTTATCAAGGGAATTTTGTATGCTCTCAAAGCGCTTATCAACCTGTTCAAATCGTTTATCCATGGATGTCTGCATATCTACAAATCGTTTATCCATGTAAGTCTGCATATCTACAAATCGTTTATCCATGGATGTCTGCATATCTACAAATCGTTTATCCATGGATGTCTGCATATCTACAAATCGTTTATCCATGGATGTCTGCATACCTACAAAGCGTTTATCCATGAGATCGAAGCCCTGCTTCATAAGATCCCTCTGGTTTTTGAGCTCCTCTTCAACCCGCACCATGCGTTCCCGAAGTTCAACTTCATATACTGCAGGGGGCTTACCCAGACTCTGATCTGCCAGAATACGAGGAACTGCTTCTTTCAGATAGTCTTCAATTTCTTCAAAATCTTCTTTTTTAAGGGCCATACTTTTTTTCCTGGTAGAACAAAAATAATACTAATTTTATGTATAGTTTATGAAGCCAATAAAGATATGTCAATATTTTTTTGGATCAGCTTATTAATCAAAAAAGCACGTAACTTACAGACTCCAGACTTTAACATTTTAACTTTCTGACTTAACCATTCATCATCTCTACATCTCTCTTGTTTTATCCCCTTATCTCCTTATTCTCTTTCGCCTTTACATCTCTACATCTCCCTTCTCTTATCTCTCTTATCTCCTTTGTCTTTACCTTTTCATCTTTGTTGCAGGTCTTTTAGATAATCTTTTCTGTAGAGATTTACAAAAACCGGCCGAAAGCAACCGAAAGCGACCGAAACCGAAGTAACGGGTTTTATGATGCGTAAACATCGTATCCCAGGCAAGCTCTCAGCCTCCTTCTACTCTCAGATTCCTGAGAATAGAAACTACCTCATACCTGATTCCGTCAAGTGTCTGTTGATTGTCATCATAAAAACGAAGCAAGCTCACCGAAGCAAGTCTGCTTCAATGAAGAATCCTCTTACAGCAACGCTGCCTGCCTGTGCTGAGTTTACCGAAGCAAGCTTGTCGAAACCTTTTCCAGCCCATCAAAACCATCTTAACAGCACCACTCCAAAACCAAAGAGAAGGGGATGATGAGATAACAAAGGAGAGATGTTGAGATCTCTTCATCTCAAAATCTCTCTAATCTTATCCCTCTTATCTCCTGAAATATTTTCTCCGTGCCTCCGTGTCTCCGTGGCCAATACTTTCGACTTTCCGCCTTTAGACTTTCGCCTTTAAGACTTTCTGACTTTCGACTCTAACCCTTTCCCCTTTCGACTCTAACTCTTTCCCCTTTTCCCTTTCAACTTGTACCTTCTTCATTATACCCCACCTCAAATAAAAAACAACAGTGGAGATGAGAAAATGTTAGTAAGTTTTTATGTTTTTATGTGAGTACATCGGTAAAGAAAAAGTTAATTTAGACACTGAGGAATATACAAGAACCTGGCAGGCTTAAAAATGGGGGATACGCAACAAGCTTGTGATAAATTCTTTGTGGGGTGTTGGGCTGTTCCAGACAATCTGTTTGCAGAGTGCGGCAGATTTATTACAAGCCGGAAATCACATTCTTTATTCGGTCAATATCATCAATAAACAGATCAATATATTTTTCACCCGGACAGCGGCTGCTGTCACTTAAGTATAAACCGGATGAGGATTCATTAAAAAAATCAGAAGCTTCTTTTGAGTATCGTCTGAGATTTGATGAGAGTATCAACATGTCTTCAGTATCCTGTGAATTTCTAAGACCGGACAGAATAATTTCAAGACCCTTGTATGCCGGAGCCAGATTAGCCCATATAAATGAATCCGGGAGCAGACTTTTTACAGTTTCCTGTTTCAGCCTGTAGTACTTTTCTTTCCCGGACGAATAGCTTTCAAGAATGCCCGATTTTTGAAGTTCAATAAGTACCGATTGAACCGATCTCTTCTCGTATACGGCCTGACGTGCCGCCTCGGCAGGAAATATTTCATGCTGGCTTCCAAGAAGTGTTATGATCTCAGCTCTTGAATTGACACCGAAAAGGGCACGCATCCTGAGGAGTAGAGAGGGGATTCCTGTCGTTGGAAATTCACTTGAATATCCTCTTAATTTTAAGGTATTTCTGACTATTCCTTTTTTAAGAAAAACCGGATCCGGTTTTTTTACCGGAAGCTCTTTTCCGCTGATAGTTGAGAAAAGATTCTCTAATTCGGACGATTTATAAAGAGATGTAAGCTTTTCCCATTTCAGGCGGTATTCCTTTTTTTTAGAAAGAAACTCTGCTGCCGCACTAATCTGCGGACCGGAATTGAATTGATATTTTTTTTGAAGCTTAATCAGCCTCTGTATGTTTATGAACTGTCCGTTAAGGTTAAGCCAGTCCATTATTTCATCATAAAGACGCGGGTCGTAGCGGCATACTGATAATGAAAACAGCACGAGTGGTTCCGGGTCGATAACACGTTTTGATGTTTTGGAATTATCGATAGAGCCTGCAACGCCAATAGAAGACCACTCTCCCCAGAGGAACTGAAGAGTGATTTCAAGCAATTCCCTATATTTTTTCTGCAGCTTTTTCATAACCAAATTCTTCCAGAAATGATTTAACAGAAAGTCTGTATCCGTCAGAAATATCATGAGTCATTGACCATTCTGCTGCCATTAAAATTTCTTTATCTGTGGGGGCAAGAGCTTCAAGGTCAACGGCATGGTAACCTCCGAATTGGTCAACTGCTGCATAGAGTTTAAAAAAAATCTGGTCAATCCGGCTGATATAATATACAATGAGTTTATTCCCAATGACTTCTTTTGTAAGACGTTCAGGCAGCCCGGGCGGTAACCCGAAGGCGGAATATTCCGCCATCGCCGTGACTTGGGCCGTTATTAAGCCAGTCTGACGGCAGCCCGAGGTTCTCTGCAACGGATAATGCGGCATTTATAAGTTCAGAGGGCAGCGGTTCAGGGTCTAATATCTTCATATCTTCGTCGCACAGAGCAAGTATATCCACATCCTTTGTTGTCCTGGAAATCAGGTTCGTGGCGTTCAGCGCTGTACCTCCACAGATTATGAGGTTATAGCCTGCTGAGTCTGCCCGGTTAAGCTCATTGTTCAACAGATGAAGAGCTTTCTTTAAATCGCTATATTTAATTGTTTGCATTTATAGTTCCTATATTGAGAACTATAAATACAGACGAATTGATAGTTCAACTTTTTTTTAGTTATATTCACTTTTTTACACAGACTTGTGCTGAGCGCCCTTTAGGCAAGCTCGCCGAAGCAAGCTCGCCGGAATACGCACACATCGAAACCATCTTAACAGCAATATTCCAAAACCAAAGAGAAGGGGATAGGGAGATAATAAAGGAGAGATGTCCTATCCCCCCTATCTCCTTAAGGCTTATGCTGACTCCAGGTTCTTCTGTAAAGCAGTGATCGCCGAACGGCAACGAAAATACATTTTGGTATAAATTATGAAAATTTCTTGTAAATAAAAGCGGATTTCGTATATTAATGATAAATGCTTTTAAATGGCAGAAATGAATTCAATCTGAGGCGGTTCTTAATGCAGACATATTCAGCGGTTGTAGAGCGTTGTCCGGATACCGGACTATATGTTGGTTATGTTCCCGGATTTCCGGGGGCTCACAGTCAGGGTGAAACACTTGATGAGCTTAGCAATAATCTCCGGGAAGTTGTTGCCATGTTGCTTGAAGATGGTATACCGGAAATGGAAAGCCAGTTTGTTGGTATCCAGAATGTAGTGGTTTAATATGGGAACAATACCTGTCCTTAAACCAGGTGAAGTAATTTCTATTCTTGAGAAAATCGGCTTTATCGAAGTAAGACAAAGGGGTTCTCATAAGCAATTTAAACATCCGGATGGTCGATCTACGACTGTTCCTTTCCATCA
>CAZEJW010000217.1:0-5015 GCA_964512685.1 uncultured Leptospirales bacterium | reverse complement strand
TTTGTCGTGATGTTTATTCTTGCTTCAACCGGTCCGGTACTCTACCGTTTTTTCAGGGAAAAGGCAGAGGGGCTGATCCTTTCAAAGCAACAGCATATACAGAAAATTCTTTATAATGCGGCAGATGCAATGGTAAGAGAACACAGTCTCGACAGGATTTCAAGAATGATTATTCTTGGTGTTGAATCGATTATCAAGGCAGAAACAGCTGCTGTTTTTATTGAAGACAGGGATTCAAATTCTTACCGTCTTATGGATGTGTTAAATTGTCCTGATATTACTGTCGGGTTTAATATGGAAAACGACCACCCTGTTGTTGAATATGCCCTGCAGAGAAGAAAAGCTGTTTATCCCCATGAGGTAAAAAATTTCTATGGCAAACTTCCTCTTGATGATTTCTACCTCCTGGTTCCATGCTGCACTGAAAACAGGCTGCTTGGATTCCTCCTTCTCGGAGGTAAAAAGAACAAGTCGATTTATACCAGAGAAGATATAATGACATTTGAAACAATATCGAATCAGACAGCTCTTGCAATAGAAAACTGTTTCTTTCTGGAGGAGAGAAAGAAGGCCCAGCAGAGAATCTTTGAGGCTGAAAAACTGACCTTTATTGGCGGAATGGCTGAGGGTGTAGCACACCAGATCAAGAACAGGCTAACTCATTTTTCTTTTTGTGCTGAAGAGATAAAGATAGAATTGAACAGCTTCAGAAAGAATCATCCCCTGATCCTGGAGAAGGTGCCTGACCTTGAAAAGACATTTAACAATCTCATCGATATCTCTTCATCACTTATTGACAATGTTATCAGGACTGACAGTGTTATTCAGGGAATAATAAACTACTCAAGGGCAGAAGAAAATGCAGGTATCTTTTCAGACTGTTTTATTGATGAGATTATCAATGGAGCAATTGACCTGGTAAAGATAAAACACGATATCGACAGTTACCCCATTGATTTTTTTATTGAAAGGTCTAACATGGTCTACTGTATAATGAGCCAGTTGATTGAATGTTTTTATAACATTATTGATAATTCTATTGAAGCGATTGAAGAGAAGATGAGATATCATATGGATGAGTTGCCTGCAAAGAATTTTGTGCCTCTTATAAGAATAAAGGTCACCAGGATTGAAACATCATGTCTTATAGAAATAAGTGATAATGGTGTAGGTGTTGACGAAGAAAACAGCGCCAAAATATTCGCCCCTTACTTTACCACGAAATCATCCTTCAGGCAGAAACCCGCATCTGGTGTTGGCCTGTATTCTGTAAGAAGAATGATAGAAGAAAATCATAATGGTAGTATCTGGTTTGAATCTGAATTTCTAAAGGGAACTACTTTCTATATAAAGCTTCCTGTTAAGAATGCAATCTGTCTTTCACAGGGCTGAGAGTATATCATTTCCATGATCTGCTGGTTTAACTTTTGGAAAAACTTTTTTAATGATACCTTTTTCATCAATAATGAATGTTGACCTTACAATACCCATATAGCTTTTGCCGAACATTTTTTTTTCAGCCCATGCGCCATAGTTTTTTATAACTTTTTTTTCTGTATCAGAAACCAGGTAAAAGGGAAGGCCATGTTTTTCTCTGAAATTTTGATGAGACTTTGCAGAGTCAGCACTCACTCCAATTACAACCGCTCCCTTGGCGAGAATGTCATCATATACATCTCTCAGAGAGCAGGCTTCTTTTGTGCACCCGGGAGTGTTGTCTTTTGGATAAAAATAGAGAACCACTTTCTTGCCTTTGAAAGCTGAAAGTTTAACAGGGTTTCCCTTGTCGTCTTCGAGTGTGAAGTCAGGGGCTTTTGTTCCTTCTTTTAACATGGTTCCTCCATAATAAAAAACGTTTAACTTTTGTTAAACGTTTTAATTTTTTTACTGTCATCCGGCTGTGAAACGGAATGCCGGAATCTTTTTTGTTGTTCTTGTTAAATTTTCTGCATGAGATGCCTGCCTGGGCAGGAATGACACGAACAATTCAACATCCTGTGATCGTAATGATATTTAATCTATGTTAAAATACCTACCTCTTGAGATTCAGAAGCTCCTGAAGCATCTGGTCTGAAGTTGTAATGGTTCTGGAGTTTGCCTGAAATCCTCTCTGGGTAACGATCATGTCAGTGAACTGTTCTGAAAGATCGACATTCGACATCTCAAGAGAGCCTGCGATTATTTTTCCTCTCCCTGCCTGTGAAGCCGGGCCTGTGTTTGCAAGGCCTGAGTTGTTTGAAACTTCAAAGAGATTTTCGCCTGAAGCAGTGAGGCCCTGAGGGTTAGTGAAAACCGACATTGCTACCTGTCCGACAGCCTCTTTTACTCCATTTGAATATATGCCTGTAATTATTCCTGAGTTGTCAATATTGAATGATTCCATATAACCCATCGCATAACCGTCCTGTTCAACAGCCTTTGTGGTTGAAGGGGATGAAAATTGGGTTACGCCTTCAAGAACGCCTGCTGTCCCGAGGTCAAGTGAGATTGAACGGGTGTTGGGGTCAGAATCAACACGATAGTTGAAATTCACATTGAGTTTACCCTGGTTGACTTCGTCAGGGCTGGACTCATCCCTTACTGCAATGAGTTTACCGTCAGGTGAAAACCTGAGGTTTATTCTGCTGCTTGTGTTCTGCTGATTCGGCTGTCCTGCGCCGGCGGGAACATCAAGTGTAACAGGAGTGTTTGTGCCTGTAACAGCAGCAGATGCAGTCCACTGATTGGTTCCTGTTTTCCAGAAAATCATTGATAGTCTGTGCGGGTCGCCTTTTTTATCATATATATCTATTGTGGTTGTAACTCCGGCTGATGCTCTCATTTTTCCTGTTGCCTGTGGAGGAACAACTGATTTTTTTGAATCAAGATTGCACTGGTAACGTATGTTGGTTGTCTCTTTTGCCTCGACCTTTTTATATATG
The DNA here is from genome assembly GCA_964512685.1 of uncultured Leptospirales bacterium. GTDB lineage: Bacteria > Spirochaetota > UBA4802 > UBA4802 > UBA5550 > CAZEJW01. The sequence continues at coordinate 2,094 of CAZEJW010000217.1, read as the reverse complement.
GGTATTATAAGGTCTTCAGTGGAACCGCTGGCATTGACTGTCATCTCTCCTGCATCATTTCTTGTGCCCATCCAGCCCTGAACCTTGAGGCCGTTTCCGGGGTTGACGAGGGTACCGTTTTTATCAACTCCAAAAGTACCTGCTCTCGTATAGAATTTCTTGTCACCGTCTGCCATCACAAAGAAACCGTCACCTGATATTGCAAGGTCTGTCTGGTTGCCTGTTGTCTGAAGGCTTCCCTGTGTGAAAATTTTATCAATTGAAGCAATTGTCATTCCAAGGCCGACCTGTTTCGGGTTTACTCCTCCCTTGTTTTCTTCAGGTTTGGCAGCGCCGGAAAGAGTCTGGGAGAGCATGTCCTGAAATGTAACCCTGCTCGTTTTGTATCCGTATGTATTGACATTGGATATGTTGTTACCAACAACGTCCATCCTTGTCTGATGATTCTTTAAACCTGAAACCCCGGAATAGAGTGATCGCATCATAGTTGAGAAACTCCTGCAAATTTATTTTTTCTTTTACTTATTATCGTTCATTAAGACCGCTCAATAAAGCGCGGGAAAAATTAATTCTTTATTTTATTTTCACTGTGATAAACAGTTTTTATGTCCTTCATGGATATCTCCTGGTTTCCTACAAAAAGGCTGAGATTGTTGCCATTGTGCTGGATCGAGGTGATCCTGCCTGAAACAGGTTTACCTGTAACAGGGTTAAACGCTTCTACCTGTTTCCCAAGAAGGCTGTAGGCTTCAGAGGATGAAGAACTTGTAATGAGATTTTTTACCTCTTTGTTGAGATTCGACATCTGTTCAAGAGAGGAAAACTGTGCCATCTGTGAAATGAATTCCCTGTCTTCCATAGGCTTTGTGGGGTCCTGATGCTGAAGTTCTGTTACCAGAAGTTTCAGAAAAGAATCCTTCCCAAGGAATGCCTTTTCACCGGGCTTATTGATACCAAGCTTTTTGTTTACTTCCTGGGTCTGTATGTTTGTTCTCATCATATCCTGAGATGACATCCTGAAATCCTGCATAAGAAACTCCTATATTATCAGATTGATCCCGCCCTCTTGTGAAGCGAGTGAATTAATATCATACTGTGTGCTGACTGCCTGTACATCCTCAATATTACTGAAAACGTGCTCTATGTTTTCAGTATCGTCATTCTTTTGAAAATTTCTGTCTCCGCGAACATTTACCTGAAACTCACCTACGGTTATGCCTGCTTCTTCCAGCTGATCCATTATATTGTTGAGATTCTGCATCAGAAGATCTTTTGTTTCATTGTTATCGACAAGAAACCTTGCATTAACAATTCCATTTTCAAGTCCAAGGTTCACATTCACGTTTCCAAGCTCTTTTGGATAGAGTTTGATTGAAAAGCTGCCGTTTCTGCTGTCTTTTACAGTAACTTTTGCCTTTTCAATAAGTCCATCAAGCTGCTCTTTGAACATTACATCCCGTTTCTGCATGTTTGATGCGCTTTTCAATGTATTATGAAATGTATTCCTTGACTGATTCAGATTATAGCCTGAACGGTTATCCTGAGAGTCATTGTTTTTATCTGCGCCCTTATCTGTGAATTCCTCGATGCTGATGTTTTTTAGGGCTGTCTCTCTTTGCTGTGTATTGTTTTTTACTTCAGCTTCCTGGTTAACATGCACTGCCTTGCTTTCAGCTTCAGATTTTTTTTCAGCAGATGCAAAAATTCTGCGTGGTTCAGGGGCTTTTTTTTCTTCTGCCCCGGGTTTTTGCCCGGGCTTAAGTTCAGCAGAAAGATTCTCCAGTTTTTTCTTAAGGGTTTTCAGAAGATTTGAAGCATTGCTTTCTTTCAGTTCAGGCCTGTTTTTTATATCATTGCTGTCGAGAAGCTGTTTCAGTGCCTGCATCTGTTTCGGGTCAATGGACTTTTCTGCTGAAGCGAGAGATTCCCTTATGCCTTCTATGAGTTCCTTTGCATCTGGCATCTCTTTTTCAAGAAGAGCCAGAAGTTCCTCTATATCGGCTTTCAGTTTTGCGGTTTTTTGCTCCGATTCATTGGTCTCGTTTTTTTGGGTCTTTTTGTTCTCTGCTGTTTTTGTTTTGCAGTCAGATGCTT
>CAZEJW010000216.1:0-5030 GCA_964512685.1 uncultured Leptospirales bacterium | reverse complement strand
AATGGAAAAGGTGATGAAAAACTGATTTAGCCGAAGCAATAGAAAAATATATTGAAGAGCAATTCTGGCAAATTGAAGAAATAAATGGATCTTTAGCATTCGCAGGAATGACACTGACAATTCAATATACGATGAGATTAAAATACTTTTTAATCTCATCGTAACAACACCCCATCCTAAAACTTAAAGAAATTCACACTCTCCTTGAGTGATTCTGCCATTGCAGCTATACTTTCAGCATTGGCTGACATCTCTTCAGAACCGGAAGCATTAGCCTGGGTGAGCTCATTGATTGAGGTTATAGACCTGACAATTTCTTCTGTGGCAAGCTTCTGTTCATTGGTGGCGTTTCTTATTTCATCCGACCTCTGGCGTGCTGCTTCTGCTTCACTGTTTACGGATTCATTTCTGTCGAGTTGAATTTTCATCTGGCCGGACATGGATTTCATCATATCATTGAGATTGTTGACACCAATGATTATTGACTGGATTGTTGATACGGTAATCTCAATGTTCTGTTTACCTGTATTGGTCTCATTGTTGTTTTCTTTTATCAGTCTGTCAATATCCTTGATACTCGATGCTGTCTGTTCTGCCAGTTTTGATATTTCGTCTGCAACAACAGCGAAACCTCTTCCTGCATCACCGGCCCTTGCAGCTTCAATTGCCGCATTAAGAGAAAGAAGGTTTATTTTGTCTGATATGTCATTGATGATTCCTACAATGCCAGCCATCTCCTGAGAACTTTTGATAATGTGTTCCATGCTATCATTCATTTGACCAAGTGCAGTGTTTCCGGATTCGGCATTCACAGTCATGTCGGATGTTGACAGAAGAGTCGATGATATCTGCCTGTTCATTTCAACAATACTTTCGCTAAGAGAACTGATCACATCTATAAGAGCAGATAGCTTTTTGAACTGATCGGTTGTTCCGGTTGATATGTTATCAATACCCGCGGAGACCTCTTCAACTGTTGCGGTTATTTCCTCAGCAGAAGCGGCCTGGCTTTGTGCGTTGTCTGAAAACGAAAGAGTGGTAGATGACATTTCTTCAGATGAAGTGGCCATCTCGTTGGAGACATTTTGAATGTTGCGGATCACATTTCTCAGCTGAAAGAGAAACTCGATCATTTTTTCGGATATCTCGCTTATCTCATCACTGGATGTTATGATTATTCTTTCTCCCAGGTTTCCTTCTGAAACGGTCTCGATTGTTTTCCTCAGGTGTTCCAGTGGCTTGAGTTTGTTACTGAGAAGTTTGTAGAGTATGCTGCCAACAATTGCGAGCATCAGACCGAGAAAACCTATTATGAACAAACCGGTTCCGGCAATATCGTTCTCGATGTCGTTTATATCAGCAGTGGTTATTGAAAGAAAACCGTATTTTTTATTTTTTACGAATGAAAGAATTTTGTGTTCATCTCCCCAGTCATAGGAGAGAAGTGATCCGCTCTCGCTCTGTTGAACCTGTTTACCTATTTCAGTTTTCTGAAAATTTTTGAAGATCATTTTATCATCTTTGTGACCGAAAACAGTATAGCCCCTGTCGAGAATTATAGGGTATCCGTTCACACCAACGACAGTGTTCATTACAAGCTCGGCAGCAAAGGTCTTGACTTCAAAACTCATACATATGATTCCGATTCTCCTGTTTTTGATTTTGACAGGTCTGCTCATTATCATGACAGGTCTGAGGGTTTTTTCTGAGGAGAATACAGTGCTGAGCCCGGTTTCTCCTTTGATGCTTTTTTTTATGATTTCTTTGCAGTCTCCTCTGCTTATACTGTTTCTTGCTGTTTTATTGTCTGTGGCAGTAAGAATACGCTTCCCGTCCGGGGAAAGAATAAATACATTTTCGTATACCGGATTATCCTTTATCGTCTGTATTGCCATATAACGCGCATTACCGTAATTTCCTGCTGACACCGAGTTTGTAAGTGTATCATTTTTTGACAGAGTAATAATGTCGCTCTGTCTTTCATTAATGAATTGCTCTATATCGCGGTCAATAAGCCTGTTTATATTTTGCATCTCTTTCTTGTATGACTTTTCGAGCATGCTGTAGTTCAGGTTGAAAACAGTTATTCCCATACCGGTTGTCAGTAAGGCAATGAGAGCTATGACCAGTATCGAGAGGTTGGTCGAAAGGTTGTTGACTCTTTCCTGTGCAGATTCAATTTTTCTCGAGAAAATTCCGCTTACTGCAATCCTTGATATTATCCAGTCTGTAGCGAAATAGTAAATGATTCCTGTAAGCAGGGTATCTATGATTACAATTGTCCATGCGTTGGCTATGTTCCTGAGAGGCGGGTCAAGAACCACCTGAAAAGATGTCATAATGATTGAAAAAATAATGAAGAACTTCAGACCCGAGGTCCATGATTTTTTCTTGGGCATGTGGAAGAAGATATTTTTAGATAAGATATATTCCTCTTCAGAAATTTCCTCTTCGTCGATTGTCTTTTGGAAGAAATTTTTCAATGGTCTGATTTTTTTTCTGTCATCAAGCATTTTAAAGACAAATGCAGCCAAAAATGCAACAGAGAGGATTATTGCAAAAAGTATCAGATTCTTTCCGCTTATACTGAGACTCGTTATGAAAAAAACTATTGATACGGGAATGACAATGAAGTAGACGGGAATATCTGAAAGAAGAAAGAGGTCACGGCTGAAGTTTTTCATCCTTTCAATGTTTTTATCAGTGCTCATTCTATTACTCCGGTTTACAGGTTTTGCCCTGTTTTTTTGTTTGTTTTAGTTTTATAAGAACAATAAAGAATTTATTATCCTGCCAACGGCCGGTAATAACTAACCATAGCAAAGTAAGACGACAGGGTAATTGGGTTTGTTTGGTGAAAAATTTATCCAAATTACCTATTAGAATATTTCTTCTTTGATATTCATATTTGTCAATGATATATTAATTATCAGAATCTATCTTTATGTTGATTTATTGAATAATTCAGTATCTTCTTCTCAACTTTATTACCTATAAGTCACTTTTTCCCGGAATTGATGATTTGCGCGCTCCAATAACGTGCTATAATGCTTCCTGCCCCTTTTTTTTCTTCTTTTTTTCCCTAACACTAATATTGCTTGAAAAGGATGTCTTTATGGAATATATTTTAAATGAAATTTTGTCATAAATAGAGGTCGTTTTTAAAAGGCACGACCGGGTGAATATATTTAGAGATGTAGAGTGAGAGAGATAATTTATGATAATAATCCAGGAACCACATATAAGTGACAACAATAGCTGCGCGTATATTGAGGGAGAAACATGCCGTTTTCAGTATTTTTTTGCCCTTGATCTGAATGAGAACGAACTGGATGTACTTCTCTCAAGCGGGTGGAGAAAATTTGGCGTTTACTATTTCAGGCCAGACTGCGGAAAATGTTTCAAGTGTATACCAATTCGAATTCTTACCGGCGAATTTTCAGCCAGCAAAAGCCAGAGACGTGTACTCAGAAAGTCATCTGAAATCGAGGTGAAATTCGGTCCTCTTGAATTCAAAGAGGAAATTTATGATATCTACAGGGAGCACTCAAAGACAAGATTCGGCAATGAAACCGAACGCGAGGATTTTATTTCAACATTTTATACCAGAACCTGTCCGGCCTATCAGTCTGAATATTATCTCAACAATGAACTAATTGGAGTAGGTTTCCTTGACAGGTCCAGCCAGTCATTGAGCAGTGTGTATTTTATTTACAGGACAGATTTTATGGATTACAATCCGGGCACATACAGCATTCTGAAAGAGATAGAGTTTGCAGCAGGCCTTGGCCTGCCATACTATTACCTGGGTTATTATATTGCGGAAAATCCAAGGATGTCCTACAAGAATCAGTTTTTCCCAAATGAAAAATATGACTGGAACAAGGGACTCTGGCTGAGGGATGAAAAGCCGTGATTATCTGAAATTTCTCATTTTTATAATTTCCCTTTCCTCGAAGATCCCTTCTTCCATGAAGCATCTTTCGAGTCCTGCAGGAATGAACTCTCTCACTGTATCAGTAAGATAGAAATTACCGGGTGTTGCATGATAGTTTGCAATGTGGAAAATGGAGTTGATTGAGTCTGCAATCAAAGTCCCGGTATCGCCTCTTTCCCTGTATTTTGTATTTCCAATGTGAAGGATTATTCTGTATGACAGATGAAGCCCAAAATTGAGATCCTCAGCGCAGATAATTTTATTGTTGAGGACCAGCCTGAAGCAGGTTAGAACCTCAGGGCAGGATTCCCCGTTAAAGGGAAAAAGAACAATTCCGCCGAAGTCTCCCCACATCCATATTTTCCCGTTTTGAGAAGAGAGTGTCCGTGAAATGAATTTTTCAAATCCCTTTGCTATGTGATGAATCTGGGTTTCGCTCATTTTTTTCCTGATTTCAGTGAGATTGTCCAGCTCTATGAACATGAGAAGAAAAGTATATTCACTTCCTTCTTTAATCCCTTCCCAGTTGCTGCCGGAAGGAATGAGGGTGTATTTTCTTTGTGAAAAGGTTGCAGGTTCACTATCAATTTCCCTGAAATTAATAATTCTGTTAATTCTTTTTGCAGTAAGACCGTTTTTAAAGTCCATGGCATTGATATAATCCGATCCGCCTTTGTGAAATATCTCAGAGATATCAGCCATATCAGAATTACAGTTTATTATCCCCCAGTGAGAGTTTCCAAGGCCAGACATGTATTTCAGGATTTTTGTTTTTTCTTCATTAGCCTTCCCTGTAATGTCAATATAGACCAGAGAATTCTCTGGATTTTTTTTCAGGGTTTTTTTTATTTCCGAATACGGAAGAACAGTAATTGAGTATTTCTTTGATTTGCCGAGGTTTTTATGGAATGAATCGATTTTGCGGTCAGAATAGAATATTATATTCATTTAATTCTCCCATTTCAGTTCATAGGTGTAGTAGTCTGAAACAGATTTGTTTTGGGAAGGGGTAAATTCGGAGGATATCACTTCATCCAGCATAACCTCCACCACATTACTGATAGTAACCGTTCCGGGACGGCAGACTTCAGAT
>CAZEJW010000215.1:0-5058 GCA_964512685.1 uncultured Leptospirales bacterium | reverse complement strand
GGCGAATCAGAAAAAGCAGATAAAATTATCCTGTCAGATGATAAAACACTTAACGCAGACATGGTAATAATTTCTGCAGGAATTTGTCCGGGAATTGATTTTGCAAAACAGGCAGGAATCAAAACCGGCATAGGAATAATAATTGATAATTACATGAGAACATCTGATGAAAATATCTTTGCTGCAGGAGATATAGCAGAACACAATGGTAAAATTTACGGGCTATGGATCACCTCAAAAGAGCAGGGCAAAGCCGCTGGTCTAAATATGGCAGGAGTAGAAACCGAATATACCGGAAGCATTCCATCGAGTTCATTAAAGGTAAGCGGAATAGACATGTTTTCTGCAGGGGATATTCATGACAATGGTAATGTCTATTCAAGAGAAGAAGAATCATGTTATATTAAACTCATAAGTAATGATTCTGAGGCAAAAGGCCTGATTGTTCTTGGGAGCAGTGAGGCAGTCAAAGCAGCAAGAGGTGTAATGAATGGAAAAACCAGCCCGGATGATTTCATTGAGAACTTTTCTTTAAAGCAGAAGAATTAAATTCACAAAGGCCTGTGGATAAACTCATTATTCACAGGTTCTTATAAACTGATATATTTATCTATCTTCATCTTCAGCCTTGCGGCACAGAATTCACTCGCCTCACCCAGTTCTCTGAGGATAAATTCCGCTTCGCTTTTATATCTTTCTTTTTTTTCATTTGTCCAGTAATGAGGCGCAGGCTGTAGATTCGTTATACGGTCTGCCATCTTTACTATCCATATTTCTTTCGGCTGAAGTTTAATTCTGCGAACACTGTCAGCAAGCTGATCATGCTTTTCGAGTAACGGATTTTTTGACAAGGCTGCAACTCCATCCCCTGCCCGGCTGCCGAAAAGTTCAGTTATTTCATCACGGCTTACATGAGCATCCTCGATTGTATCGTGCAGAAGAGCGCATACTAAAGCGAGATCAGGTTCACTCACACCTTCTGCTGCAATAACTGTCATGACTTCCATTGCAACATTTGCGAGGTGTGTAAGATAGGGCCTGTCTGTTCCTGGTACCTTCTGGCTTTTGTGGACATCAGCAGCAAAAGATATTGCTTTCTGAAAGAGGTCAGGTGACCAGAGCTTCCCGGGCATTGATTCATTCATCACGCTTCTACATCCCCCTTTATCTTTTCTTATTTCTTAATTTTATTTTTAAAATTGTCAAGCAATTCAAGACAACCGGTTGCAAGCATAATAACAAAAATCATAAGGGGGATTTCTTCGCGAGAGAAAACCCGTTTCTCTTTAAAGAAACAAAAAATTCTTGCCAGAAAAAGCCCCGGGTTTACTGTGACCGCATAATCGGAGGCAGCAAATGAACTATTTCAGCAAAAACGAAACAAAAACAACTGACGAAATCAGGGATATTCAAAACACCGGAATCCGTGATGTTATAGACCATGTTTCAAAAAATGACACCAGAAAAAAACTCTTCACCTCAAGCGGACTCGCTCCTGATGAAATAAAGTCAATTGATGATATTGAAAAACTGCCCTTCATGAACAAGGACACATTCAGACAATACTACCCGCTTGGCCTTTCTTGCGTGGATAAATCTACCATCAGAGAAATGCACATGTCAAGCGGTTCAACCGGAACACCGGTAGTAATGCCTTATACTGAAGCGGATCTTGACCAGTGGGCAGAATGCATGGCCAGGTGCTACACAATGGCCGGAGCTGATCCGGGCGATGTAATACAAATCACTCCCACATTCGGACTGTTTAACGGTGGTTTTGGAATGTATCACGGTGCCAGAAAGGCAGGCCTTTTTATTGTGCCAGCAGGTTCAGGAAACACTCCAAGACAGATACGCCTTGCAAGAGACTTTGGCACAAAGATCCTCACAGGCGTAGTAAGCTATGGGCTGAGAATAATTGAGGAACTGGAAAAAAACTCAATGGAACTTCCGGATCTCAAAGTCGGTATTTTCGGAGCAGAGGTATTTTCTGAAGCAATGAAGAAAAAAATTGATTCAGGACTTGGAATCGAATCATTTGATATCTACGGCATGACTGAAACAGGAGGAGTCGGAACCCTTGGAATGGACTGCCATGCACACAACGGGATTCATGTATGGGAAGATCACTATTTCATTGAAATAATTGATCCTGAATCAGGAAAGAGAGTCCCTGATGGCAACCCGGGGGAACTGGTTGTAACTTCACTTACAAGAGAAGCATTACCTGTTATACGATTCAGAACAGGAGATATCACACGAATTGTTTCAAGAGATAAATGCTCATGCGGAAGAACCCATGTAAGGATTTCATCTGTTACAGGAAGGGTTGATGACATGATAATAATCAAAGGGGTCAATTTCTTTCCTGGCCAGGTTGAACAGGCGCTTATGCAGATTCCGGGAGTTGGCTCAAACTATCAGATAATAATTGAAGAAACCGAAGGAGTTCAGGACCTGAGAGTCAATGTTGAAGCTGAAGAAGGCGTTACAGGATTTACTGTTGAGAAAACATTAAAGGAAGCTCTTGGGTTCAGCCCCAAGGGAGATGTATATCCGATCGGTGGACTTCCAAGACAGGAAGGCAAGGCGAAAAGGGTTTTTTATAAAAACAATGACAAATAAACCATTTAAATCATTTTGCGGGTATCAGATAACGATGCCCGCAATAATTTAATTTAAAATCTTAATTTTCCACCCTGAATTTCATTATAGAGTTTTGAATTCAGGGGTTCATATTTACACGTTTCAGGATTCAGAAAATATATTGGATCGGATATTGATTCGGGGTCGAACCCCTCATCCTTCAGACCGGTCTTTAGTTGTTTAAAACTCGTTGTTGCATCAGCCTCTTTTCTGACTCTCACAAAATATGGCCTTGCATATACCGGAAGATTTTTTACTACATGTTCAGCAAAAGAATTCCATTCTATGGATTCACCCGGAAGAAGTGTAAGAGCAACCATCCCGCACCTGCCTTCAGTATTCTTTACTTCCACTCCATATACATTGCTGTCTTCAATATGACCAAATTTATTAAGCACATCTGCAACTTCATTAGTAGCAACAACTTCACCCTTCCATTTGAATGTATCGCCAAGCCTGTCAACAAAGGATACATAATTCTTTTCATGAAGCTGAAAAAGATCACCGCTTATAAAATAACGGTCACCCTTTTTGAATACATCCCCGATAATCTTTTCATTTGTTGCGCCTTTATTGTTTTTATAACCCGAGAAAGGGCTTGTATCATTGATTGCAGCAAGGAACATTCCTTTTTCTCCGGGTTTGCATTTTTCAACAAAGCCGTCATTTCCCCTTACAAATTCTTCGGTTTCCTGATTATACCTTGCAACCTCTCCCATTTTTATCCAGAGAACGTTCAGTTTACCAATCATTCCGGGAACTCCCTTTATGTTTGCAAGAGCCCCTACTCCTTCTGTTGCTCCATATACCTCTACTATTCTTTCAATTCTGAACCTGTCTCTGAATTCGACCCAGTAATCTCCCCTCATGCCATTTCCCAGAATAAATCTCAGGGGATTGTCACCATCGTTTTCTTTTAACGGCTGGTTGTTCAGGTAACGGCACAGCTCGCCTATATAAATAAAATGTTTTGCATTGTATTTTCTTACATCATCCCAGAATGCACTTGCAGAAAACTTTCTCCTCATGGCAAAGGTGCCACCAGTAAGCACCACTGATGACCAGGCAATGTTTATTCCACTGTTATGATAGAGAGGAAGACAGAAATACTGCACATCTCCGGGGATAGCGGAAAGGCTGTATCCTCCGGCTGCGAAACCAAGCTGAAGCCATTTCTGATGAGTGAGCACGGTCGCCTTTGGCATACCGGTAGTGCCGGATGTATAAATATATTCAAGAACCGATTTATTTGTAATGGGAGGATTGACAATAGGATTTTCAACTGATTGTTTTTCAAGTAACGGAGCAAGATCTTCCATGCCTTTAGGATTCGGGATATTCTTTCCCTCTTTTTCAAGAAAAACATTTTTCTGATTTTTCAGTATTACCTTTTGGTGTATTTCAATGTAATGACCAGCAAATTCATGACCTACGATAACTGCACCTGGCTCGGCAATATTTATTGCATGCGCAAGCACATCCCCCCTGATATTATTATTAAGAAGCGCAGGGACAATTCCCACCTTTGCCAGTCCTGCGTGTATTATGAGATATTCCGGTCTGTTATCCATAAAAAGTGCGACAGTATCGCCTCTTTTAAAACCGCGTTCAGTGAAAAGGCGGGCATAACGATTAGCCCATTCATTGAATTCCCTGTAGGTTATTTCCCTGCCTTCAAAAAGTATCAATACATTTTCCGGCCTTTTCAGAACCTGCTTTTCAAGTTCACTTCCCAACGACTGGACTTTCTCTTTTTTTGTACCAAAACCTTTCAATATACCGGCTATTCTTGAACAAAATCTTTTTATTGGCTCCATAACACTCCTCCAGAGATTTTTGATAAAATCTAACAGGGCCTATTAAATATTCAATAAAAAAATTTTATTACAGGAATTCTTCAATAAATTTCTATTTGAATACTCCCGACAGGTAGAAAAAAAAGAGAAGATAAACAACGGGCACAGGGGAAAAACCCGGTATAAATCTATACTCCCAGCCTCTTTTGTTTCGAAAAAGATTAAGATGTTATCTAAATCAACTGATAATTTTTCAATCCGAAATAGACCATAAAAAAATGACATACAGCACCGGCAAGAATCAGCAAATGAAAGAAATCATGAAATCCAAAACGAAGAGTTCTGAAGTCAGGCTTTTTAAAAATATATACAAAGGCCCCAAGAGTATAAAGCAAGCCTCCGGCGGCAAAAAATGACAAAGTTTGAATTGGAAGAGCCGTTATAAACTGATTGAGTGGAATTATAACCATCCAGCCCATAAGAAGATAAATTGTAACACCTATATATCTTGGCGCATTCATGAAAAAAACCTTAAAAAAAACACCAAGAACAACCAGAACCCATTGAGCGATTATTATTCCCCAACGCATTGATCCGGTAAGATAAAGATACGAAA
>CAZEJW010000214.1:0-5087 GCA_964512685.1 uncultured Leptospirales bacterium | reverse complement strand
TCTTTTACTGGGATTAATTTATTTTATTAGAAATACAGGCTTTCACAAACAAAAAAAAGAGTTGTCATCATCAACCAAACTCTACAAAGACCTGATTTTTAACCATATGGTTAATCTGAAAAACGGGGGATTATAATAGAGAAATAAATTTCAGCCCGGGGCAAAAGAGGATATTCAGTTTCGTCCAACGTGGAGCCGGAAAGGCTGTTTATATTAATTCAAAAAACCGGGCCCATCAACAGCATGTTTTTAATATTAGAGTCTCATGAGGCTTTGAACAACATCAACAAAGGAACCTATTGTCTTCAGATCATGAAATTAGTAATTCATAGAAGAATCCATAATAATATAATAAAAGCAACACCTGATAAACTAATAAACCCAATAAAAGCAGCAAATTCTTTAGAATAATATCTATCGCCTTTGAATTTATAACCATTCCATAATTTTATATAGCTTTCCTCTTTTTGAATCTTAGCAATATGCTGATAGTACTCACCACCACTTTTATTATCAATATTGATTTTTCCAAAGCGAATTATGAAAAGTACCAAATGACCTAATTTAGAAAAAAGAGTATTAAAAATTTCTCCAAAAATAAATTCCATACACTTACCTCTTTAACAGCAGGGCCCGGAAAACTCTCCCAGTTCCTTCTCAATATATTTTGCCATAAAAAGAGCAATATCCTCTCTCCAGGGGTGTGCAATGATCTGTATACCTATGGGAAGTCCCTCAGGTGTGGTCCCTGCTCTTATAACAACAACAGGCCATCCTGTAAGATTATAAGTCATTGTGTAACTGAAAGCCTGCAGTTCATCACGAATGGCCCCATGAGGCAGTGCAGTAAGACTGTTTACAGGAGATATAATTACATCATAATCCTTAAAAAAAGATGTCATGGTACTTTTAAAACTGAACCATCTCATCATTAGAGCATCAAATGCATCAGCATCCAAAGGCTGTCCAAGACCCAGCCAGGGAATTGAATGCTCCTGTGTATTGGATTCCCTGAGAAGTCTCCTGATCGATGCACCTCCGTCAGCAGAAAGCAGAGCCATCATTATTTCATATGATTCACTGATTCCATCAGGACTGGCTTCAGTTATTTGAAATCCCTTGTTTTCAAGAAGAGATGCAACATGGTTTATTGCATTAGATGTCTCGGGTGATGCTGGCATAATGCCATTGTCCGTGTGAAACGTGATCCTCAGATTACCGGAATCAGGCTCTCCGGAGAAATCAAGAGGCATGGAAATTATTGAAGGATCTATCCAGTCAGGCCCTGAGATTACAGGCAGAATAAACTCCAGGTCTTCAACACAACGTGCGATTGGCCCCACCTGCTGAAATGAATCAAGAACACCGCCAAAGGGAAGAATATGTCCTGTTCTTGGAACGCGTCCGCTTGTTGGTTTAATCGATGTAATCCCGCAGCAGTGAGCAGGATACCTCAGGCTTCCACCATAATCACTTCCAATATCAAAAGGAACACCTCCTGCAGCAACTATTGCAGCAGCGCCACCGCTGCTTCCGCCAGGGGAGAGTGACAGATCAAAAGGATTATTGGTTTGCCCGTAAACAAGATTGTCTGTATCGTATTTTAATGTAAATTCCGGTGTATTTGTCTTGCCCAGAAGGATAGCTCCGTTCTCACGCAAACGTGAGAGCACAGTTGCATCCTTTTCGGGAATAAATTTTTTCCTGCCAAGAGTGCCCCCGGTTGAAACAATCCCTTCTGAATCAAATGAATCCTTAATACACATGGGAACACCATGCAGGGAGCCGGAAACATTCCCCTGGGCCAGTGAATTATCTGCGTTAAGCGCTTCAGCTCTTGCCCTTTCTTCACACAATTGAACAACTGCATTCAGTTCTGTATTTATTTCTTTTATTCTTTCCAGGCAGGCATCAACAAGTTCAGAAGATGACACTTCCTTTTTCATAATTAAATCAGCCAGTTCCTTTGCTGATTTATTCAATATCTTTTTCATGGGGTTTCCTTATATTTTTATTACTTGGGTATAACAATTCTCACTTACCCTGCTTTTTCTTTTTCGCCCTGTCTTTTTCATACTTTTCATTAAGCCTGTCCACATGGCACCACCATTCTCTCTTACTCTCATCTTTCTCATCCTCCCGGATAAAACGCACAGCTCCGCTTCTCACAAGGATTCTTCGAAGTTCATCGTCTGTAAACCCGGGAAGTTTTGTTCTGAAATGAGAAAAAGATCTCTCATAACGCATATCCTTATTTTCTTTCAGCAGATAATACTTTATGGTTTTTTCAGCTGTATTTATTGTCCTGTTCTCTTCCTGTTTAACCAGGAACTGGTATTTATAATTCTGTTTATTCAGTAAGTATGATATTATTCCGCCTACGAGAACTCCTGCCAATGAAGAAACTGAAGTAATGATTGCATTTTCCATTTTATTCTCCTGATTCAATTTGCAGCATTATTGAATTAACTGGTGTATAAATATTTCATAGAAATCCGGAAGTCAATCCTTTTCAGCCGGATAATCGAATTCTTGACATAATAGACTATATATTTTAATTCATTCAACCAGAGAACCTGATTCCTCAAATGAATTTTCAGTCATTGTAAATTCGTATTTACAAACAAGTTCCAGACAGGCAAAACATTATGAAAAAAATCGTACTTACATTCATGTTCATAATTATATTTTCTGCAGTATGTATGGGCTCTGAGCAGTATACTATCATCAGGGCAAAAGCAGGATTACGCCTCAGAACAGAACCTTCCCTGTCCGGAAAAAAGATTCTGACCATTCCCTCTTACAGCCCAGTTAAAATATTGGAAACAGTTAAAAACACAGTTGTGATAAATGGCAGAAAGGGAAACTGGTGCAAAATCAGCTACTACGAAGGAATCACCCAAAAGGAAATTACAGGATATTCATTTAACAGCTATTTTATGAACATGAAAAAAATGAAAAATACATATGATGGCCATATAGCCCGGATGATAATAAAAGAAGACAAACTTGCAAGAAAACACAGGCTATACCTGAAAAGAGACTACCCCGGCAGCAGGATTGTAACAGTAAGGCTCAAAAACGAGAAGCTGAAAAAATACGGTGGCCAGGGGATATCCTGCTGGCTGCAAAACTACGACACAGAAAACGGTTACTATGTCTTCTATGCCATTGAAGGCGGGGAAGCACATTTTCTTGTGTTAATGGATGATCAGAACGGAAGAATATATCCTGTTGGTGATGAACCGCATTGTTTTAATAAAACAGATCAAGGATGCTCTGTTTTTATAAAAGCGTGTATGGCCCTGCAGCAGAAATACGTCTTTACACAGTAAATTCCAGGGCTTTAAAATTTCATTATCATGTGGATCTGCTTAACCGTGTATATGGATATACTGGATATGGTTTTGATATCTTTCTCGAGAATGTTGTGTGGAAGACCGTCAACAGTGCAGATATTAAAGTTAAAATAAAAATGACAGACATGCAGAACAGGAAAAAAGTTTTTTATCACAATCTCAAACTGTTGATAAAATCCGGCAAACCCTTTATTGATACAAAGTCATTTATTCAGAAAGTCAAAAAGATGAATGGCATATAACACAGCATTAAATCAGCTTTTAACCAACACCTTCTCATCTGAAAAAACAATCACTTTATCTGCAAAATCTTCCAGTTCTGATGGATAATGAGTTGCATAAACAATTGTAAAATTATGAGCCCTGTGATGATCTTTCAGCAGGCCCAGTATGTAATCCTTTAATTCCTGGTTCAGCCCTGTTATATGAGCTATCATCAGACTAAAAAAACTGACACTATACTAAACCAGAAAACATCAGTTTTTATTCTGGCATTGAGAGGGCGAGATACCCCGCTTTTCAGTCACTGGCTGTTTAAATAAACTCTACCTGGAGGAATGTTATGCAGAGAACATATTCAGTAAAATCGGATCTTTATGTGAGAATTGAAAAGAAAGTGCCGGTTGAGGTATTTTCCCGTGTAAGCGGTTATTACAGGCCTTTAAACCAGTGGAATCCTGCAAAGAGACAGGAATTCAGGGACAGAAAGAAACTGGTGTTCCAGTAATTTTGTTATGATTCATTTTTTTGTTTGTAAGAATTATTTTCTGTATTCCAGGCCGTTCAAGGGGGGTAAAGAGACTGCCTTTTTGGAGAAAAACTTCCAGCTTAATGCCGCCTGCTCAAGAGGCTCGACAGAATTTTCTGTTGGTATAAAACAGAAGGTTATAATCCGGCACCTCCCCTTCCGTTAGAGTCCTGCAAGTGCCGGTTCTTTTGCCAACTTCGCGATAAGAGCCGCTATGTCGCATTGCTTTTGCACTGAAAACAGCAGCCTTGAAAGCATTTTCCCTGTAATTATATTCTCTGCCTTGATGTAATACGCAATGTACCCGGCCCTGGAATCCCTTGCCCTGTAATTCAATCTCACGGGCCGGCGCACATAACGCAACTTATCGGAAGTTGGTTGCGTTTTTGGTGTTTGTGGTGTTTTAGCGTCTGGTGACTACAGGGGAGAAGCCTTGTCTTCTGTTATAATAAACTTTTTCCTTTCATGAATAAAAATCCAGTCTTCGCCTCTTTCGCAGGCTGAATCCGCTCACAAAAGGCGACTCTGTTCCACTGCGCAGCCCGGGAAGCCTCATACGTCCTGTATTCGGCTTTTCCCTTGCACATCGTGTGCAGCTGCTTGCTCCACAGGCCGCCTTTTGCTCGCTGTTGCTGACAATAAATATATCCTGGTGAGGGAACTGGCAGTCCTGTGAAAAAGAATCATTTCTATTAGAGAAAAATTTCACCCCTCTTGCGAATCTCTCTCCCCCGCCCTTTCATGGGTAAAAATGACAATAACCTGTTCTATAAATTGGGTTATTATATTTATACTTTCTGCTTATAAGTGGCATTTCCAGCCGGTTTCCCGGTCACAGACCTTTTCTGTCAAAACTTTTAATCTAATAACAACATTCCTCTAAACAGCTTCCATCGCCACCCTTTACCATGTCATTTTTTTATTCCCCCACCCGTTTTCTGGTAAAAGAAAACCATTCTCTATAATGCTAAGATTTACTT
>CAZEJW010000213.1:0-5131 GCA_964512685.1 uncultured Leptospirales bacterium | reverse complement strand
ATCTGGGTGGATCCGTGGAGTTCCCACTGGGGATAAAACTCTTTCAGGAGCCGGGTGTTGAAGGGATCTTCTGGAGAGTACAGGTAAGAAAGGGCAAAAGAACCATTTCAAAAGGAGTGTGGGCACCCCTTGAAATAATTGAAAGGGCAAAAACTGAGGCAGAGGCAGTAAGATCAACTGATGCATACAAAAAGAAACTCGAAAGCAGCCGAAAATCACGGGAGAAAAAACAGGCAGAATACGAGACTGAATTTCTTGAAGCTGTAAAGAATTTTCTTTCGTTTGATCCATGCTATAATGAAATTCAACAGAAACTTGCCCAGGCAGTAACCCTTCATGCGGTGCCGGTTGGAAGCGGAACTGTAGCAAGAACAGAAATGATTCCGATCGAAGAGCGTGCAGCAAGGGCTGTAATCGCGTGGATGAGGCATCAGACAACCGTTTATGACACAATGCATATCCCCCGGGTTAAGGGAATGAGGAGAGAGACAAGGAGACTCCTCGCAAAAAGATCAGGAGAGATTCTTGAATCATACAGAAGGGGCGAAAACATTCCTGACCACTGCCCGTTAAAGAAAGCACTGAGAGAAATGAGATGAAAGAATGCAGCATCGATAAACATACCCAATGCACAGAGCCACCCCTTTCTTTTGCATCTTTAGGTTTATGCGAAGAGTTATGCAGGGCAGTTGATAAACTGGGATTTACTGAACCCTTCCCTGTTCAGAAGGAAGCAATACCCTTTATTCTTGCAGGTAAAAATCTTGCTGCAGCAGCTCAGACAGGCTCGGGAAAGACAGCAGCTTTTCTGCTTCCGATTTTGCAGCGTTTGTCTGAGAACACCGGAGAAAAACGTCCGGAGGTAAAAATTCTGATACTTGTCCCGACAAGAGAACTCGCTGTTCAAATAACAGAGGCCGCAGATAATTTCAGCAGGTTCCTTAGTGAAAAAATAAAAGTCACTGCCGTATATGGTGGAGTGTCAATCAATCCTCAGATGAAAAATTTAATCAGGGGTACAGATATTCTTATTGCAACTCCCGGAAGACTGATTGACATTATAAACAGAAATGCCGTTAAACTCTCAAATGTTGAAACACTCGTTCTTGATGAAGCCGACAGAATGCTCGACCTCGGATTCAAGGATGAGATAAACACAATACTCAGAAAGCTTCCTGAAAAAAGGCAGAATCTGCTCTTTTCAGCAACCCTGAAGTCTGATACCCTGACCGAAGGATTGACTTTTCTGAATGATGCTGTAAAAATCGGAGTTGAAAAACCTCAGATACCGGTAGATCAGATTAAGCAGATTGTTTATACAGTGGATCAAAACAGCAAAGGGCTGCTTCTGCGCCATCTGATTAAAAACGGAGACTGGCAGCAGGTTCTTGTTTTTGTATCATCAAAGAGAAGAGCAGACAATGTGACAAGAAAGCTGAACAGCAATGGTATAAGCGCCGAAGCCCTGCATGGAGATAAAAGCCAGGGCGCACGTGCCGGTGCCTTAAAGCGTTTCAGGCAGAGGAATATCAGGGTACTCGTAGCAACAGATCTTGCGTCAAGGGGGCTTGACATGGAAAAGCTGCCATATGTCGTAAACTACGAACTCCCGAGATCACCGAAGGATTATATACACCGGATTGGAAGAACCGGCAGAGCAGGAGAAAACGGCATTGCCATTACTCTTCTGCACGAAGATGACTATAAGCACATGAAGCTGATTGAAAAACGAACAGGTAAAAAAGCTGAATATATTGATTCGGAAAACATTAAGTATAAGTGATATAACCCGGAAGGGTAAAAAGATAAAAGGAAAAAGATGAAGAACAGAAAAGTATTTATAGGAAATTTAAGTTTTCAGATAACTGAGGAAGAGGTCAGAAACCTTTTCTCAGAATTCGGTACGGTTGTAAATATAAAGATGAACAGAAAGAAAGGCTTCGCAATTGTTGAGATGGATGATACTGCTGAGGCTGCAAAAGCTATTGAGAAGCTTCAGGGAGTCATGCACAGGGACCGGGAAATAAGAGTAAGCCCTGAGATGAGAGCAGGCAAGGCCAAATCCTTGACAATCAAAAGCTATCAGGAACGAAGCGACAAAATCTTTCGTAAAAAAAGGAAAGGTTCCGATACCAGATCACGACGCCAGAAACAGAAGGATGCAGTTAAAGCCCATCAGGAAAACATGAAAAACAGCAGCCCGCGCAAACAGGATAAATAAAACAGCAAAGAGAGACAGCATGAACAGAAATGATATACTGAGAAGAATCAGGTATGCACTTAACATCAGCAACTCAGACATGGCAGCAATATTCAAACTGGCAGGTCATGAGACCTCTGAAGCTCACATCCTGGACATTATGAAAAAGGAAGAGCAGACAGGCTACGTTGAATGCAGCACCAGGGAACTCGAACTTTTTCTCGATGGACTGATTATTTTCAGGAGAGGCAAAAAGGAGGATGCGCAAAAACCGCTGGTAAAAACCGACGGATGGCTTTCAAACAATCAGATTCTCAAGAAACTGAGAATTGCCCTCAACTTCAAAGAAGATGACATGCTCGAAATGTTCAGGCTGTCAGAGTTCGAAATTTCTAAACCGGAACTCTCTGCCTTTTTCAGAAAAGAAGGGCACAAGAATTACAGGATCTGCCAGGACCAGGTACTGAAAAATTTTCTGAAGGGCCTTACGGTTTATTTCAGAACAAAATGAGACCTCTTCCATTGTTGCTGGAGCCTCGACGCCTTTTATTAAGATGATATGAGTTCAGATGTCTGTGGATATCTGAATAGCTTTTTCAAGATTGACCGAAATAATATCCTGAAGATCCATATCCGCTCACCCGATTCACTAATAACCAGTCACAATGAAGATGTCAACATAAACTTTTCTTCAGAGGATGCGGACTGATAAGTATAAATAAGGGTTAACGAATAAACCAGGGCAACTGCCATATCCCCTCACCTATCTCCATCAAGTTTCCATATGGTGTAATGATTCCCATAAAAGCCACTAGATCACCATAATTTTTTTTAAACTGATACAGGTTTCTGAAATCATCTCTTTGAATATTTGAACCCCATTTGCATTCCAGGGCAAATAATTTATTTTTATATTCTATGACAATATCCACCTCATACCCATAAGGCGTACGCCAGTGAAAACATTCAGCTGGCAGAAGAAGATTTTGAATTACAGACTGTATTTCAATACGCATTGCAGTTTCGAATATATTACCAATAAAAGGATGAGAATTCAGACTGTCGCTATCATAAATATGTAACAGATTACAGATAACTCCCGTATCGAACATAAATCCCTTGGGGTGGCGTGACACTCTTTTGATCATGTTACCATGATACGGGGGATGTTCATTCCAGACAAAGGTTGCTTTAAGCCATTCGAGCCATCTCTGTGATGTCGGAGGACTTATTCCGAGCTCTCTGCCCAGCTGACTTTTATTTATTTCACATGAAGTTTGTGGAGCAAGCAACTTAAGGAAATTTGCTATCCGGGTCATATCCTTAACATCATACTGCGCAGGGATATCTCTTTCGATATAAGTTTTTATATAGCTATCAAAAAAAGACGGATAGAACTTCCTGCTTTTTGTTAAAATTCCGGGAAGTCCGCCCTGAAGCAGGGAGTCAACAGGGGTCATATCTTCAATCATATTATAAAAACATGATTCATCAGGTTTTGTATTATCCAGTAATGAAGGAAGCCAGTGTCTTCTGTTTCCAAATCCAGCCTTCTCCATAACAGTCATGGCCGGGAGATTCAGCAGCAAAACTCTTCCTGCAAGAGTTTCCTGCATTCCTCTAATAAGCTGAAATTGCTGAGAACCCGTAAGCAGATACTGGCCGGGAGATCCGGACTTATCAACGTTTATCTTAAGCTCAGAAAGAATTTCAGGTGCATACTGTATCTCATCAATAATAAGTTTACCCGGATTGTTTTTAAGAAACAGAGCCGGTTCTTTTTGAGCCTGAGAACGAATAGAGAGATCATCAAATGTTATGTATTTATACTTTTTTTGAAATAATTGTTTCAAAAGAGTCGATTTCCCAACCTGACGAGGTCCCATGACAGCTATCACCGGGAATTCTTTTATACTTTCTTTCAGGGTGGTTTCTATTTGTCTTTGTAAATACATGCGACATTTTTAACGCGGCACGTTAAAAATGTCAAGAATCAAAAACAACACGATCTCTTCAATACTAAGGTCCCCCTCTCTGAGAACACAGTGTCCTCTGTGGTGAATCCGGTATGCCTGTTTTTTCTACCGCTTGCTGATTCAGCGACAGATGAGTTATTAATATCCCTGAAGTGATATTAATTCTTGACTGGAATCCGCTCCTTAAAGATATTCCATTATCATCGTAAAAAAACTATCTGCAAATTCATATACAGGAGCAATACATGAACCTCAAAATGATAGACGAACTCAGGGTAAAGAAACCACTGGTGCATCATATAACCAATAATGTAACAGTAAATGAATGTGCAAATATAATCCTCAACCTCGGAGCGTTGCCAGTAATGTCATACGCGCCTGAAGAGGTTGCTGAAATGGTACAGGCTGCAGGAGCGCTCGTGCTGAATATTGGCACCCTTGCAAAAGAACAGATAGAATCAATGATCATTGCAGGTAAAAAGGCAAATGAACTCGGCATCCCTGTAGTACTCGACCCTGTTGGAACAGGCGCAACCTCGATGCGTACAAAAAGCACAGTAAGACTCATGAACGAGATAAACTTTTCTGCCATAAAGGGCAATCCCGCAGAGATATCCATTATTGCCGGACACTCGGCAGAGATAAAGGGAGTTGAATCAATTTCTGTGAGCGAGAACATGAATGAGATTGCAGCAGAACTCGCGCAAAAAACATCATCAGTAATAATCGTTTCAGGAGCAAAAGACATTCTCACTAATGGCAATGATACATACATTCTCTGCAATGGTCATGAATACATGGGCAGGCTCGTTGGAACAGGCTGCATGGCTGCATCAGTCACAGGCGCATTCCTGGCATTAAAGCATGATCCCCTTGAATCTGCAGTATGCGGCCTTGCATCATATGAAATTGCAGCAGAAATTGCAGCAGTAAATTCAGCAGTAAAAGGGCCTGG
>CAZEJW010000212.1:0-5205 GCA_964512685.1 uncultured Leptospirales bacterium | reverse complement strand
ATTTTCATGAAAAGGATCTTTAAAGGATTTATATACAGGTGGCAAGTTAATTATTTGAGACTCATTGAATTTATCTCAGGAGTTTATGGGTACTTCTAAAAATAAGGAGTTTCATAATTATTACAAATGAAAACTCCTGATTTTATCTGATGTTGTTTCCACAAGGGAACATCCAAATGTTATTTTATCGAGGTTCGCTTATAATACTCTTTTAAAAAATCTGTTGGTTGCAGGATTTTTGTTTCTTTTGGAAAATGAATTAAGGTTCCTGAAATCAGGAAGTCCGCATTCCCGCTTTTAAAAACCTCATAGAATTTTTTATCATCTTCATCTTTAAATTCTGTATTTACTGGTTCTGCTGAAATATAAATACCTTCATGGCTGAAGTAATCAAGTAATGCCTGAATTAAACCGTCATTGAATCCAAATTTATCTCTTTTTAATACTTCTGAATATTCTGATAATATCCTGTTGTCATAAAGAAGTATCAGTTTGTCGTTCAGAATGAGGTTTAGTATCCCTGCCGGATTTCCATTAGGATTCAGGAGTGATGAAATAAGAACATTTGTATCGAGTACAATCTTCATTTCATGCTGTTTCTTGTTCTGGAGATTATGTCATCGATTTCAGAATCAGTCATTTCATTGTTTTTATTTATAAGGGATTTTTGCTGCATTGCATTAACCGCATCAATCGCTCTTGCTTTTCTTACTGATTTTATTGTTTCTTCAAGGTTTGAATCT
This sequence comes from uncultured Leptospirales bacterium, assembly GCA_964512685.1. GTDB lineage: Bacteria > Spirochaetota > UBA4802 > UBA4802 > UBA5550 > CAZEJW01. The sequence goes on along the minus strand of CAZEJW010000212.1, from coordinate 4,462 downwards.
GATAATGGTGTAAGTAATGCCACAGGTTTCCCGTTGTTTGTTATAACCATCTCCTGTTCTGCTGGCAGTTCTTCCCATATTTTTCCGGGATTTGTTCTGAAGTCTCTGACTGTTATGAATTTCATTTTTCACCTCGTTTGCAATAAATATACTTTATTGTCACGCGATTGTCAACATCTGCTCCCGGTAAAATTGAAACAATCCTTGTCCGGATGCATTTATTAAGGAGCAGGAATGATGGCAGAGGTTTTATTTTATGTCAAAATTTTATTATTGTTATGGTGCTTTTTTCTGAATAGAACTGCTTAATGGATTCAAATTTTCTGCAGAATGATTTTTTCTTATTATAATCTGTTTCTATGGAGATTAACGTCTTGACAAATAGTATATTTTAGCATATTCTAATTTTAGCTCATGCAGCCTGACCCATTATCGTCTCAGTTATTAATAATACATCTGGTTAATGCAGGTTTATTGCCCAAACCTGATACCCTGGCTGTTTATGTTCTGCCATAACTGACCATCTCCTGCTCCCGGAGTCTTCCCGGGATTGAGAACTGATTATTGAATCAATGTTTATTCCTGAACTTTATTATAGAATAAAAGATTCTGTTGTAGCGGCTGTTTATTAAAACAGCGGAATTAAACTAAGTAAAAACAATAATCTATTTATACGGGGGATTTTCCATGAGCAGATATTTGTCAGACTATAAGAGAAAACTGATCAGCCCAGCCGGAGCAGCTGATCTGGTGAGCGATAATGATATTATCGACTATGGTATGTTTGCAACAAAGCCTGTTGATTTTGACGAAGCTTTGAGTAAACGTGTTGGGCAGCTGCAGAATGTGGCTATAAGGGGAACCGGAACAGTTCCACCCTATCCGGCTGTAATTCAGAATGATCCTGAACAAAAATCATTTCAGTATTTCAGCTGGTATTTTACACTTCTCGACAGAATGGCGGGAGACCAGGGGCTTGCATGCCACCTTCCATTTAACTATCATGAAGCCACACTGCTCGCATATCATCATCGTGATCTTCATTATCTTAAACCAAAAGTGTGGTGTGCCCAGGTAACACCAATGGACAGAAACGGTTGTTTTAACTTTGGAATCGGTAATTCACACAACAGGGGGATTGCCCTGTGGGCGGATATCGTTATTGTTGAAGTAAACGAAAATATGCCGCGGTGTCTGGGAGGAAATGACGAATATATTCATATAAGTGAGGTTGATTTTGTTATAGAGGGCAGCAATAGTCCGATTTTTGCGACCCCCAAACTTCCTGAAGCATCAGAGGATGAAAGAAAAATTGCTGAATTTGTTGTACCGCATATTGAAAACGGTTCATGTCTTCAGCTTGGCATAGGTTCATTGCCGAACCTGATTGGAGAAATGATAGTTCATACTGATATTCACGATCTTGGAATACAGAGTGAGATGTTTTGTGATGCAATGGTTACACTTTACAATGCAGGGAAAGTGACAAATGCAAAAAAAAGTTTTGATATAAACAAGAGTACTTTCTCATTCTGCCTTGGTACAGAGGAAACATACGATTTTATCAATGATAATCCACGGCTCGCCTCCTGCAAGGTCTATCATACAAATAACCCTGATTATGTGGCACAAAACGATAAGGTTGTATCAATAAACAATATTGTTGAGGTTGATCTTTTGAGCCAGGTCTGCTCTGAAACCTCAGGGTTCAGACAGATTTCAGGTACCGGAGGACAGCTTGATTTCGTTATTGGAGCGTTTCACTCAAAGGGGGGCAAGAGCTTTCTCGCCTTTTCATCCACATATAAGGATAAAAAGACAGGAGAACTGAAATCAAGAATCAGGCCAACACTAAAACCGGGTTCGGTCATAACTGTGCCAAGGTCTGTTGTTCATTACCTTGTTACTGAATTCGGAATTGTCAATATGAAGGCACGGTCTGTGTGGGGAAGGGCAGAAGCGCTGATAAGTATTGCTCACCCGAATTTCAGGGAAGACCTGATCAAGTCTGCAGAGGAAATGGGACTCTGGTCAAAAACCAACAGGATTCCTTTCTGATGAATTGATTACCGGCAGAGAACGTTGTGTGATTTCTTCTGCCGGTTCTTGTTTTACTGGTATTTATTCTGCAATGTAGACCCCTTTTTCTTCAGATGCAAGCCCTGCTTCTACAAGTTCATCGAGGTTTTCTTTAATCATGTGCTCTTCAAAATATCCCTGAACTTTCAGATCAAAAAATCTGTTTTTGTAGAAGGGCGATTCTTCAACGAGCTGTGAAAGAGTTTTGCCTGATCCTATGTGGGCAAGCACTTCATCTCTCTGCCTGTCAAAGGCTGCAAGGAAATTCTCAAACAGAATTGTTGCATCCCCTTCGTGTGGAGGTTTGTGGGATGAACAAACCCTTTTATACGGGAAAGACATGATTTTTTTTACACTGTTTTTGAACTGTTGTTTTATTCCTTCAGGGTTCCCATACCAGGGCCCGAATCCAGTAAAATCTATATCAATGGTAAAGAGAGTTGCAGTGTTGTGTTCAAAAAAGCAGTAGTGATCATCCAGATGGCCTGGCGCGTGAATTGCTTCTATTCGGCAGGTGCCGTTCTCGAAGATATCCTCATTGCTGAATCTTTCATCAGGCTGCCTGAAAGGGACTATGCCCAGCCATTTGCCGATAACCTCAACCCAGTGCAGTCCCTTCTCGGGAGAGCCCACATACCGTTCTCCAAGTGCTTCAATATTGAACACAGAGTCCGGTGTCTCATAAGGGAGGATGAGCTTGCGGTGAGATAAAACCTGCCATCTCCGTATGTGGTCAGGATGCGAATGCGAGATAATGAGTTTATCTATTCGGATCTCATTGTCGATTTTAAGGATCAGCTCTTCATCAGTACCTGCATCAAGAAGGATGTTTTCATCACCTCTAAAGAGGAATCCATGGCAGTATGGGAACTGCCCCTTCCGGGGAGCAGCAACAAGGTAGATATTCTCTGCGATCTTTTGTATTTGATTATAATCTGTAAATTTCATGTATGTTAATCTTTTTCTTAATAATCTTATACTGCTAAAGTTATTTTTGATGATATTACGATATTTGATAAAAATATCAATCTTCTCGAATTTATATGCAAGAAGATTTTAATAATTAGACAGTAGTTGAAATATGCTCAATTTATTAATGGAAATTTTATATATGTCGATAATTTAAAAAAATACTCAGGAGGCAACCATGAGCAAGAAAGAAATAGACAGTCTGTTCAGCAGAGGAATGGAACAGATGAGGCAGGGAAATTACAGGGAAGCTGAATCCCTTTTTCAGAAAGCTAAAGACATAACACTGGATAGAATAAAAAAATAAATTGAGTATACCGGCAAAAATGCCGGTATTTTTTTTAAAAAAGATTCTGGCTGTGTTGGATAAAAAGACAGGATTTTATTGTAATTTGAAAAATTCCAGCAGGTTTTTCAGATTATCCGCCTGCGCGCTTATCTCCTCTGAGGATGATGCAATCTGTTCGGCCCCTGATGCCTGTGCCTGGGTGTGCTCGTTTATCTGGTCCATACTCCTGGATATCTCCGAATAACTGGATGTCTGTTCACCGGTTGACCGTGAAATATCATCTGCCATTGTAAGTACCTGCTTTGTTGCATTGAGAACCTTTTCGCTCGAACTGGCCTGCCCTTCTGATGAATCAGCAATTTTCTGAACCAGCTCCTTTGTCAGGGCAATGCTTTCAATTATTTTAGCAAGGGCTTCAGATGTGGCACCTATATCGTTTTTGCCCTGCTGTGCGGATTTTACCCCATTTGATACAAGTATGGTTATATCTTTTGCTGATTCTGCTGTCTGTTCTGCAAGCTTTCCAATTTCATCAGCTACTACAGCAAATCCTTTGCCGTGATCACCTGCTCTCGCAGCTTCAATTGCTGCGTTAAGTGCCAGTAAATTAACCTGGTCGGATATATCGCTGATGAGGCTTACCCTTTCGGCTATGTGCTGTGAATTTTGTTCGATTGTATTAATCCCACTTATGGTGCTTTGCATCAGCTTGTTCCCTTTCAGGGCTTCCATGTTTGTTTCATTTGCAACATCAAGAGCGGTTGATGCATCTGTATTTACAGATGTTATATGTTCCGTCAGTTCTTCCATTGCAGTATATGTGGTTCTTGTGTAGTCTGACTGCATTTTGGAATTGTTTGCAATTGATTCATTGGATGCAGAGATTTCCTCCATTGAAGCAGTTGCCTCTTCAACAGACGCGGCCTGGCTCTGTGCTCCATCAGCAAGACTGGAACTCGTTGCAGCAAGTTCTTCTGAGGATGTGGCAAGCTGACCTGATGCATTAAGGGCTGTTTCTACTATTTCACTGATTTTGTCCTGAAACTTTTTCATGTTTTTAATCATGTCACCGAATTCATCAGGAAGGAAATCATTGCTTCTGGCAGTAAGGTCTCCCTCTGAAAG
>CAZEJW010000211.1:0-5218 GCA_964512685.1 uncultured Leptospirales bacterium | reverse complement strand
AGCAACGAAGCCTGAGCCTGCCGAAGCGAATACTGTTTCGCAGCAATGCTCGCTGAGCCCGTCGAAGCGTTACCCCTCCGCATCTCTCACGGATATTTCCTCATCCCCTGATTTCTTTGAATTTTTAAACAACAGGAATAATAGAATCAACACTTTTTCTCAGGAGTTTCAATGGACTTATTAACTATTTTAATTATTGCCTTTGGCGTTTCAATGGATGCTTTTGCAGTTTCAATCTCAACCGGATGTTCTGTGTCAGAAAAGAGGTTGTTTAATGGATTAAAGGCAGCTCTGTTCTTTGGAGGATTTCAGGCTCTCATGCCTCTGATTGGCTGGAAGGGCGGTTCTCTTGTCCGGGATGCATTTCAGGCATGGGACCACTGGATTATTTTGATTCTTCTTTGCGGAGTTGGTCTCAAAATGATATTTGAATCCAAAGAGGTGGGTGAAACCTGCAAAGAACCTGATCTTAAAACACTGTTTATTCTTGCCATTGCAACCAGTATTGATGCACTCGCTGTTGGAGTGAGTTTTGCCTTTGCAGGAGTGGATATTGTTTCTTCTGTAATAATAATCGGATCGATTACATTTGTTGTATCGCTGGCAGGGTTTATGTTCGGCAGTTTGCTTGGACATCTCTTTGAAAAAAAGATAGAGATCATTGGCGGAATAATACTCATAGCAATAGGGATCAGGGTGGTGGTGGAGCATATGTCCAATGGGATTTAGTAGTGAACGGTCGCGACCGTTCACTACTAAATCCTACTACTACTCCTGTGAAGGACTTAATTTACATAAAGGGTTCTGTTAAATCAAGTCTTTAACGGGTAATTTTTTTCATTCTATCCTGTGTTACGTTTTTCAGAACATAATTGATATGCACATGTATGGTTCCGCCATAGTCAATGTTTGCTTCAGGCACAGCCCGTTGCTAAAAGGTGTTTTTTTACAGGAATCTGCTTACCGGTTTTTTGAAGAATTCTGCAAGTTTTTCAGCCATTTGTATGCTTATTTTTCTCTGGCCTTTTTCCATGTTTGATATATGTTGACGGGGGATTCCTCCCAGTTCCTGACCAAGCTGTTCCTGGGTTAAATTCAGATTTTCTCTGTAAATCCTTATATAATCTCCTGCGCCCATTTTATCAGATATTTTTTTATACCAGGAGGTGTCCTTTATATCAAGAGAATCATCCTCAGTTATTTTAACATTGTCTCCATATTCATTTTTCAGCGCTTTGATTATTTTTGGTGATATTTGTCCTTGCATGTCAATTTTAATATGGGGCATTTTCACGTGAACCTGCATAATAAACCTCAATTATAATGGAATTCTTTTCATTCTGCCAGCAAGCTACCCATTTGTGAGAGAGATGACAATGAAAAGTATTATTGCTTAATTGACTGAAGTTTGGCCAATCCTTCTGTAAAGGTCCGGTTTCTTCAAGATCATCAATAAGAGCTCGTAATTTCATTTGAATTTTTTCAGGCATTTTAGAAGCATACTTTAGTGCTTTTTTCTTAATGATAATCTTATACATAAGATTATGTAACCACCTGAAAGGTTACATTGTCAATCCTTTTATCGGAAAGAATATGGGTAATGAAAGGTCGCGACCTTTCACTACCCATATTCGGTCGCGACCTTTCACTACTGATATACGGTCACGACCGTTCACTGCTAATACATTTCCCGTATTATGTCGATAAACAGCATATACGGGGGCGGTTTTATTATATGAAAAAGATATCAATAATTATAATGCTGATTATTATTTTCTGTCAGGGACTATCTGCTGCTGAAGATGTGCTTGATTTAGATAAGATTGCAGATGACCGCAAGTTTCAGAACGGGGTTCAGTTTCTTTCTCTTGAAAATGAAGAAAGAGCCCTGAATGAGTTCAAGGAATACCTTGAGATATATATAAACGGAACACACAGGCATGAGGCCTATCTTCAAATCGCAGGCATATACTTTAAATCTTTTGAGTATCAGAAGGCTGTGAGAGTATATACATCCCTTTATGAGGAATTCAGCAATTCAGAGTTCGGAGTTGAGGCTTATTACATGACCGGAATATGCTACAGGAAAATGGGATTCGATCTTATGGCAGCCGATATATTCAAAAAGATACAGGAAAATCATCCCGGATCAGCTTTTGCATATAAATCCAGGGTTCAAATGGATATATTAAAAATTCTCTCTGAGAGCTGATTTTTTATTGACACTTTTCGCTCAGAGATAAATCTGACACACTGTTGTATCTGAATAGTGTGCAGTTTTTTCAGGCATATTCATGCAGTAGGCTGTAATTATACTCCACAGTAAACGCAGAGAATACGATTATGTAGAAGAAGCAGTACTATCATCAACCGTCTGAATACATTATAACCAAGCTTTTTTGTCGGTAATCCTCCAAATTTCTGGTTTTTTTTTGTATTCTTTGTGAAAATCTCGTATTTTTCTTCAGATACGCTGTATTCTAACATCAGAAGCAGAAACTGTTGTGCTTTAACGAGAAGGACATGACAGTATAATAATATTCATAACAGAGGTATAAACAAATGGGTTTACAGAAGGTAAGAAATATCGGTATAGCGGCACATATCGATGCCGGTAAAACTACTACAACAGAACGTCTTCTTTACTTTACCGGTATTACCCGCAAGCTGGGCGAGGTCCACGACGGACAGGCAACCATGGACTTCATGAAACAGGAACAGGAAAGGGGTATTACAATCGCTTCAGCTGCAATATCATGCGAATGGAATAATCACAGAGTCAACATTATCGACACCCCGGGACACGTGGACTTCACTGTTGAGGTCGAGAGGTCTCTCAGGGTAATTGACGGAATGGTTGCTCTTTTCTGTGCAGTATCAGGAGTTGAGCCGCAGAGTGAAACTGTGTGGAATCAGGCAGACAGGTACAAGGTACCAAGAATTGCATTTGTAAATAAAATGGACAGAATCGGGGCTGACTTTGCTGAAGCAGTAGCCCAGATGGACAAATACCTGGACGCAAATCCCGTACCATTTCATCTTCCAATAGGCTGTGAAGATAATTTCCTGGGTACAATTGATCTTATTGAAAGAAAGGCTATTATATTCAGAGATATGGAAAGAAGCGTAGAGGAAGTTCCTGAAGATCAAAAAGAGGCCTGTGAGCAGGGAAGAACCTTCCTGGTGGAGAAGCTTGCTGACTATAACGAAGAGATTATGGAACTCTTCCTTGAGGAAAAGGATATTCCTGCTGATCTTTTGAAAAAGGCTGCAAGAGAGGCAACTCTTAAGCTTCTTATCACTCCTGTATTCTGCGGTTCAGCTTACAAGAACAAGGGTGTTCAGGTACTCCTTGATTCAATCGTAGACTATCTTCCTTCTCCAATTGATGTTGGTGCTGTTGTTGGAACGGATATTGATGATCAGGAAAAAACACATACAAGGCATCCATCCCCAAAAGATCCGTTTGCCGCTCTTGCATTCAAACTTATTCATGACCCGTATGTTGGTCAGCAGACATTCATCAGAATTTATTCAGGTGAGCTCAGAAGCGGAATGCAGGTTTATAACTCTACCAAGGGCAAGAATGAGAGAATCGGAAGAATCTTAAGGATTCACGCAAAAGACAGGGAAGAGGTAGATGTTGCAGGTCCCGGAGACATTGTAGCTCTTATTGGAATGAAGTATACCAAGACAGGAGATACTCTCTGTGATACAGCGAATCCACTTTATCTTGAATCAATTTTTATACCGCCTTCTGTTATTGAGCTAAAGGTGACTCCTGCAACAAGAAAGGAGCAGGATAAACTCGGTGAGGCCCTCAGGAAACTCTCAATGGAAGACCCTTCTTTTAATGTGAGATATGATGATGAAACAGAGGAAACCATTATCTCAGGTATGGGTGAACTTCACCTGGAGATCCTTATCGACAGGATTAAAGAAGAGTTTGGTGTGGATGTTATTGTCGGAGAACCGGCAGTTGCTTTCAGAGAAACCATTACTCTTGAAGTTGAAAATAACTACAAACATCAGAAACAGACTGGTGGTAAGGGACAATATGCTCACACAGTAATGAGGCTCGAACCAAATGACGGTCAGGGATTTGAATTTGTTGATAAAATCAAAGGCGGGGTTATTCCTGCTGAATATATACCTTCCGTACAGAAGGGAGTGCAAAAGACCATGGATGAGGGTATTCTCACCGGGTTTCCGCTTGTGGATATTCGGGTTGTACTCCTTGACGGTAGTTTCCATGCTGTTGACTCGTCAGATATGGCTTTCAGAACCTGTGCTTCTATCTGTTTTAAAGAAGCATTCATGAAGGCAAAACCGATTCTTCTTGAGCCAATGATGAAGATCGAGATAAACACTCCTGACGACTATATCGGTGATGTTGTTGGTGACCTGAACAAAAGACGGGGACGAGTCGAATCAATGAGACGTTACAGAAAGGGCGCTCAGAAGGTTAACGGATTTGTTCCTTTGATGGAGATGTTCGGTTATGCAACACAGCTAAGGAATATTTCCAGCGGACGTGCAAACTATTCAATGGAATTTTATAAGTATGTTCCAGTAAATGCAGACATACAGGAAAAAGTTCTTAAAGAAATGGAAGCAAAGAAAAAGCAACAGTCAGCATAATGCTGTTTTATACAGGCCGGAACCATAAGGTTCCGGCTTTTTTTATTTATTCAGTACCTTGCGTAATCTGCCAATCCAGTCTTTCTTCAGTTTTTCTTCATTTTTATAAAATTCTATGAACTTGTTGATCTGTATGCATGCGTCAGGAGACAGGTCGTGTTCAACCCGGCAGGCGACATTATCTGCTTCTTTAGGATCCATTTCCAGGATCGTTGTAAAAAACTGGCATAAAATCGAGTGACGCTGATATACCCTCGCAGCGATTATCTCACCTTCTTTTGTCAGCTCAACAAATCCGTATTTTTCATATTCGATCAGATCGAGATCTCTAAGCTTATTCAGGGCAGCGGTTACGCTCGGCATTTTTATTTCGAGTTTTTTTGCAATGTCTTTTACCCTGACAACCTTGTTTGTTCTTGAAAGAACTGCAATGGCTTCCATGTAGTCTTCCATGTTGGATGAAAGATCAGTGTCTTCGAATTTGGTATCAATTTTGTCTAACATAATTTCCTCTCATGCCCTATTTTTATTAGTAAAGTCTAAATTGTCAATGATTTCCTTAAGCAAAAGAGAATAA
>CAZEJW010000210.1:0-5223 GCA_964512685.1 uncultured Leptospirales bacterium | reverse complement strand
TAAAAAGAGCTTTATTTTTTTATAGGTCTTCTTTTTTCTACGCTATCAAATTATTATCAACCGTGACCCTGACATTTCGCACTGTGCGATTGTATAAGAGCAGTCCCTCAGATTAAGTTATAATTCAATGTGATGTTTTTCAGTTTTCCCAAAAAGTAACTAAAAAATAAGAAATGTTTTGGAATTTTTTTGATAATAAGAGGAATTAACTGAATATTATAGGTCAGTTAAACATTTTTATGTTCTCAGATCAAGGGTTTTTATAATGAAAAAAGGCAAGATCCTGAATTTTAAATTTTTTTTAAAAAAATAAAAAAAAACAGCAAATTTTTTTCAATCATGCGTCTCCCGTTCGTATTAATCATTACCGGGGAAAACCGGAAAGATTAAAACAGGAGGCTTCATATGCATTTTCTATCATCAGTCAGACTTTTATGTCTTTATATGATTATTGCTTCGGGATTGATCATTTCGTGTGAAAACAGTTCAGAAGATTCTGCTGATCCCTCAGCAAAAAAAACGCAAATATTCTCAATTACTGAGTTTAGTGTAAGTCCCGGGAGTTTGAGCCCTGAGTTCAATACAGAGCATAAGAACTATAATCTCAATCTTCCGGCCGGAGTATCTGAAATTTCTCTTACCATTGATTTTTCTGATGGATATGAGATATTCATCGAAAACAGTAAAATAAATTCCGGGGTTTCAACAACTCTATCTGTTTCTGATGGGGATGTTATCGAAGTGAATGTTAAATCACCTGGCGGCATTGAAACGATTTATACAGTAGCAGTTAAGGGGGATGAAGACACAGCCGGGTGGGAAAAAGTCTTAGATTTTACAACATCGTATAAACCCGGTGGAATCCTCTGTCATGACAGTAAAATATATATTCATCAGGGCAGTTCAATCTACAGTTATTATCAAACAGGAAATCCTGATACCTCCTGGGGAGATAATGGGAGAGTGTCAGGTTTTACCTCAAGCGCATCAAATGATGTGGGAATATCCATCGATACTGCAGGGAATCTCTATGTGCCATCATCAGGCAGTGGAAACGTGGAAATGGTATCAGCAGACAAAACAGTATCAACCCTCATTCTCGATGGTGAAGGATTACCCATTGACATTGGTTTGACAAAAGCAGTGGCAGTCAATCAGGACGGTAGTATTCTTTATCTTGCACAGACCAGCAGCAGGGATGGAATGATTTGCGGAGTATACAGGTTTGAGTGTATTGAAGGCAGATGGCTCCCTGCAACAGGAGAAAACGGAACTGTTGCATGGGCAGAAGGAGGAGTCATGGTAAACGATGATCTCAATTCAAACATGAGATCTCTCTGTATTCTTTCGGATGGAAGAATTCTTGTAGGCTGCGGATCGACATCGAAGAAAATATTCGAAATACAGGCTGACGGCACATCAGTGAGGGAGGTTGTGAATCTCTCTGCATCAGGTGAGAATTGTGGAGGAACAGGTTCGTGCAATTATATTGCTGTATGCAACAACCTGCTATTTGTTCCGGTTATTGTTAAAACAGCAGGAGAATACTCAAATATCAGGGTTTATAATATTACAGCAGGAGAATATACTCTGAATACAGTAATAAGTTCTGATTCTCAAAAAGGAATAGTTTTTCCCGGAAATGGCTCAGAGGTTGAAATCAGGGGAATTAGTGCAATTTCAGAGAGTACTATTGTTTATGCCCTTTCTGATGAATCTGTTACAATAATATCATATAAATAAGACAGCCCTCAGTCCATATGTCTTTCTTGACTTTTTTGCGCCTGCTTCAGGCGCTTTTTTTTTAAAAAAAACGCCTGTTTTGTGAAACCTGGGCAAAGAAATTGACAATATATGGCAGCAGCTGTAATTTGTCAGACGGCTGATAATCTGCATTATTGATGCTCTTTTACAGTTTGTTTGCAATTATTTGAGAAAAACCTGGAATTTATATGATATTAGACAGAATCAATTCTGTAAGTGATCTCAGATCACTTGGTAATGATGAACTCGATAAACTGGCTGAGGAACTCAGACAGTATATAATAGAAGTAATTTCTAAAAATGGCGGGCATCTCGCATCCTCTTTGGGAGTTGTTGAATTAACCATAGCCCTTCACTATGTTTTTAACACCCCGGTAGACAAGATTATCTGGGATGTGGGCCATCAGTGTTATGCTCATAAAATTCTTACCGGAAGACGGGATTCTTTTCCCGGGATAAGAAAATATCAGGGAATAAGCGGTTTCCCAAAAAAGAACGAATCCGAATTTGATGTTTACAATGCCGGGCACAGCAGCACCAGTCTTTCCCTTGCATTGGGCGAGTCTGTTGGCAGAGACCTGAAGGGAGAAGACTATAAAGTAATTGCTGTTATTGGTGATGGTTCTCTTACCGGGGGAATGGCTTTTGAGGCTTTGAATCAAATTGGCCATATGCAGAATGATGTTATTATAATACTGAATGACAACGATCATTCAATATCCAAAAACGTTGGTGCTCTTTCAACATATCTCACACGGATGATAACCGGTTCTTTCTATAACAGGCTTAGAAGAAAGTCCATGAATCTTATCAGGGATATTCCAAAAGTCGGAGAAAGACTGTACAATGCGCTTCTGCATTTTTTTGGAAGCTTTAAGGGGATGCTCATTACAGGAAGACTTTTCGAAGACCTGGGACTCAGATATTTTGGTCCTGTTGACGGGCACAATCTCGAACAGATGATTGAACTAATGGAAAATCTCAGAGAGATAAACTGCGGGCCTAAACTGGTTCATGTTATTACCAAAAAGGGAAAAGGATACATCCCTGCGGAAATGGATCCTTCGCGTTTTCATGGGATTGGCCCCTTTGATATTGAAACCGGTCTCAACAAAATTACAAACAGGTGTCTGACATACTCCGAGGTTGCGGGCAAAACTCTTGCCCATTTCGCAAAGAAGGATAAATCCATTATAGCAATCACAGCTGCCATGAAGCTCGGCACCGGACTGAACGAGTTTGAAAAAGCCGCACCGGACAGATTGTTTGATGTGGGTATTGCAGAACAGCATGGCATAACCTTTGCTGCTGCTCTTGCATCCACCGGGTTAAAGCCATTTATCTCTATTTATTCAACCTTCCTGCAGCGGGCCGTTGATCAGATTATACATGATGTTGCAATCATGAACCTTCCTGTCAAAATCCTGATCGATCGTTCCGGAATTGTAGGTGATGACGGAGAGACTCATCACGGACTTTTTGATATTGCCCTTGTGAGAAATATTCCCAATATTATCTTTCTGGCGCCATCAAGCGGTGAAGAACTGCGTGATATGATTGGTTTTGCCTGTTCGTACAATGATGGTCCGGTTGCCATAAGATACCCCCGGGGGAGAATTGACGCTCACGAACTTGATTTCGGGGCCTGTAATGAATTCAGCCCTGGCAGGGCAAAGAGATTATCCAGGGGAAAAGATGTGGCAATATTCACACTTGGAGACATGGTGAAAACAGCATCTGAAGTTTCATCAATTCTGAAAAAAGAAGGAATCCTTGTCAGTGTGGTAAATATTCGTTCTATCAAACCTCTTGATATGAAAACTATCATGAAAACCATTGATGATACAACGAATTTCATCACTCTCGAGAATGGTATAATCTCAGGTGGTGTTGGCGAGCACATTTTTTCTCAGGTTTCGCGTGAATATAGAGACCGATTTTTGTTTTCAGCAGGTTTTCCTGATGAGTTCATTCCCCACGGCAATGTTGATGAACTTTTTCGTGATTATGGTCTCAATGCTGTTTCCCTTGCTGAGAGAATTAAAAAGGCTGTAGCTGCAGGGTGAATTTGACAGACAGCTTCTTCATCCCCCTGCCTGATCTTCTGAATTATTATATGAGGAAACCCCATAAATGAAACAAAGACTCGATCAACTGCTTGCTGAGAGCGGCAGGTCCAAATCAAGAGAGAAAGCGAAAAAAGAGATAATCGCAGGCTGGGTAAAGGTCAATGGCGAGACTGTCCGTGATCCGTCAAAGAAAATTGAACATGACAGTGAAATTTCTGTCGAAAGGCCGGGCGGTGAATTTGTTTCCCGTGGTGGTGAAAAGCTGAATCATGCACTGAAGTGTTTTAATATCGATTTAAAGGATAAGGTTGCGGCTGACCTTGGTGCTTCTACCGGGGGTTTTACTCACTGTATGCTGCTTAGAGGGGCCGGGAAGGTCTATTCAATTGATGTGGGTTATGGTCAGCTCGATTATTCCCTGAGGACAGATCCCAGGGTTGTTGTAATGGAAAGAACCAATGTGCGTAATCTTGAACCCGTTGATATTGAAGACGATGTGGACTTTATATGTGCTGACCTTTCTTTTATTTCTGTTGTAAAGGTTTTTGACAAGATCAGGGAGCTCTTTGCTCCTGTTGAGGGGGTTGTTCTTTTAAAACCCCAGTTTGAAGCAGGTTCTGGTGAGCACAAGAAAGGGGTTGTTAAAAAAGCTGATGATCATGCGAATATTCTGAAGAGGGTTCTTCATTCTCTGTCTGAAAAGGGTGTTTGTCTGAAAGGGCTTGCTTTTTCTCCAATAAAGGGTCCGGCTGGAAATATCGAATTTCTTTTTTATTTTACTTTGAATTCTGGAGAAGCTGATTCTTCTCTTTCTTCAGAAATTTCCTCTGACACCTCCAAATCTACCTCTGAGACGTTTGATATTGATTCAGTTGTTGATGAAATTGTTAATGAGGCACATTTAACTCTGAATTGCTGATTGTTGTTGAAAATATAATTAGTGCCGACACATTATAGATTATTCTCCATGTTAACGGTAGCATGGTATTTGCTGAAAACATGATTCTTCCTGAAGAATCTAATGAATTATTCTTTTCTCAGAGATTTATAAAAATTTTATTTTTTACATTTAGTTTATTATTCAATAGTAAGCATATTATGATTATCTAAATCAATTATTCGTCTCAGTGGAATTTCTGGTGTCAGAGGAGACCTGCCAGGGTCTCAGAGGAAAAATCAGAGAAAAGCAACTGTGAAAATTCAGACTAACAATATATATCCACTCTGACGATATAAAAAGGAGGAGAATGGTCTTATGATAAAAAAATTTTTATACTGCCTGTTAATTACGACTGTTTTTGCTGAATCACTTTTTGCCATTGATACAGGCAATCTCATTGCCTGTCCTGTACCTTTTAATCCGAAAAAACAGGTTTTGACAATTGCAGAT
>CAZEJW010000209.1:0-5333 GCA_964512685.1 uncultured Leptospirales bacterium | reverse complement strand
TTAAAAAAGGGCGGTCTCAGGCAGGCAGGGCTGTTAATACTATTCCTGTTCAAACATACTGGCATATCGGCAGGCACATTGTTGAGTTTGAACAAAGCGGAAAAGAAAAAGCAGAATATTTACCTGTATTACAGGGGAGCAGGAGATGTTTTATGCTTTAATTTCCCCTGAAATAGAATAAACTGAATGCATGATATGGAAGAAATCTGATAAACATGCCGGTAGCCTGATCAGCCGTGTTAAGGCAGTGCTGAAATTAAATACCATTGGCAAAAAAATCTTTTTGGGACTGACAGGCGCAGTACTGATTCCTGTTATATGTACCGGAATTATTGTAGGCGTTTTTCTCTCTGACAGGGCAGACCGTATATACCGGGAAAGAATGACAGCAGAACTTCTGCATGTGAGGAGTCTTATAACCCTTTTTGTTGAGAATGTCAGAAAGGATATCAATGTTATCAGTTCTTCTCCATCCTTCAGAAAAACAGGGCCATATACATTCAACCGTTATTATAACACCACCAGAGAAACTGACCTTTCGAAAGTAAGGCGAAGTCCGGTGGAACAGGAAGTCTATGAACTGCTTAAAAGGATGGCTGATAATCATCCTGATTATAAAGAGCTTTATGTTGGTACAAAATATGGCGGGCTGGTAACAAATGGCAGTTATAAACTCTGGGCAGGATTTGATCCCAGGGTAAGGCCATGGTATCAGAAAGCATTAGAAAAACCGGGTGAGGTTATTGTATCAAAATCATATTATTCAGCAATGGGTGAGTATGTAACAGCTCTGGCCAGGGCTGATTCGGGCAATGGATCTCCACTGTTTATATGCGGAATAGATATATCTCTTCGCCGTTTAACAGAGGTGATTAACAGAATCAAAATCGGCCGCAGCGGATACCTTGTACTGATGGAAGAGGACGGAACGATCCTTGCAAATCCAAGGTATGCTGATCTTAATTCCAGAAAGATAACTGAAATAGGCATCCCCAGGTTTGAAAATGTTCTGCCTGAAACTGATAAGTTTATTTATTACAGTTTCAGGGGCAGTGACAAAATGGCCAGGATAATAAACTCTGCTGAAACCGGCTGGAAGCTTATGGCAGTGATAGATGAATCAGAGATTCATGAGGCTGTTTCTTACTTCAGATTTATAATCCTTATAACTACTGTTCTGATTATAATCTTCTGTGTAATTCTTTATTCATATATTAACCGTTTTGTTGTAAGGCCTGTGAAGTTCCTGACTGAGTTCGGCAACCGAATTGCAGAGGGAAAACTGGACACCCCTGTTGTTTTAAACCAGGAGGATGAGCTTGGACGACTTGCAGAAGAGTTCAATGAAATGATGTTCCGCATAAAAGAGAGTGTTGATTCTATAAAGGCTGTCATTGAGTTTATGCCTTCAATAATATTTCAAACAGATACTGAAGGCAGAATTATTGAAGGCAACAGGCTGGCTGAAAATCTGACAGGGCCCATTTCTGCATCAAGGGGCAGGTTGCTGGCAGAGATGATGCCGGGGCTTGAGAAATATTTTTCTGATATGGCTGCGATTCTTGTATCACAGGCCCCTGTTATTCATTACCGTATTACACTTGAAGGTTATGAAGACCGCTGGTTCAACCTTTTTATTTTTGCAATGAGACAGCAGCATTCGGAGTTTATTGTTGTTCGCCTTGATGATATTACTGAGCTTGAAAAAAAGGATGAGCATCTTCGTCAGGCACAGAAAATGGAAAGTGTAGGTATGCTTGCCAGCGGTGTTGCGCATGACTTCAATAATATTCTTGGCGCTATTCTTGCAACTGCATCATTGGTCCGGCTCAGAATGGGCAGGGGCATTGATGATTTTACCCCGGTGATTAAGGATCTTGAACTGATTGAGAACAGCTGCGAGGATGGGGCCGCTCTTGTATCCCAGCTGCTTGATCTTTCCAGAAAAGAGACTGATATTGAGTTTCATGCAATGGATCTCAATAGCCTGGTAAAACAGATAGAAAAAATATGCCGTAAATCCTTTGATAAATCCATATCTATAACAGTAAGCACTTTTGATAATGAAGCATTGGCAATGATAAACTGTGTTCAGATTCAGCAGGCTCTTCTTAATCTGTGCATAAATGCATCTCATGCCATGACAATCATGCGGAAGTCAAAAGAGGAATATGGAGGGCATCTGGATTTTGGCCTGGTCCCTGTAACAGGTGACAGGTTTTTTGTGGAATCTCACCCCGGAGCCATTCAGGGTGATTACTGGCGTATATTTGTCAGGGATACAGGAGTGGGTATGGATACAAAGACTGTATCAAAGATCTTTGATCCCTTTTTTACCACAAAGACATCCACTTCAATCAGGGGTACAGGTCTTGGCCTGTCTACTGTTTATTCAAGCATAAGGGCACATAACGGATTTATAGATGTGTATTCAGAGCCCGGGATTGGTTCGGCTTTCTCAGTATATCTTCCTGTCTTTTATGGGGATGACTCTGAAGACGAAGGCCGGGGCATGAAAAAGATATTTCATGGCAGCGGTACAGTTCTTGTTGTGGATGATGAGGAGGTAATGCGTACATTTACAGGTACAATGCTGAAGGAATGCGGCTACAGGTCGGTTCTTGCTGCAAATGGTGATGAGGCTATCGAAATATATAAAGCAGGTAAAGATGAAATAAGCTGTGTGATTCTTGATGTGATTATGCCTGTTAAGTCAGGTTTTGAAACATTGAGAGAATTAAAAAGAACTGATCCGGATCTCAGCGTGCTTATGGTATCAGGCCTTTATTCTCAGAAGCTGGTTGATGAGTTAATGGAATCCGGTGCTGATGATTTTCTCGAAAAGCCTTTTTCTGTTTACACCATATCTCAGAAGCTCCACTCTTTGCTTGCAGATAATGATTGATTTGGAATGTAAATTCGTATTATTTTATTGTTAGTAACAATCAGAAAACTAATAAAAAACCCCTGAATATTCAGGGGTTTTTTATTAATGCGCGTCCGGAGGGATTCGAACCCCCGACCTACGGATTCGTAGTCCGGCGCTCTATCCAGCTGAGCTACGGACGCGTATATTATATATCAATTTTTTCAGCAAATTTATTCAGAAGCGGTATCCTGAAATCTTTTTCTTTTGCAATCATTGCAGTTCCGGCAATGGCAATCCCGAGATAAAAAACATACAATACATAGATCAAAATAACAATAACAAATTTGACCTGCTTTAGCCCCGGTGGAAGAAAGAAAGTGACAAGATAAAGTAATGTTGCGCATGACGCAAAGAACCCGGCTGCTGCAACGGCCTGTTTAACATGATTGATGATGAAAGGATTCTCGTACTGCTTCCAGAGTGGAACCAGCCAGCCAACGAATGGGAGGTATGTAATGAATTTCAGATTGTCTTTCATGTTACGAAGTAGATTCGGAGAGGGGGGGATTCGAACCCCCGGTACCTAAACGGCACAATTGCTTAGCAGGCAACCCCCTTCGGCCTCTCGGGCACCTCTCCTGTTCTCGTTTTTTAGCGCATTAATAAAAAAAATGCGGAGAGTGAGGGATTCGAACCCCCGGGGCTATTAACCCAACGGTTTTCAAGACCGCCTCCATCGACCACTCGGACAACTCTCCGTGAACCAACCTATAAATTCTGAGATTGATGTCAAACAAAAAAATAAAGGCCGGGTTGCTGGATGTAAAAAAATTAGATAAAAGACAGGTAATGAACAGGAAAAAATATTCCTGTTCATGTCAGAAAGCAGTAATTATTCCTGAGAATGAACGATCTCTGTGCCAATACCCGCATCTGTGAAGATTTCGAGCAGTACAGCGTGTTCTGTTCTGCCGTCAATTATGTGGCTCTTGTTGACTCCGCCCTCGAGAGCTTCGATGCAGCAGTTTACCTTGGGTATCATTCCTCCCTTGATTTCGTTCTGTCTGATCAGAGACGGAATATCATTCTTGCAGATTGTTGATGCAAGTGAACCTTTTATTAAAACTCCCTCTATGTCTGTGAGAAGGATGAGTTTTTCTGCCTTGAGTGCCTCTGCAATTTTTCCGGCAGCCAGATCTGCATTTATATTGTATGTAAGACCCTGATTGTCAAATCCGATTGGAGCTATTACGGGTATGAATTTATCCCTGTCAAGGGTTTCGAGAATTGAAGGATTAACCTTTTCAACTGTTCCAACCAGGCCAATGTCAGTTTCAACTCCCTCATCAGTATGGTATATTTTTTTTGCAAGCATAAGGCCCCCGTCTTTTCCTGAGAGTCCCACTGCCTTTCCGCCAACCTGGTTGATATTGTTGACGATTTCCTTGTTTACCTTGCCCCCGAGAACCATTTCCACTATTTCCATTGTTTCATGGTCTGTAACCCTGAGGCCTGCCTTGAATTCGCTTTTGATCCCTATCTTTGCAAGAAGTTGTCCGATCTGTGGGCCCCCGCCGTGAACGATAACAGGGTTGATACCCACGAGTTTCAGGAGAACCATATCCATTGCAAATGATTTTTTCAGGGCATCATCTGCCATTGCATGGCCGCCGTATTTAATTACGATTGTTTTCCCGCTGAAGTCCTTGATGTATGGGAAGGATTCCATGAGGGTATTGACTTTTTCAATATATTTTTTCATGACTGCCTCTCGTTTTCTGCTCAAACATTACAGATATGAGGTTTTTCGAGTCAAATACTTTTAATTATATAAAGTTCAATACCCTTCATGAAAGATCATGCAGATTTTCTGATTCATGAAATTATAAGTGCCGGTAAATCCTGGTCTGTTGTTTAGATTTTTATGAGCCCATTGAAAGCATTCTCAGCTTTCTTTTGATTTCCTGAATCTCCTGCAGGCGGTTGGAATAGGCGGTATTCATGCCTTTCTCTTTTGCTATTTTTGCCTGAACCTCTTTCTTTCTGAGAGATTCCTCGAGTCTTATTTTTGATTGTACTTGTGTCATTTTCGACCTCCATTTTGAAAAATCGTCAAGTTTACTAATTTGAGACGCCAAAAGCAAGTTTTTTTTTAAAACAGATAGTTTTTGTAAATAAAATAATGCAAATACGATAATAAAGTTAAGTGGCTTTTGTGTCCAGTGCATTTTTTAGAGCAAATTGAATTTTTTTATTCATAAATATAATTTTAAAACAAAAAAATAAAATATCATAATTTTCTTGCATGATAAAGAGGTATATCATATCAATATATTCAGAGCCTGATAAAGTATTTAAGGCTTCTGTAAAAGCAATCGAACTGAAGCGACCGGGTTACCTGCCGCTTCTTTTATAAGGGAACCTCG
Organism: uncultured Leptospirales bacterium; assembly: GCA_964512685.1. GTDB lineage: Bacteria > Spirochaetota > UBA4802 > UBA4802 > UBA5550 > CAZEJW01. The sequence continues at coordinate 38 of CAZEJW010000209.1, read as the reverse complement.
ATAAATTAATATTTGGACGTTCCCTTGTGGGTACAACA
>CAZEJW010000208.1:0-5615 GCA_964512685.1 uncultured Leptospirales bacterium | reverse complement strand
CTCCCGACTTCTTCGTCCCGAACGAAGCGCGCTACCTGGCTGCGCTACACCCCGATTACTCAAGGAGTAAGGTGGATTTACTCCGGTTATTAGTCAATGATTTTTAACAGATTGGAGCAAATTATTAAAAAAACACCTATATTTAAAGTATGATTTTATTCCGGATATTAATTCCGGAAATGAATAATTAAAAAATACTTGCAGGCTGGGCAGATTGATTTAATTGTGAATCAACGGGGAATTGATTATGGATTTTGATTTAAGTTATGTTAACGGTGTACCCGTGGTGGGTATAAGCCGTAATGACGGCAGTCTGCTTGATGAAGATGCTGCTGTTTTTGGGGAAAAAATTTTTTCTCTGCTGGAGAGGGATGAGAAGCGTATTGCCATTGATCTCAGGCATAAAACGCATATAAATAGTTTTGGTCTTGGTGAGCTGATTAACCTTCGGAATTTTTTTTGGGAACTGAACATTATCTGTCTGCTTATTGTGGACAGTGTAAAAATTAATAAACTTTTTGAGATGGTGGGTATTGCAGACCTTTTTGAAACAGTGAAGTCGGAGAATGAATTATAGAAAGCGAGGTTTTTAATGAGCGGTAATAATGAAATATATTCGTCTTTTATTCAGAGGGGTATAGTCAAAAAAGATACTCACAGGTTTTTTAGAAAACTTGTAGGTATTTTCTTTAGACGTGTTGAACTCGACGAAGAGAGCCTTTTGAATATAAACGAACACGTAGATAAAGGAAAGATCGTCTATGCCTCAATGCAGACGACGAGCACATCAATGTTCATCCTTTTAGATCTTCTCTCCGTGAAGGGGATTTCTGTTCCCTCCCTTGCGCTGGGCTTTGTTCCCTATACGTATCAGAAGCTGAAGGCTGTTTTTTTTGACAGTATTGTGTTCTTTCGTAAGATTTTTAAATCTGATGAAAAGTCTTTTGTAAGTAATATCGATTATATGAGAAAGACCTTAGAGAATAATGATGGTCTTATTTTTTCCATGCTGTCGAGAAAGCTGTTTATGAGGCGATATGTTAAGATAAAGACTGACTCAATAGAGTATCTGCTCCAGATTCAGAAAGATATGGATGAGCCTATTTTTGTTTTTCCCCAGGTTATTTTCTGGAATAGAAATCCCGAAAGAACCAGGTCCTTCTTTACTTCAAGCGCAACAGGTGACAGGGGATTGTTCTCAGGTTTTTTTATTACCAGGAAGAGTGCTACTCCGGCATTCCTCAGAATAGGTAAACCTGTTAATCTCAAAGAGGAGATCGAAAATTCCGAAACAGATGATATTAAACACCTGTCCAGAAATGTACGTAATAAACTGCTCGATATATATAATTATGAAAAAAGAAGTATTCTCGGTCCACAGCTTAAAACACAGCAGGAGATGATGGAGAAGGTTCTCTACCATAGAAATGTTCTCGATGCTATCGGGGAGGAGATGACAGAGAAGAATCTGCCGGAGAAGAAGCTGAGACGAAAGGCATATGGATATTACAGGGAAATTGCAGCTGATTTTTCAATAATCTATATCCGGTTCTTTAAGGCCACCAATGACTATCTCTTCAGGAAAATTTTTGACGGGATACATTACGATATTGAAGAATTCAAGAGAATCAGGGAGGCCTCAGAGAAGGGTCCTCTGATTCTTGTTCCAAGCCACAAGAGTCACATGGATTACATTATCATATCCAGTATCTTCTATCACAACAAGCTTATTCCGCCGCATATTCTCTCAGGCGCAAATCTTACTTTTTTTCCCATGGGCAAGATTTTCAGAAGGTCAGGCGCTTTCTTCATGAGACGGACTTTTAAAGGCCTTAATCTCTATGCTGCAGTTTTTAAACAGTATGTTAAGACTCTCGTTCATGAGGGATATACTATCGAATTCTTCATCGAGGGAACCCGGTCAAGAACAGGCAAGGTCATTTCTCCTAAGCTGGGAATGCTCAAGTACCTTATCGAATCGATTGATGAGGGCTATAATAAGGATCTGGTGTTTGTGCCGATTACGGTAAACTATGACAGAATACTCGAGGAGGGCTCCTATCAGAAGGAACTCAAGGGCAAGGAGAAAACTGCCGAGTCAACTTCAAGTTTTATCAAGAGCAGAAAGCTGATTAAGAGGAAGTATGGTACTGTTTATCTGTCACTGAATGAACCCTTTACTCTCAGTGAAGTTAGAGAACAAATTAAGAATGATAAGAATATTGAAAATATTGAAGACCTGACAATAGAGATGGGAGATCATATAGTCAAGAGAATCAATGACATAGTAATGGTAACACCCTTTGCTCTGACTACTGCAGCTCTGCTTTACACGACGACCAGAGGCTTCTCCAGAGAAATGATACTTGAGAGAATGGAGAAAATACTCGGCATACTTAAACTCTTTGATGCTAAACTTTCTGATCCGCTTAAATCCGAGGGGAATCTGAATGAAATAACAGACATGGTCTTTGATTCATATACTGATGATAAAATTATCAGTAAAATTGAGATTGATGATGATAAATCGTCTTCTGATGAATCCGGAGGCGAAGACCTCTATATTATCAATCAGGAGGAAAGAGCCAGGATTAACTTTTATAAGAACAGTATTATGCACATGGTTATTCCTGCAAACATCATGTCTCTGGCTGTAATATCGACTGAAAATTCAGGCAAAACTACCCAGTCTAAGGTCAAGGCTGAATTTGAAAAGCTTCGTGAAACACTCTCTAAAGAGTTTATATATCCCGATGTAATGGACGATACAGAAATTCTATATGAAAAAATTACAGGTCATTTTTCTGATCAGGGAATTCTCAGTGTCAGCGGCAATGAGCTTGTACTGGCTCCCGGCGGGATTGATCATTTAAAGTTTTTCGCAGGCATGATACAGGATTATCTTGAATCCAAGAGGATAGTTGTAAGTGCAGTCTTCGGATTTGATAAGGATAAGGCATCGAAGAAGGATGTTGTAACAGAGATAAGGAAGACCGGCATTAAGATGTATCATCTCAATGAAATAAAGTGTTCAGAATCTCTTTCAATGTCAAATTATAATAATGTGCTTTCAAGGCTCAATGATGTAGGTGTTATTGCAATTGAAGGTGAGGGCAAAACAGCTACTATTGCTATAAAGGAAAGGCAGAAAGCAGGAGAACTGCTTGAGGATATAAATATCTATCTGTCTAAAATTAGATGATAATGATTTATTGATATACGCATGTTTCATCGAGACCTGCGGGGTTGCGGTATTTAAAGGATACAGTATTAAAAAAAGAAGTGATTAAAAAACTCCGGGTAAGTTTTCCCGGAGTTTTTTTCTTAATATGAGGAGAGCTTAGTTTGCTTTTTTGATCATCGGCCTGACCACAATATCTACCCGTCTGTTCAGCGCCCGGTTAGCTTTTGTATCGTTGGGTACTATCGGCCTGTATTTGCTGTATCCTGCGGCAGAGAATCTTTTTTGATTAAGTTTCCGGTCCTTCAGAATGTAGTCCAGCACAGAGAGAGCTCTTTCGGTTGATAGCTGCCAGTTATTCCTGAATTTTCGGCTTTTAATCGGTACATTGTCCGTATGCCCTTCTATGATAACTGTATATTCCGGATATTGAGAAAGAATCTTTCTTATTTTTCTAAGTGACGGAAGAACGTTTTTCTTTAGTTTTGATTTTCCTGAGTCAAAACTGATTTTGTCGTCTATGTTTATAATCAGTCTGTCATGAAATTTTTTGAGTCTTATTTCTCCCTTCCTGATTTCATTTTCAAGCTGCTTTTCCAGTTCATTGGCCTGATTGTTCATTCTGGAAAGTTTGGCTTTCTGCTCTTCATTGAGTTTTTTTACCTCGCTGAGTTCGCTGTTCAGGTTGGCAATTTCAGTCATGAGGGATGCAATTTTTTTCTCGTAGCCATTTCTGATTTCACTTATTTCTTTGAGGTTATTCTCTCTTTCACTGTTCAGCGTATCCCTGAGTTTAAGAAGTTCAGCTTCGTATCTTTTGGATAGATTACGGTTTTCCTCTATAAGGCTCTTCTCTTTCTCACTGCCGCTTTTTTTCAGTATGTCTATGGATCTTTCGAGTTCACCGATCCTCTTTGTGCAGAGATTTTTTTCCTCTGAGTTCTTTTTCTTTAAGTTTTCTATTTCCCTGTCAAGATCGCTGATACGGTTTTCCAGCTGACGAATTTGTTCCGTGAGATTTCTTTTTTCATTGGAATACTGGTTTTTAAGGGATTTTATCTCCAGCTCGAGAGCTATTTTTTCATGATAGATTTCGTTATACTGTCCGGGAGTATAAAATACATCAGCCTTTACTACTGCCGGTATGAGCAGAAAGAGAGTTATTGTCAGGATGCCTGCATTTTTTATTTTCATATCTTTGACCTGTTCACTACTCTATTGCTTCCAGAGTTTTTTTTGAGTTCTCATATTTTTTTTCAGACTCCTTGAAGTTCTTTTCTGCATCGACGAGTTCTTTCTTCATTTTTTCAAAATAGGTTCTGTATTTTTTATATTCGAATCTGTCATTGGGATCTGTTTTTTTGAAGAAACTCATTATGCCGCTCTCCTTCTTACCTGTATCGGCTTCATTCCTCTCCCTGTATGACTCTGCCACTTTAGATTTCTCATAGTTAAGTTCCGCTATGAGTACAGCGAGCTGAGCACTCTTTAGTTTATTGTCTGCCGACATGTAGTCACTTCTGGAGGTATGAAACTGCAGAATAGCTTTTTTCTTTATTAATTTTGAATCTGTTTCTGCAATCTGTTTCTTCTTCTGTTCTATATTTACTGCATCTTTAGATTTTTGGTACAATTCAAGCTGATCTGTGAGTATTTCTTTCTCCTTATTCAGAAGATTGATCTCTTCTTTTGTTGTGTCCGTTCCGGGCGCGGATTTCAGGGCAACCTGCTCCGCCTGCTGTTTTTCCCTGTTTTTTGCTATTATTTTCTGTTCAATCTGCTGTATTTTTGCACTTTCTTCCTGGGTCATCTCTGCCAGATATTGTTCCTGCACCGGTGCGGGCATAGTTGTGCAGCCGGTGTAGATGGATAAGGCCAGTAATATTAGAAAAAATCGTTTCATTCTATTCTCCTGATATGGAATCGTATGTAGTTAATATATACTGATGTTTACTACATTAAATAAAAAAGTCAAGTGAATGTTTGTGGCTGAAAAAATGATATTTGTTACCATTTATTTATAATTATTATATAAAAATTTATTTATAAAAAGAGTTGATTTTCATTGCATTATTTATTTATTATGTACATATATAAAGAGGTCTTTTCGGGATTTTAATCGCGGGGAGATCGATATACAAACATTTATGAATAGGAATCTGCCCGCCTGGCGGCGGGCTTTTTCCCTTAATCCAGGCCCTTATATAACCAGGGCAAGAACCGCCAGAATATCTATAATAATCAGTGCGGGAGAGAGCTCATCTGTCTTTCCTTCAAAGAGTTTTATTGCTGTCCAGCTGAGGAATCCCCATACAATCCCCTGTGTAATCGAATATGTAAGAGGAATCAGTATGAGTGCGAGAAATGCCGGTATGGCATCATCCATGGCGTCCCAGTTTATTCTGGCAACGGGCTTCATCATATATGCTCCTAC
>CAZEJW010000207.1:0-5645 GCA_964512685.1 uncultured Leptospirales bacterium | reverse complement strand
TTTATTTTATCAACGAGTTTTTGCGGGGCAATTCTGTAGAGAAGTTTTACCTCAACCTCGAGTTTGCTCCATTTGCCTGCCGGTAATTTAATTTTTTCCTGTAGTGATTCCTGAGGTGGGATTCTTCTGTCTTTGAGGATTTCTCTTGCCTTTGCAATATTTGCAACAGCATTTCCTTTTCCGTCACCAAAGACAGTGTTATAGATTATTGTTTCTTTTGAAATATAACCCTTCCTGTCAAGGCCGCCATGTTTCATAACGGTTTTCCCGGTCTGATCTTTTACTGTTATTTCAAGCCACATCTGCCTTACATCTGTCAACCCTGTTGGAAGGTAATGGCCAGCACCTGTATTTTTTACAGAAATGATTATATTTCCGTTTGATGCTTTGTCAGAAATTTCAAGCTTTGCCGCATGCTTGAGTCTTTCTTTTGCCATATCTGCCTTCACTGTATCTTTGAATTCGGATGGAACAAATGAATTTCCGCCAACAAAATAGTGAGTGAATATATGGTCTCTCTTTATTGCGCCGGAGGCTGCTTTGCCGGGATTTTTTGGTCTTTCTGTTTCTCCTGTTGCTGCTATTCCGGGCCTGTGATACATGTGGCATCCCTGACATGTAACGCGGGATTTGTCGTCTTTATTATACGGGCCGTTTTTCCATTCTGTGAATGTTGTTTCAAGATCAGTTTTAAAAACCACATGCTTCACATTGTGGCATGTTCCGCAGATTTCTGATGATGTATGAAATTCTGAGAACTCTGACCTGTGATAATCAGATTCAGAATCTTTGAATGGACCTCTTTTTATGCCTGGATTATCTTCACCTTGTCCGGGATCGAGAACCAGGCCATTATTATACATCTTGTGTGCCTTTGTCGCAGAGTGGCAGTAATCACACTGAATTCCCTGTTTTGCTATTGCCGGTGTTTTTCCAAATTCATCTGATACTTTTGTGGGAAATCCGGTAACTACACCGACCGGTGTGTGACATTTGACACATGATTCTGCTTCTGCTATTTCATCCCTGTCTGTAAGTCCTTTGATCATGAATTTTGCAACACTGTGGTAAACAGGGTCAAAGTGAGACAGGTTATGCATGGAATTTTTCCACTGATCGTATATTTCACCATGGCATCCTCCACAGGTTTCAGGGTCTATGAACTGTGAGAGTTTAAAATGCTGTTCTTTTCCGCATGTTATGAGGAAAACAGATATAATTGATATGACTGATACAATAATTGCCTTTTTAATATTTATACTTTTCATGGGAATCCTCTGAGATGTTGAATTATAAACAGGGACTGCCCCTTTCAGGCAGCCCCCTTCTTGTTTTTATTCTTCAGGAGAAAAATCATCTTTTCCTGCTCCGCATGTAGGACATACCCAGTCTTCGGGCACGTCTTCAAATTTTGTTCCCGGATTTACTCCATTATCCGGATCACCTGCTTCAGGATCGTAGATGTATCCACATACATCACAAACATATTTTTTCATAACTACCTCCATCTACTCTTGTTGTTTTTAACACACCTTGTATTTTGAAGACCAGTAAAAATATTTACCGGGTTTTCACGTTCTTGAGTGTTTGTGCAGCTGCAAGCAGCGAATCCCATACAGGAGAAAAGGGTGGGGCATAACCGAGATCCAGGTATGCGAAATCGTCAACTGTCATGCCTGCAGATATTGCTACTGCAATAGCATTGGTTCTGAGAGCAGCTCCAAGCGTTCCTGCAACTTCTCCTCCGATAATTCTTCTTGTTTCAGGATTGATTGTCATTGTTACAGTAATTTTTTCTGACCTTGGACAGTAGCCTGCAATTGATTTCCACTGCTGAGAAACTGTTTCATGTGGAATGCCTGCCTTTTCCGCATCTGCACTGTTCAGGCCGGTTTTCCCCACTTCAAGATCAAAGACCTTGACAAACTGGCTTGCTACAACACCGGGAAAATTTTCATCCCTGACTCCTGCTGCCTGAAGGCCTGCAACTCTGCCCTGTTTGTTTGCAGTGGAACCAAGAGGAATATAATCCTGCCTGTCAGTAATCTGATTCATTACTGAAGCACAGTCTCCTGCCGCGAAGACATCCTCAATATTTGTTTCTGATTTTGTATTTACGGTTATTACGCCTGCATCAGTAATCGCAAGCCCTGTATCCCTTAAAAATTCTGTATTTGGCCTTACTCCTACAGAAACAATAACGATATCAGCTTCCAGAACATTGCCGCTTTCGAGGTGAGCAGAAACTCTGCCTTTATCATGAGAAAAGCGGATAACCTTTTCTGATACAAGAACCTCTACTTCGTTTTCTGCCAGCTTCTTCATGATGAGCTTTTGAATAACAGGAGACATCATAGCTGCCGGAGCAGGAAGCATTTCTATTAACGAGGTCTCGATAGCTCTTGTTCTGAATGCTTCTGCCATTTCCAGGCCAATGAATCCTCCGCCGATTATAACTGCCCTGGCAGGTTTTTTCTCTTCAATGAATTTTCGGATTTTTATACCGTCCTGAAGATTTCTCAGGGTGAAGATTTTTTCATGACTGATGCCGTCTATCGGAGGAATAAAAGCTCTTGCTCCTGTTGAGATAACGAGCCTGGAGTAGCGGACTGTCTTCTCTCCTTTAGATGATTTGACTGTAATGGTTTTGTCAGAGAAAGATACCTTCACTACTTCATGAGAAGTATGTATATCAATATTCTTTTTATTGATAAAATCATATTTTGAAACAGCCACGAGTTCAGCGGGGTCCGGAATCAGCCCTGCAATATAATAAGGCATTCCGCAGGAGGCGTATGAAACATCTTCGCCTTTTTCGAAAACAGCAATTGACATATCATTAGACTGCCTTCTCGCCTGTGAGGCTGCGCTCATCCCCGCAGCATTTGCACCTATAATTACAAGATCGTATTTCTCATTCATCTGGGCAATCTCCGGTAAAATGATTTTAATCACTGGCCGTTTTATAAAAACGGCCAGGCTTCACTCTGTTGTTTTACGCTTTTTTCCAGAGACCGTGAATGTTGCAGTATTCTCTTGCAACAAGGTCTTCCCTGAATTCAATGTTAAATTCTGCTTCAGGTTTTTCACCCGGCTTAAGGAATTTTCTGTAAACATATGGCCCGTCAATAACCTCAATCCATTCTATGTAGTGCTTTTCTTCCATAGGATGGGCAACAGAACCGACTTTTACAATAATTCCATTGTCAGTCTTTTCGATTACAGGCACGTGTTTTTCTGTGGCTGCATCTGTGGTGTTTTCTTTAAACAGTTTCATTGGCTGGCCGCAGCATACGAGTTCACCTTTACCTTCGTGCATTACTTCAGTGATGTTGCCGCAGATTTCGCATTTGTAGATTTCAAGTTGTTTTGTCATCTGGCTCTCCTGGAATATTTGGGTCAAAAACGGATTTATCCGTTCATTATTATATGACCTCACTTATTGAGATCCATGTTGAGATATACCTGAAAAGAAATGTTTTATAATGTTAAAACAATATTAAAACAGCTTTCTGTAAATTGTCAATTGAAAGATGAAGCTGCCGTGACAACTGATTTATTGTCACGGCAGTATCCTACCAGTTTGTATTAAGCACTTCAAAATGCGCCTGGGGATGATCGCACGCAGGGCATCTTTCAGGAGCAGTATTTCCTTCGTAAATAAATCCGCAATTCAGACATCTCCATGTGACTTTCTCTTTTTTGCTGAATATTATACCTTTTTCAATCTCTATAAGAAGTGAATTGAACCTCTCTTCGTGATGTTTTTCAGCAACAGATACATTTCTCCATACATTGGCTATTTCAGGAAAACCTTCTTCATCAGCAATCCTTGCAAATTCAGGATAGAGTTCCGAGTATTCCTCATGTTCGCCCATTGCAGATGCTCTGAGATTTTCAACTGTAGAGCCAATTACACCTGCAGGGAACATTGCTGTTATCTCTACTCCGCCGCCTTCAAGAAACTTGAAAAAACGTTTTGCATGTTCCTTTTCCTGGGCTGCTGTTTCTTCAAATATCAGCCTTACTTTTTCATAACCGTCTTTTTTTGCCTGTTTTGCAAAATAGTCATACCTCATTCTTGCCTGTGATTCACCGGCAAATGATTTCAATAAATTCTGCTCTGTTCTGGTTCCTTTAATGCTCATTCATATCCTCCTTGTTTTTCTCTCTGCAGTTTTTGCATATGCCCCACAGGTTTATGCTGTAATCCCTGATTTCAAAACCCGGGGCAAATTTTTCTGTTTCCAGATGGGATAAGAGATCCAGGTCCATCCACACATCCTTAACATCACCGCATGATGTACATCTGATGTGATAGTGACGGACTGTGTTTCCATCATACCTTGCTGCTCCATCAGGAATATCTATCTTAACTATTTTTCCATCTCTTGTAAGCTGCTCGAGATTTCTGTAAACAGTCGCAATCCCCACACCTGGCAGCTTCTTTTTCAGTTCAAGATATATCTCCTCTGAAGTAGGATGATAGTTTTTTTCTGATAGGATTTCGATTATCCCGTCTCTTTGTTTTGACCTTTTTTTCATAAGCTTTCTTAATAATGATAATGATTATCATTATAGTAACATCTCTTTTATTGATCGTCAAGTGGCAGGGAGGATTTTTTTGATTTTTTTACAAAAAAATAATCAGTGAGGTAAATGTATCGTTTTATTGATTAAAGATGCAAAAAAGGTATATAATTATCTACCATAAATTTTATCAAATATGAAAGTTTACATATTGGTAATCTAAGCAGGAAGGGGAGTTGTTGAGTTTGAATATCAGGTCTCAGAGGTTTTTTTGGAGGAAAAGTGAAATTTTTACAAAACAGTACTTTTTTCTAAAAAATCCTTGATTTTTGAGGGGTGCTAATAAATTTAGTAATAACTAATAATTTAAGATGAGTATATTAAATGAACAAATTCAATTTCAGGTCTTTTGTAAGTTTACTTATTGGTTTTGCATCACTATTTCTTCTTATCAGCGGTACAGTTCTTTTGATAATGCCACACGGAAGAATCGCATACTGGCTTAACTGGAAACTTTTCAGTATAAATAAAACCGGTTGGGAAACTCTGCATGTGATGTTTGCCATAATATTTCTTATTACAGGCATTCTTCATCTCTTTACGTATAACTGGAAGGCTTTCAAGAATTATATTAAAAAGAAGAAAGCTTCTGTTGTATCAACGGAGTTTGGGACAGCAGTGATTGTATCTGTTGTGCTGGTGGTTCTTTCTATTGCCTTTGTTCCTCCGGTTTCAACTTTTATGGAGGCAAATGAAAAGATCAAGGATTCATGGGTGTCAAAGAAGCTTGCGCCTCCTTTTCCTCATGCTGAACTCATGTCAATAGAGGAGCTTTCAGTAAGAGAAAACATAGATCCTGCCCAGGCAGTTGAGAGGATCAGACAGGCGGGAATTAAATTCAAAGGCAAAAAACAGAGCATTGCCTCTGTTGCAAAGAAGAATGATATAAGCGCAAGAAAAATATTTCTTATAATGAAAGGCGAAAAGTAAAACGCCGGAGCCCTGTCTCTGTGGCAGGGTAATTTTTTGCAATATTAGTTAGTTTTTTCTAATAATATTATTACATATGAAAGGAGTTTACAAATGAAAACATTATTAAAAATCTTTACAAATTT
>CAZEJW010000206.1:0-5715 GCA_964512685.1 uncultured Leptospirales bacterium | reverse complement strand
GCTTATATACCTGGCTTTTTGCCTCGCAATGACGATGTGAAAATATTGCAAAGTTCGAGTCCCTAAGTTTGTGCCATTGGCACCTCGCAATGACAGTCAACGTTACGTCCACGATAATTATAAGAAGAGGCTGTCCCTTTTTGGGGACAGCCTCTTTTGATTTTTTATTATCTTAAATTATTAATATCCCATTTCCGGCATGCCTGCGCCTGCTGGCATACCAGCCGATTTTTCCTCGGGAATTTCAACTATTGCTGCTTCTGTTGTCAGAATCATAGCAGCGATTGATGCGGCGTTTTGAATAGCAGACCTTGTTACTTTTGCAGGGTCTATGATACCGGCCTCTATCATATTTACGTATTCATTTTTTTGCGCATTATAGCCTATATTTTCATCTTTATCGAGAAGTTCCCTTAATCTTTCGGCAACTACTTCACCTAAAGCGCCTGCGTTGTCTGCGATTTGTTTTGCGGGAGCATCAAGGGCTCTTACGAGAATTTCAGCCCCTGTTCTTTCATCGCCCTGGAATTCATTAAGTTTCTTTGACAAAATTTTGGAAATCTTAATCAAAGTAACTCCGCCGCCGGGGACAATACCTTCTTCATTAGCGGCCCTTGTTGCGTTAAGAGCATCTTCTATCCTGAGTTTTTTATCTTTAAGTTCTGTTTCTGTTGCAGCGCCTACTTCTATCACAGCAACACCGCCGGATAATTTAGCAAGGCGTTCCTGGAGTTTTTCTTTATCATATTCGCTGTCTGACTCTTCTATCTGGCGTTTAATAACTTTTACCCTGTCAGCAACAGCTTTTTTGGTTTCATCGCCGACAACGATAGTTGTTTTGTCTTTAGAAACAGTTACTCTGCGGGCTTTACCCATCATTTGTGTTGTCACATTCTCAAGTTTCAATCCCAGCTCTTCTGTAAATACTTCACCGCCGGTTAAAATAGCGATATCTTCAAGCATTGCTTTTCTTCTGTCGCCAAAACCAGGAGCTTTTACTGCAACACATGAAAGGGTTTTTCTTAATGTATTAACAACTATTGTGGCAAGAGCTTCGCCTTCTACTTCTTCAGCAATTATGAGAAGAGGTCTTCCTGACTGAGCGACTTTCTCGAGCACCGGGAGAAGGTCTTTCATAGAAGATATCTTTTTATCATGAATAAGTATAAATGCATCCTCAAGAATTGCCTGCATACTCTCAGGATCAGTTGCCATGTATGGAGAAATGTATCCTCTGTCAAACTGCATACCTTCAACAACATCAAGATGTGTTTCAATAGACTTTGCTTCTTCGACAGTTATAACTCCATCTTTTCCAACCTTGTCCATTGCATCAGCGATAAGATCGCCAATTTCATTGTCATTGTTGGCTGATATAGAAGCAACCTGTGCAATTTCTTTTTTATCCTTTATCTCTCTTGACATCTCTCTGATGTATATAACAGCTGCTTCAACAGCCTTATCAATACCTCTTTTGAGACTCATTGGATTTGCACCGGCTGTAACGTTTTTAAGACTTTCCCGATAAAGAGCTGCTGCAAGAATTGTAGCTGTTGTTGTTCCGTCACCTGCAACATCATTTGTTTTTGTTGCTACTTCTTTAACCATCTGAGCTCCCATGTTTTCAAATGGGTCTTCAAGCTCAATTTCCTTTGCAACAGTAACACCGTCTTTTGTTACAGTTGGGGTTCCAAATTTCTTATCAATAACGACATTTCTGCCTCGAGGCCCAAGAGTTACCTTAACGGCATCAGAGAGTTTTACAACTCCCTCATATATGGATCTTCGGGCTTCATCGTTAAACTTTAGAACTTTTGCCATGTTTATTATTTCCTCTTCTTTAAATAATTTTTGAAACTACGCTGAATATCCGGAAAAAACTTCAGAAAATCCCTATTCAGAGCTGGAATCAGTCAATGATCGCCAGAACATCATTTTCTGACAACAAGAGATAATCTTTTCCTTCGTGATTGACTTCGGTTCCGCCATACTTTCTGTAAAGAACCTTATCTCCCACTTTTACAGAAAGAGGGATGAGTTCATTTGATTCTGATCTCCTTCCTTCCCCTACTGCAACAATCACTCCTTCCTGCGGTTTTTCCTTCGCTGTATCAGGAACGTAGAGTGAGCCAACTTTAGTTTCTTCTTCCCCTGGTATTTCCACAAGAATTTTGTCACCTAAAGGTTTGATAGCCACTATGGTCCTCCTAAATATTTTAATTTATTATCAGTTTCTATTAAAGTCCCTTTCGATTAAAAAAGTTGATTAAAAAGCAATCGACTGGATCAGGAAACTGTATTTCATTTTTAATGGTTGTTAGCACTCGATTAGATGAGTGCTAACAATTTAAAGATAATAATGTTATAGATATGATCAAGTCCTCACATAAGCATTTATAACTGATTATACAAAGATATGAATCAAAATTATGTCAAAACAAGGGTTTTTCCAATTATTTCAAAATGTTATAATAGAATTGGTCTACAGTTCTTTATATCGGTAATCTGACTTCCCGCCAGTCTTCTCGACAAGCCTGACTTCACTCAGAACCATTTCCTTATCCACTGCCTTACACATATCGTAAATCGTCAATCCTGCAATTGAAACCGCAGTCAGGGCTTCCATTTCTGCACCTGTTTTTCCATCAAGACGTACCTCAGATTCAATTTTAACCCCCCCCATGGCCCCGTCAATACTGATCAATACATTGGCATAAGTTAAATTCAGCTGATGGCACATTGGAATCATTTCCGATGTTTTTTTTGCTGCCATAATGCCTGAAACCCTGGCAACCTCGAAAATATTTCCCTTTGGCATAAGATCTTTTTCTATCAAATCAATTGTTGAGGCCTTCATTTTTACATAACCAGCCGCTTTTGCAGTTCTAGTTGTTATCTTTTTGTCAGATACATCCACCATCCTGGACATACCTTCATCCGAATAATGAGAAAATTCACCCATAAAATCTCCTTTGCAAATAAACTTTCCCTGATATCAGGTAATGGTGTCCTGTAATGTCAAGATTAATATATTAAGGAAGTTTTTTTAATATAATGCGGCAGGATGCCCTATTTACGGGCATCCTGATGTCTGAACAACCTGGCTATATAAACTACAAGCCCAATAACAATATACAATGCGGTTACACCGAAAATTGCCCATGCCCTGAGAAAAAACAGAAGAGCAATCATTACAAAAAGAGTAATAACAGAAGGTGCCTTACCCATCTTTAGAATATCTGAAAATAATTTTCTGTAATCAACATTTGAGACCATCAATAATGCCACCAGAACATATAGCGGAATATAAAGTTTTGCTGGAAAAACAACACTTGCATTACCAAAAAATGGAAGTTCAGTTACAGCAAGAACAGGGATAATCGATACAATAATGCCCGCAGGAGGTGATGGAAGTCCACTGAAGCCGCCCTCTTCCGTTCCAATGTTAAACCTTGCCAGTCTGTAAACCGCACAAAGTGGAAATATTATCGCAACAACCAGCCCGATCTCAGGAAGATCTCTCAAAAAGGCCTGATATGCGATAAAGCCCGGAGCAATACCATAGGAAATCGAATCAGCAAGCGAATCAAGCTCCGCTCCAATAGGATTTGTAACCTTAAGTGCTCTCGCTACAGAACCATCAAGAAAATCAAAAATTGATGATACAAAAATCAAAATTCCAGCCAGAGCAATCATTTCCTTGGTTCCCTTGCTGGCATAAACAATAGCGACAAATCCAATTATGAGATTTGTCATTGTAAACATATTCGGGATTATAGCTCTTTTCTCGCCCATATTCTCCATCTCATTTTTATTTCAGGCAAATATAATAACTGCCTTTAAAAATATACTTAAAAATTCAATCTAATAGAACTACAAGCAATACTTATGTCAATTAAAAAAGATCTGAGTCAATAAGATCATCAATGAGTGCAAAATCCACATTTCCCACAGACAACAGAATGTAAATGATTTTCAAGCTCTATATGAGAAAGGAAGACCCTGTCTGCTTTTTCAAGATGAATGCCTGTTAACGTTGTCTGAATAGCATAACATTCAAGCCCCGCTCTCTTTGCAGACTCTATACCGAGAGGTGCATTCTCAACAACAATTGCATTTTCGGGATCTGTATCAAGGAGTTCGATTGCCCTTAAATAGGGATGAGGATAAGGCTTCCCTTTTTCAGTATCATCTGCTGTAACAATTGCTGAAAACATGGAACGCATTTTTTCGTCCAGAATATGATTAACTGATCTTCTTGTTGAGCCAGTAACAAGTGCAATTTTTATTTCCTTTTCACAGAGGAATTGCAGCAGGCGGAAAACATCCGGATAAACATCAATTTTCATATTTTCAAAATATCCGTGTTTTATTGACATTAAATCAATAATTTCATCATCAGAGATATTCTTCTTCCCTTTTTCATGGAAGATCTCCCTGACTGATGCCACACCCGACATCCCCTCTCTTCTATAGATATCAATATCATCTATATTGATACCCTTATCACAGAATGCCTTTTTCCATGTTTCCACGTGAAGCGGCATCGAATCAACGATCACGCCATCCATATCAAACAATACAGCCTGAATCATTCATTACCTTCGACACTGCATTTAGTTTTAAGCTTCTTCAGGATTTTTTCGCCATCAGCAACTTTCATTGAAAGGTTTTTTTTCAGATTGCGGTTACTTCCACCAATTGATTCTGCAAAACCGATCAATTTAAGGGCATGTTTCAATTTGGCCAGTTTGGATTTTTGCTCAGTTAATTCGCTGCATGAAACATCCTGATGTAATGAGCATTCACTCTCATGCTTTTCAGCAATTCCAAGATAATCATTGACCAGTTTCAACCTGAGCCTTCTATAAACATCAGGATGAATAAAACCTTTATCATCAATTTTCTCAATCTCTTCGGGCCCTGCCTGCACAATCAGCCTGAGTGTATGCTCTGCCTTATCCAGTTCCTTTGCATTGATCTCTGCTGCAAGCTGTTTATGAAGATCAGGAGTAAAGCTCGACACAGAGATAAGCCCAAGGAGAAAACTTGTAAGAACCATTCCAACAGCAAAACCTGTCGTTATCTTCTGTTTATACCTGAAATAAATTACAAGACAGGGCAATCCTGCAAAAAAAAGGATCTTCAGTAAAATTTTCAGAATAGTGTCAAAGAGTTCCATGTCAAATCGTTGTCCTTATTCTTTTTTTTCTGTTAAATTTATCAAAAGCAAGTTCGATCAGCCTGTTCAGAAGTTCCTTATATTCCAGTCCGGTAGCCTGCCAGAGTTTGGGATACATGCTGATGCTGGTAAAACCCGGGAGGGTATTAATCTCATTAAAATATATATCGCCACAGTTTCTATCGAGAAAAAAATCAACCCTGGCCATTCCTGAACAATTGAGGATTTTATAAGCATTGACTGCATATTCCTGAATCTCTGCTGTAATGTCATCATCAATGCGAGCGGGGATGAAGAGGCTTGCGCCATCAGCGTCAATATATTTAGCCTCATATGAATAAAATTCATGATTGGGAACAATCTCTCCCGGAAGAGATGCCAAAGGATCATCATTACCTAGTACAGCACATTCAATCTCCCTTGCATCAACCGCTTTTTCGACAAGAACCCTTGAATCAAAACCGAGAGCATATTTAACAGCTTCTCTAAGAGAATTTTGGTCCTTCACTTTTTTTATTCCAACAGATGAACCC
>CAZEJW010000205.1:0-5747 GCA_964512685.1 uncultured Leptospirales bacterium | reverse complement strand
CCGCTTTTACTTCATCCCTGGATGAAAATGAGATAAAGGAAGCGCTGGAACTCACAACCATGAGAGATATAAAAAAATGGAGTGCTGAATTTATAGGCAAAACATTGCTGCAAAAAAGAAGAGAGGCCTTTTGCCCCATATAAAAATGGGGGGTGACTTTTTTAACAGATTGAACACCCCACCCTTTGGGGGTTTGGGGGTAAGCCCCCTTTGGGGGTTTGGGGGCCTACCGGGCAACAATCCCCATAACCTTACCCAAAAGCATTTTCATTTTACCTGTAATCCTTTGTATAACAGATGCAATATCCTCATTGATCATATACAGGCACGGAACAAACACAAGAGTAAGCAGTGTGGCAAAAATAAGGCCATATGCCATTGCCATTACTGTTGGCACAAGGGTCTGGGCGTTTCCGCCAATTCCGTATACTGTCGGCATGAGTGCTGCAACAGTGGTGATTGTTGTCATGAGAATGGGCCTGAGCCTCTGGGAAGCGCCTTTTGAAATACTTTCATAAAGGCTCTCACGCGAAACAGGCCCGTCTTTTTTGAGTTTATTTATAAACTCAACCATAATTACACTGTCATTTACAACAACACCTGCAAGCCCTATTACACCAATCAGAGCCATAAAACTCAGGGGTATGCCATGAAGCTGAAAGGCTGTTAGAACACCTATAAGCCCGAAGGGGATAACAGCCATAACAACAAAGGGCTGTGTAAAAGACCTGAACAGCATAACAATAATGAAGTATATAAGGAAAAGAGCAAGAAGAAATGACACAGCTATTCCTGACATTGCCTCAGAACTCTCCTTAACCTCACCCTCGAAGAGCAGGTATGAATCTGCATACCTGTCTGAAATTTTATTAAACTCTTCCTTTATAACCTTCTGAACCATCATTGGAGTGGTAATATCAGTATCAACATCAGCTGTAACTGTTATAGACCTGTCGCCATTGAAATGATTCACTTCAGAATCTCCTGTGCCGGTTGAAAGGGCTGCTATTTCCTTAAGGCGGATCAGCCTGCCTGATTCATTCGGTATAAGCAGGTTCATAAGAGCGCGTTCGCTTCCCTTGAAACGGTCCTGGAGTTCAACAACAAAGTCGAGTTTTGAATCAAGGGTCTGAATGGATGAAGCCTCTGCTCCCTCGTATGCTGTTCTCACAGTTGAAGCCACTGTTTTTACATTCATACCGTATTGAGCCATCCTGTCATAATTGAATTTAAACTTGAGCTCTGTTTTACCGGGCTTGAGGTCAGTGTCTATATCCTTAACACCATTTATTTTTGAAAGGATATTCATGATTTCAGTCTTTACTGCCTTTGCCTCGTCTGTGCTCCTGCTGATTATCTTTACATCAATGGGATCTCCTGTTGGGGGGCCTGCCCTTCCCTCTCTTACTACAATATTCGAATATTGCTTAAGTTTCATTTTCTTCAGTTTTCCCCTGAGGTCATTTACTATCTCTGCTGCTGTTCTGTCTCTTTCATTGATTGGAACAAATTTAATCTGAACAGTAGACCAGTAGTCATGATTCATTGAGTGGCCTGAATGAGTTCCTGACTGGCTGTATGTTGAAACGAATTCCTTTTCGGGAATATTTTTAATAATGATCTTTTCGAGTTTCCTTGTAAGAGCCTCTGTTTTTTCAAGGGATGTTCCAGCGGGGAAGTCCACATCAACATCAACATAGTCATTGCTGTTGTCCCAGAACAGAACAAATCCCTTTATTGTCTCGTTTGAGAAAACCACAGCGCCAATGAGCAGAACAACAAACAATGCAAGAACCGCGTAACGAAGCTTCAGGGCCCTGGCAAGAATCTTTCTGTAAACATTTATGAAAGGATGAAACCAGTTCTCTTTTTTGTCAGGTTTTGTTTTAACCTTTCCTGATGCCAGGTGATTCGGCAGAATTGTCACTGCCTCAAAGAGACTGAAAATAAGAACAACCGCAACAATTACAGGAAAAACAAAAATAAATTTTCCCATTGTTCCCTTTATCATAAGGATTGGAAGAAAGGCGAATATTGTTGTCAGTATACTCACAAGCACAGGAGCGAATACCTCGCGTGTTCCCTCTACTGCCGCCTTTAGCGGTGAAATACCCCCGTTCTTTTTCTCATAGATCACCTCTGCAATTACAATGGCGTCATCCACCATCATACCGAGGACTGTTATAATACCACCGAGGGTCATTATGTTCAGGCTGAAATCATTGACCTGCATGAATATAATGGTAAGAAACATGCAGAATGGAATGCTCACTGCTGTCCAGAAGGATGTCCTGAGATCAAGGAACACAAGCAGCACAAGAAAAACCAGTACAAATCCTATGAGTGCATTGTTTACAACAACATCAATAAGGGATTTAACCGCTTCAGAATCATCTGAAACAACTGAAACATCAAACTGCTTATATGGATTCTCCTCCAGGAATTTTTTTACCCTGTCAACGGTCTTTATAATATCAGCATTCTCTTTCTTCTTTATATTAAGAACAACGGATTTCTCTCCATTAACATTGATCATTATATCCTGATCCTCAAACCCGTCTTCAATCTTTGCTATGTCTTTTATTCTCACCCTTTTCTGTTCAAAACCAGACCTTATTATAACCTCTCCAACATCCATTGGATTCTCAAACTGACCGATTGTGACAATATTCTTTTCATTATAAACAGACTGCATTGTTCCGCCTGACGAGCGGATGTTTCTGCTGCCTATGCTGTTAACAACATCAGTCAGGGAAATATAGAAGTCATTCATTTTATCAGAATTAACCTTAACGTGAATCTCCCTGTCAAGGTAGCCGTTCATTTCAATTTCACTAACGCCCTCGATTCTCTTAAGCCTGTTTTCAAGAACATCTGCTGTTCTGTAGAGATCCTTTTCTGTTGCGCCTGCTCCGTCTTTAATTGAAAGCCCTATCTGAATTACCTCTTTGAGTTTCACATTGAGGTCTTTTACAACAATGTCTTCAACATCATCAGGTATATCAGGAAGATTGCTGAGTGTAATCTTCCTGTATACCTCATCCTTTACCTTCTGCTTATCATCAATATCCTGATCAAGGTCAACAACGAGCAGAGCGCCGCCCTCTATTGACACTGAATGAAACTGATCTATGCCGTTTATCTCTTTGAGCTCATCCTCTACAGGAACAACCGCATTGAGTTCAACGTCAACAGGGCTTGCGCCCGGGTAAACAACACTGATGATCATCTTGTCAATATCCGTTGGAGGAAAGGTCTCTCTTTTGATATTGAATGTGAACACAATGCCAACAATAAAGACAGTAACAAATATCAGGTTCACAATAAGCCTGTCTTTTGCAAAAAATTCTATATACTTTTTCATAAACTTTTCCAGTTCTTTCTCTGTCATTCCTGCGAAGGCAGGAATCTCATGCAGTAGATTTAACAGATACTGTGAATGAGATTCCGGCATTCCGCTTCACTTCAGCCGGAATGACATTTTATATCCTAATTTATCAAATCCAGGTAATCTATATAATTACAGATAAGCTGATACCTGTAGTTGATTATATCAGTCTCAACTGACGTTATGCTGTTCTGGGTTTCAATCAGATACGAGAGATTCAGCCTGGCCTGGGAATATTTCTTTCTCTCTGTTTTAAGCTGTGAGGCAAGTGCCCTGTACTTTGATGCAGCAATGTTTATGAGCTCTTTTGATCCAAGAGCGGATTCCCTGTAATTAAGAATCTGTTTTGTATAATCCTTGAGTGCTGCATCAAATTCATGGCGGAGTGATTTCATTTCCAGCTCAACATCCTTCAAAGCGCTCTTTGCCTCATTGTTTCCGAGTTTATATGTAAACTCAAAACCAATGCTGTAATCAGTATCATTCATTCCAGGGGAAGAACTCTCAGAGGTGTCCTTTCTGGCGTATTCTGCAAACACATTAAACCGGGGCAAAAGCCTGTTCTCATATACCCCCCTGGAATACTGGTAGTTCTTCATTGTCTCATCGATTATTTTCGATGATGTTGTCTTTTTAAAATCAACCCGGTCATATGCGCATTCAGATGCCAGCAAAAAGAATGTCACCTTATTGTCTTTTGAAGGGGAATAATCTGTTACATCAAAATATACACTGAGCCTGTTCCCGATTGTTTTAAGGGTCTTTTTATAATCAGTGTGCTGACTTTTATAAGCAAGGTAAGATGTCACTGTCTTCTGGTAATCATCATTATCTGCAAGCCCTGCCCTGACTTTCCTCTGAGTCTGGTCTCTGAGCTTGCGTGAATTTTCCACAGCCTTTTCAAGATTACTGACTATTTCACTGCAGGCTATCCATTCAAAATAAAGTTTCCTGTAAGCATTAAGAACACTCTTATTATTTTCCTTCAGCCTGAGCCTCTCTATTGCAAGCTGCATGTCTGCATTCTTTTCTGTGTACTTATCCACTTTACCCAGAAAATTATAAAGCAAAGGCTGAGAGACTTTAAAGGATAAAGAGGGCTCATATGTATTATAGTCATCCTTCAGGCTGAATCCGCTGTAGCTGTTCTTTGAATATTTATAAGTGGTGCTCAGGCTTGTTCCTGTTGAGATAATCTTTTTTTCAACTCCTGCAGACAGATTATACCCGTTTGCATCCCCTTTGTCACCTGTGCCTGAAAGATACTGTTTGCCGGAATATTTATCAAATCCGGCAGAAAGAGAAATATCCCCTGCAGTCTTTGCCCTTCTGGTTTCATTTTCCGCCTTCAGAACTGTTACGCTGTTGGATTTGATCTCCGGCAGAGAGCTTTCTATTCTTTGTATGAAATCCTCATATGTCAGAATCTTTTTGCTGCTGTTTTTCTCTTCTGCATTAGCTGCTGCACTCAGCAGCAGAATACATATAATAGATAAAAACCTGGTCTTCATATTTTCCCCGTTTCATTTATTATTTATCACCTGGTCTTCTCTGTCATTCCCATTCTTTTTCTGTCATTCCTGTTCTTTTCTCTGTCATTCCTGCGAAGGCAGGAATCCCATGCAGTAGATTCAACTGACAATGTGAATGAGATTCCGGCATTCCGTTTCACTACAGCCGGAATGACAGGCTAAAATTAAGGCAGAAAAAACCTGTGATCTTATTACATGCGAATGAATGAAATATAGGGGATATGTTCTTTTAATGCGACCGGGCTTTCAAGCCCGGACCAGAGATGGAGGAATGAGGCGTCCTAACTTGCAAGCCTGGACTTCAAAAGAGCCTCATCCCTGTACTGGGAGGGTGTTTTTCCTGTATTTTTCTTAAAAACAGTGTTAAATGTGGATTTTGAGTTAAAACCGGAGCTGAATGCTATTGATATTATGCTGGCGTCACAGTTTTCAGGATTCTCAAGGATTCTTACTGCTTCCTTTACCCTGTAGTTATTGATAAAGGTATAGAAGTTTATTCCAAGCAGATTGTTTATTACAATTGAAAGATGATGGGACGGGATTTGAATGCTTTCTGACAGATCCTTTATTGACAGGTTTTCCTGAAGATGTGGTTTCTCATCTTCCATGTATTTATTGAGTTTATCAAGATATTCCTTCTGCATTTCATCATCAATACTCTGCCTGGCATATTTTTCCTTTTCTTCAGGTTCATTTGTTTCATCTTCAAGAACCCTGTTCATCTCCAGGTTTTCCCTGAAGATTTCAGGCATATTGATAAGATAATATGCAATAAAAAAGATTATTAAGATAAGGATAACAAGGATGATGATAATTTTAAACGGGCT
>CAZEJW010000204.1:0-5811 GCA_964512685.1 uncultured Leptospirales bacterium | reverse complement strand
GAATGCCATGATACTTGAAAAAATTATAGAAAAAGCCTCAAAACTTGCAGGTGATATGAAAGCAACTGACGTGAGGGCAGGCCTTACCTATACTGGAGTGAAGCTCGAAAATGGTTCTGCAGGGGTTGCACTTACCTTTAGAACAGACCTGCCGAACCACTGCATTGTAAGAGAAAATCCCTTTGCCGGATCAAAAGCAGCAGACCTTATAAGCATGGCAGTATCAAATGACCTGCTTGAGAGAACAATAGCAATTGCAGCAGCTAACGCTGTTTTCAATACAACAGAAAATATCAAAGACAGGGCAATAAAGGGAGACACCCTTAAGCTGCTTCAGCCATCAGCTGATGAAACCATTGGTATGGTTGGTTATTTTGGTCCCCTGGTTGACAAGCTTAAGGGAAGTGTTAAAAAACTCATGATATTCGAAAAGAACATGGAAAGATCAGATCATCTTTATCATGAAGAAGAGGCTTTTGAATTGCTGCCAACATGCGACAAGGCAATCATAACATCAACATCTCTTATAAACATGACAATGGAAAAGCTTCTTGAATCATGCAGGGGCTGCAAAACAGTTGCCCTGGTTGGTTCAACAACTCCCCTTTGCGAGGAAATATTCAGTGACTACAAGGTAGACCTTCTCTCTGGAATTGTTGTGGAGAATACAGATGAAATACTGAGGATTGTAAGCGAGGGAGGAGGAACAAGGGTTTTTAAAAACAATGTGAGTAAGGTGAACCTGCAGATCTGACAGTACAGGCTATAGAAAACATGTCAGCAATACCGGAGCATTATCATAACCGGAATGTTCCTGCTTATGGGTACCTCTAAAAATCAGGAGTTGTACCCACAAGGGAACGTCTAAATATTAATTTATCGAGGTTCCCTTATATTTAACGTGAATTTTCAGAACGTCTTATGAATGCAATGATTGCTCCTGTAATATTATGCCAGATTGAAAATATAGCACCCGGCAGCGCTGCGGAAGCAGAAAAGAACTCCAGTGCGAGTTTAACAGAAAGCCCTGAGTTCTGCATGCCAACCTCTATGCCAATGGTAATTGAATCCCTCTTATTTATCTTCATGAGCCTGGCAATGCCATAGCCAGCACTCAGGCCTGCAATGTTGTGCAGGGCAACACCTGCCAGAACAATCATAATGCCGCTTTGCATTTTGTCATGATTGAGGTCAACTATTACAGCAATGATAAATGCGATTGTAATAACAGAGAGTAAATGGAAAACAGGTTTTATGGATTCAATACTTTTCCCGAGCATTGAATGAACAGCAACCCCTGAAGTAACAGGCAGTATGATTATAAGAAATATTGATATAAACATGCTTACATATGGAACAGTTACCCATTTGGATGCAAAGAGCCCTGTGAGCGCTGGTGTTGCAATTGGCGAGAGCAGGGTTGAAAAGGTTGTCATTGTAACCGAGAGTGCAACATTTCCGCCTGCAAGAAATGTTATTACATTTGACGCAGTTCCACCCGGGCATGAACCGAGCAGCACAAAGCCCGCTGATGTTTCAGGTGAAAAAGAAAACATGTTCGATATTACCCATGCAATTGAAGGCATGAGAATGAACTGAAGGCAGAGGCCAAGTATAACAGGCGCCGGTTTTTTAAAAACAGGTTTGAAGTCTCCTGCTGAGAGTGTCATTCCCATTCCAAACATGATTACCCCAAGGCCCGGGTTTATAAGAAACGCACCCTTTGAAAAAATACCAGGGAGAAACCATGCAGCAAGAGAAAAAAGGAGAACCCACAACAGAAACAGTCTTGATAATAATTTAACGGTTTTCATAGGCAAACCTCAGTGAACAGTGTGTGCCTGTTTGATTGAAAGAGATATTCTTTTTCTGTTTTTATCAATGGCTATGACTTTTACACTAACGCTGTCTCCAACTGACAGAACGTCGGTTATATCAGATATATATTCATCAGCGACCTCTGATATATGAACCAGGCCGTTTTCTTTTATCCCCAGATCAATGAAGGCTCCGAATGCTGCCACATTGTCAACCGTTCCCTGAAGCACCATCCCTTCTTTGAGGTTATCAATTGATTCTCTTCCCTCAGTGAATGAGGCTGCAGTGTATTCATCCCTCGGGTCGAGACCCTTTTTCAGGAGTTCATCAAGAATTGACGAGAGTTCAGGGATGTCGAGTTTCTTTCTTATTTCATTTTCATTAAGCCCTGATGGATTATGAATAATCTCTTCTGTTGAAAGTCCGTAAACCCCGGCAATCTCTTTTACATGCGGGTATGCCTCAGGGTGAACCCCTGTTGAATCAAGGACCTCTTTCCCGTCCTTGATTCTGAGAAACCCGGCGCTCTGTTCGAATGCCTTGTCTCCAATGCCCTTTATTTTTTTAAGTTCTTTCCGGGATTCAATTCTTCCCTTTTCGCGCCTGTACTTTGCAATCTCCAGCGCCTTTTTCCTGTCAAGTCCTGACACCTGGCTCAGAAGGTGATAACCGGCTGTATTCAGGTTTACACCAACGCGGTTAACTGCCCACTGTACAGCCTGTTCGAGATTGTCTTTTAAAAGGGAAGGGGTGATGTCGTGCTGGTACTGGCCAACTCCAAGAGATTCGGGCTCGATCTTGACGAGTTCTGCCATTGGGTCCTGAAAACGCCTTCCAATGGAGATTGCTCCTCTTACTGTAAGGTCGAGCTCAGGGAATTCCTCTCTTGCTGTTTCGCCTGCCGAGTAAACACTGGCTCCGTCTTCGTCAACCATTGCAATTGTTATGGTTGAATCTTTTAATATTTCCCTGAATATTTTATATGTTTCACGTCCGTATGTGCCGCTGCCGATAGCTATTGCCTTAATATTGTATTTGTCGATCCAGGGCATGATTTTGTTTGCTTCATTTTCATCCCTGTTAAGATACATGGTTGTGGAGTTTACAAAATCGCCCCTTTCATCGAGAAGGGCAGCCTTGCAGCCTGTTCTTATTCCAGGGTCGATTCCAATAACTGCCTTTTCGCCAAACGGTGAAAACAGCAGCATCTTTTCAAGATTGCGCGAGAAAATCCTCACTGACTCGAGTTCGGCTCTTTCTTTCATGTCCTTCAGTATCTCGTTAGATATTGAAGGATGAAGATGCCGTTTCACTGATTCTGCTGCGGCTTTCACAAGGACTTCTCCATCAGCATTGAAAACCCTGCGGCATATTTTTTTTGACAGAATTGTTTCATCTTCATCAGAATCGAGTTTCAGGGATATTATCTTTTCTTTTTCTGCCCGGAGAAGGGCCATTACCCTGTGCGGAGGAACCTTCTGTGTATCTTCAGTGTGTTCGAAAAAGTCCCTGTATTTCTGTGCTTCTTCATCATCCTTTTTAGTCTTTCTTACCTTTGCGCTGAGTTTGCCTTTTTGAAGAGACTGCCTGACTTCCTTTCTTGCATCAGCTGAATCACTTGTTTCCTGAACGAGTATGTTTATTGCATGTTCAAAAGCTGCTGCTGCATCCGGTATTTCATCACTAACAAAGGCTTCAGCCTGTTTGAGGGCTTCACTTAACGGCATATTCTTTGACTTAATCATCTCAGCAAGAGGTGCAGTGCCGAGCTCAATTGCGCGGTCGGCAAGTGTTTTCTTGCGCGGTTTGAATGGCAGGTAGATGTCTTCGAGTTCATTCAGGGTCTGTGCCCTGACAAGGGCTTTTTTTGTTTCTGCGTCCAGTTTATCGTTATCCTTAAGGTATGAGAGTATGTATTCACGTCTTTTTTCGAGTTCAGTGATCTTTTCGTTGATGGAAATGATCTGCTGAATGGCAACCTCATCCAGGTTGCCTGTTTTTTCTTTTCTGTATCTTGCAATAAAGGGGATGGTGCATCCTTCTTCTGTGAGTGAAAGAACGGATTCGATCTGTTCTTTTCTGAGGCCGGTTTCGCCTGCAATTCCGCTGATTATTCCTGCTGTTTCCATTTTTATCCTTTGGGTTATAAAGATTATTTCATGGAATAATTGTCCTGAAAGGCTAAATGTCAATTGATTTTTTTTGTATTCAATGGATGATAAAAATTGTATAATAAAAATATGGAAATCAGTGCACGGAAAAAAACACTCATCATTTTATCGTTTTTCTTTTTTATACTTGTATGTTTCTCGATCATACTTTCCCTGATGAACCACAGGGAGATAAGAAAGATAAAAGAGAGCGCCCTAACAGCAGTGAAGAGAACTGCCGGTAAAAAGCCCCTGAAGAGCAGAATCCATGAGAGTAAAGCAGAAAAGAAAATAAAAAAGAACATGGGGGATGAAGAAACAGCTTTAGATGAATCACCCGTAAAAGAGGTGCGGTTACCTCTTCAGAAAAAAAAAGAAAGGAGAAAGAGGAACCTTGACGAGATAATCAGAGATCTTGTGAATACCCTCGAAGACTGATGAAAAGCCTTAATATACCTGATGTGGTTTTCCACAAAAAGAGAAACAGAACGATTGGTCTCGCTTTCGGCAGCGGCGGAGTGAAGGGGCTGGCTCATGTCGGCGTGATTAAATCCCTGCTGGAGAATGATATTCCGATTGATTATATTGCCGGGACCAGTATTGGCGCATGGGTGGGGGCTCATTATGCGCTTTATCAGGATATTGAAAAGCTGGAAAAATTCACTGTGGGTAGGAAGATCGAAAAGATGCAATCACTGCTTGAACTAACATTAAAAGGCGGGCTAGTTAAGGGCTCAAAGGTTCAGAATCTTCTGGATGAATGGCTGGGAAACATGGATTTCGAATCCACAGGGATTCCTGTAAAGGTTGTTGCAACTGATATCATTTCCGGGGAGCAGGTGGTTTTCTCGCACGGGAAGCTTGCTCCTGCTGTTTATGCAAGCATGGCGGTTCCATCCATTTTTACCCCGTACATCTATCACGGGAGGATTCTGGTTGACGGAGGAGTTTCGAATCCTGTGCCTGTTAATATTGTGAAGGATATGGGAGCAGATATTGTAATTGCCGTGAATCTTGATAATTACAGACTCGATGGTATCTT
Organism: uncultured Leptospirales bacterium; assembly: GCA_964512685.1. Taxonomy (GTDB): domain Bacteria; phylum Spirochaetota; class UBA4802; order UBA4802; family UBA5550; genus CAZEJW01. The sequence continues at coordinate 801 of CAZEJW010000204.1, read as the reverse complement.
TGAAAGGGAGGATAGCTCATCTCTGCCAAAGGTCACAGTGAGAAGCATCGATCTTATGAGGCATTACCTTGCGCAGTTCTGTGTCAAAGATGCTGATGTTGTCATTGAACCGCATAATTCTTCTGAAGAGCTGTCAAAATGGAGAAATTATTTCACTGGTGATATTGACAGTCTTCACATCAGACTTGGACAGGAGGTCACTGAAAGACAGATAGGTAAGATCAAAGAACTTATTCATCTGTGATCAGAATGCTCCAAGCTGGCATTTCTTGATTTTCAGACCCATTGCCTCACAGGCGCATGAAACAGCAAGTTTACTGATACCCATGGTTTCTGCAACTTCCCAGGCTTCTGTGCACGTAAGTCTTTTATCCTTAACCTTCTTTTCAATTTCTTTTTTTAAAGCTTCATCAACTGATTCGGCAGGCTTTACAATTCTTTTTTCAGGTGAATATCCAAAGAGTCCAAGCTGGCATCGGGATATCTTGAACTCCTGCATGTCTATAGTGAAACCCACTTCCTCTGGAGAAACCCCCAGGTCTTTTGCAATTGCATGAGCTTTTCCGCAATTGATCTTCTGCTCATCTGCTGAATCTGTCACTCTTTGTACAAGTGCAGGGTCGGTCTTTCTTTCAGGAGAATGCTTTGCACTGTAGTGGCCTGCATCTTCATGTGTCATATTAAGCTCCTTTGATTTTGTCTTTCCGGTAAATAATAAATTTTAATTGACCATCAGAATTGTCAATTTAAAATCAGTGTTTATTCCTAAACTTTATTGTAGAAGAAAAAACTCTATTGTCC
>CAZEJW010000203.1:3905-5822 GCA_964512685.1 uncultured Leptospirales bacterium | reverse complement strand
GCAGACGGTGTTCTGTGTCATGGTTACATGGAACTGAGATACCTTCTCCAGGAAGCTCACTTTGAGGCAATCGATGCTGTTGAAGAAGCAGGAAAAGATTTTGGCAGGATGTTTGGGCGTGAATACGGAATCTATGATACATATAAATGTGATGATGCTGACCTTGTAATGGTATCCATGGGTTCTGCAGCAAGCGAGGCAATGGATTCTGTGGATGTCCTGAGAGAAGAAGGACTCAGGGTTGGAGTTCTGCACGTCAGGTTATACAGGCCCTTCCCTGCTGAAATACTTGCTAATGCAATAAAACAAACAGGATGCCGCGGTGTTGCAGTACTGGAAAAAGATGTGAGTTACGGATACGAAGGAGCGCTCTGTACAGACCTCAAGGCTGCACTCTTCGACTTCAGGGTAAACATTTTTACACATTCATATATAATGGGACTTGGCGGACGTGACGTTAAGGCTTTTGAGATAGCTCAGGCTCTCAGGAAAAGTTATGAATATCTTGAGAAACCGGAGCCTGAGCAGTATAAAGCTCAGGAATGGATAAACTGCCAGATATAATGAAAAGAACAGGGATAATCCTATGACTAATAAAACAACACCACTTACACTGACAGAAACAGAATACGCGTTACCCGGAAACAGGGCCTGTGTCGGCTGCGGGCTCTCTCTCGCATACAGGCACGGGCTCAAGGCTTTTGGAAGCAATACGGTTCTCACAGTTCCGGCAAGCTGCCTTACAGTATTACAGGGAATGTATCCGGTATCATCAATGCTGATTCCCTCTCTCAACACTGCTTTTGAAACAACAGCAGCATCCGCCACCGGGCTCAAGGCAGGCCTGAGAGCTCTTGGCAAGGATGATATTACTGTTGTTGGATGGGCCGGTGACGGCGGAACAACCGACATTGGAATACAGGCTCTTTCAGGTGCAGCAGAAAGAAATGAGGATTTTATATATGTATGCTATGACAATGAAGGATACATGAATACAGGAACCCAGCGCTCAGGAAGTACACCTCTCGGCGCTGTAACAACAACCTCTCTTATGGGAAAACTTCAGCATAAGAAGGATATGCCGCGGATAATGGCGGCTCATGATATACCATATGTTCTTACTGCAAGTCCTTCCTATCCAATGGAACAATATGACAGGTTCTGCAAAGCCATGAATTTTACAGGTACAAGATACATCCATCTTCTCGTTCCATGCCCTCCTGGATGGGGATATGATCCAAAGGATACTATAAAAATAGGGAAGATGGCAGTTAACTGCGGTATGTTTGATCTCTATGAAATCATTGATGGAAAGTTTTCATTCTACGGTGATTCACTGAGGATTGCACAGGGCAGGAAGGAACGCCAGCCTGTTGCACCATACATAAAGGCTCAAACCCGCTTCAGGGGAATCACAGACAATACAATTGATGATATTCAGGAATCAGTCGACGCTAAATGGAAGCAGTACAAAAGAATGGGATATTGCGAATAGAGCAATTTTAATTGAAAAAGCCTCCCTTACGGGAGGCTTTTTCAATAGAATACAGATTATCGTAACAGAATCAAAAAAGTTACAGTCACCTTTCAAAATCCATGATATTATAAATATATACAGTTAGCACATAACTGTTCTGTGAAAACAATATCTTCCATTATCAAATTAAGAATTGCGGAGATATCAGAATGTCAAAAAAACATAATATCATTGCGATTATTATTCATCTGATTCTTGCTGTGTCATTATCTGCATGTTATAATAATGGATGCAATAAAACCATTCCTGTTGACCTTCCTTTAAAAACACAGATAATCCCGGGAAGACACAAACTTACCGTTAAATGGAAACCTGTCCCCAGAGCTGATGCCTACACACTAAAATACAATTCAGAAAACAGCTATAAATCCTCACAGACC
>CAZEJW010000203.1:0-3868 GCA_964512685.1 uncultured Leptospirales bacterium | reverse complement strand
ATAATAAATCTCAGAAGCGGAACTGATTACTATATATGGCTGGTTGCTGCAGGTGCAAATGGATTTTATATTCAGAGGGGAGCATTAAAGGCAAAAACCAAAACTGAAATAAAAGCCTGTGATACAAAAATATATCTTTCGGATGTTCCTGGAGATATCACCTTCCCAAAAGGCATAAAGGATGAAAAGATATACGGTAAGAATGAAGAAACCCTCAGTTCTTTTGAAATTGCAGATACAGAAACCACAAATGAATTTGCTGCCGAGGTCTTTCAATGGGCTCTTGATCATAATAAATTTAAAAACCGTGCACTGAATTCTGCCAGCAATGATCAGCTTAACACTGTCAATAAATACACTGTAAAACTCTGCGGGCAGCAGCTTCTCAATCTCGATGGAAGAGATAAGAACACATCATGCGGAATAGGATTCAGATCAGGTCATTTCAAAGCTGTTGCAGGGCATGAACATTATCCGTGTGTATTCATTACCTGGTATGGAGCTGTTGCATTCTGTAACTGGCTCTCGGAAATGGTATACGGCAACAGTGATGAAAATGTTTATTCGTGGGATTCATCCTCAAATGGAACCATGTGGCTGGCGGATTCAACAGTGATGAATAAAAATAAAAATGGCTTCCGCCTGCCTGAGACAATGGAATGGGAGCTTGCAGCAAGATATATATATGATTACAATGGAGACAGGGATATCCTGGATAAAGGAGAATACTACCCGGGTTCACATGCAAGCGGTGATGAAACATCATACTGTTTCCCGGATGATGAAAACAAGTCACAGGTTTATGGAAATTTCGGATGGTATAAAGACAACTCGGATAATACCCTTCACATTGTTGGAACATCCGGATCTGATTCTGCATCAGCAAACAGGCCTCTTCCGGTTTCAGGAAAATTCTGTAATGCACTCGGCCTCTTTGACATGAGCGGAAATGTATGGGAAATGTGTTTCACAAAACACGGCCCATACAGGGTCTTCAGAGGAGGAAGCTGGGACAATATTGCATACTACCTGCATGCAGGAGGATGGTTCTTTGATTATCCTGAAACATGCAGTTCAAACCACGGCTTTCGAATTGTAAGAAGCCATTGAGCTTCTGATTCTCACCTTACACCTCATTTATTTTAATTGACATATTAAATTTTATGCCTAATAATCAGAGACTATCGAAGATAATTGTCTTCAGCTCCGAAGGCATCTGAGATAAAAACAGCAGAAATGGAGAATATATGCAGGAATTACAAAGATTCAGGCAGATACTGGCCTCACCTTATGATTATCTTTCAGAACTGAGCAGTCGAAAAAAAATCATTGGCTGTTTCTGTACATATGCTCCTGAAGAAATAATTCATGCAGCAGGATTCTCCCCTCTCAGAATAACAGGCTTTGATAAATCCGGCTCACTCTCTGATTCACACCTTCAGGCATACACATGCTCAGTTGCAGTTAATGCACTGGAAGACCTTCTTGCAGGCAGAATGGATTTTCTCAGTGCAGCAGTTTTTGTTCACACATGCGATACAATGCAGAGGCTCTCTGATATATGGAGACTCAATTCATCACAAAAACATTTTGATCTCATACTGCCTGTTAAACTCAACACAGAGTCATCCGCCATATACTTTTCTGAAGTTTTTAAAACATTCTGTTCTGAGCTTGAGACAGAATTCTCTGTAAAAATAACAGATGAATCACTTCAGGAAAGCATCTGCCTTATGAACAGAATCCGTGAAAAACAGGCAGAACTCTGCAGAATTAAATCCATGAATCCGGGAATAATATCAGAGCCGGATATCCTCACTGTTATGCTGTGCGCGTCAATCATGGAAAAGGAAGAATACCTTGAATGCATAACAGGCCTGTGCGCCACGATCTCTTCTCAAAATGCTGAACCGGCAGGCAAAAGAAAAAGAATAATTCTTTCAGGGGGGATGTGTACTCAGCATGAAATCTTCAGCCTGCTGGAAAAATACAATGCACAAACAGTATACTCTGACATGTGCACAGGGAACAGGAACTTTGAAGACAACATTTCTGAAACAGGCAATCCATTAAAGGCAATTGCTGAAAGATATCTTATGCGGGCTGAATGCCCTTCAAAACACAGGTCAAATACATCCCGTGCTGACAGAATGTGCATGCTAACGCAGAAGGAATCAGCAGACGGTGTGGTATTTATTTATCCAAAATTCTGTGATCCACATTCATTTGACTACCCGTATTTAAAAGAAAGACTCAATGAGCAAAACATACCTTCACTTCTGATTGAACTCGATGACAATGAGAATCTTTCAGCACAAACTGAAACCAGAATCCAGGCATTCATTGACATGCTTTGAAAGGAGAAAACTGTGATAGGAGATACAGGCAGCAGAAAAATAGAATCAACACAGCGCATGAAGGAGATTATGACCTCGTACTATATTGAGGCAAAAACAGCATCCCTGAAAGGGAAAAAGGTTGCATGGATCACAAGCGGTGGCCCTGTTGAACCCCTGATTGCAATGGATGTAATTCCGGTTTATCCTGAAAATCACGGTGCAATGATTGGCGCGTCAAAGATGGGCGGAGATCTTTGCACAAAAGCTGAAGCAATGGGATACTCCCCTGACCTGTGCTCATACGCGCTTACAGACATTGCATGCTCACCTGTAAACGGCGGGCCAATCGGCGGGCTGCCTGCACCTGATTTTATGGTCTGCTGCAACAACATATGCGGCACTGTAATGAAATGGTATGAGATACAGGCAAGATATTACAATGTTCCCCTGTTTATATTTGACACGCCATTTATACATTCAAAGATGAGCTCTGAAGCTGAAACATACCTGGCAAACCAGGTAAATGAATACATTGAATTTCTTGAAACCGTTACAGGGGAAAAATCCGATCCTGAAAAGCTTCATGAAACAGGCATGCTTTCAATAAAGGGCCAGAAGCTCTGGCAGGAAGTTCTTGATACATGCACAAACCGTCCATCCCCGATGTCTGCTTTTGACGCGTTTTTTCACCTTGCGCTCATTGTTACTCTCAGGGGAAAACAGACTGCAGTTGATTATTACTCCCGGCTTCTTGAAGAAATGAAACAAAGGGTCAGTGAAAACCAGGGAGCAATAGAAAAAGAAGAATACAGGCTCATGTGGGATAATCTGCCTGTATGGTATAACACGCGCTGGCTGTCTGAAAAACTTGCATCACATAATGCATGCCTTGTTGCTGACACATATACATCAGCCTGGAGCGGGGTTCTGCCCCTTGTGGATGAGAATGATTTCATGAAATCAATGGGCATTGCATACTCAAGCATCTACATCAACATCTCAATTGACATTATGTTCGGCAAACTCAAACAGATGATTGAAAAATACAGCATTGACGGGCTTGTCATGCATTCAAACAGGAGCTGCAAGCCCTATTCACTTGGCCAGTATGATCTCAGGAAAATGGTGATGGATGAAATCGGGATTCCTGTTCTCATAATTGAATCTGACCATGTGGATGAAAGAGCCTTCAGTAAAAGCCAGATAGAAACAAGAATCGATGCATTTATGGAAATAATAAAACAGAAGAAGTTATGAGGATTATTTTATCTCCGGATATTCATTTTTAATATAAATATATTCTCAGAGAATATACGGATATTGTTTTTTAATATAAATATATTCCCTGAGAATATCAGGATATTCTTTGAGACGGAAATTATATTCTCCGGGAATATACGGATATTCTCTGAGACGGAAATTATATTCTCGAAGAATATCGGGATATTCTTTGAGACGGAAATTATATTCTCCAGGAATATACGGATATTGTTTTTCAATATAATTATATTCTCCGGGAATATACGGAT
>CAZEJW010000202.1:0-5844 GCA_964512685.1 uncultured Leptospirales bacterium | reverse complement strand
GTAGTTGTGGATAAATCAGCAGCAAGAGGCTCTTCATATCCTAATATGCCATCAACATATACTGAATACAGGGAATCTCAACAGCCTGATTCTAACAGAAAAAACTCCTCCGGAACAGACAATCCCGAAAATTGATCTTTTTTCAAACAAAGGCTAAATTATCTGGTGTTTAGGTTTTTATTTATCTATCCAGCACTGTATTATAATTCCTGTAATTAGATCCTGCGATTGCAAAGCCCTGTAAGTTTTTACTAATTACTACCCCTCCCTCTTCAACCACTCCTGATAACCCCCAGCGTTATTTCGAATTGTACTTGCAAGAATAGAGTTCTCTTTTCAGAATTATTTTAATTTTACCTGCAATTTATAACCGGGTATGACTGGTTGCTAACGTTTTCATCGGTTCCGGAGAACAAATGAAGATTCCCGGTAAAGCGGAATCCGAATCGAGGGGAAGGGGATAATTTATGATATTCAATGAAGACACAAGAGTAAAGATTCCTGCTGTTTTACACCTGATGCGTTTAGGCTATACCTACCTTTCCCTGAAAGAGGCCATAAAGGATGAATCTACAAATATATTCACAGATATATTTAAAAGCAGTATTAAAAAAATAAACCCTGAATTAAAAGATTCTGAGATTGCACGTTTTTATGATGAAATATCACTTTGCCTTGACAATGAAGATCTGGGCAGGGCTTTTTATGAAAAACTTCTTGATAAATCCGGTATAAGACTGATTGACTTTGATAATTTTGACAATAATTCCTTTCATGTTGTAACTGAGCTTACCTACAAAAAAGACGATGACGAGTTCAGACCGGATATAGTTTTGCTCATAAACGGGATACCCCTGTTCTTTATTGAGGTAAAGAGGCCTAATAACAGGGATGGTATTTTAGACGAGCATAAGAGAATACTCACACGTTTTAAAAACAAAAAATTCAGAAAATTTGTGAATGTCACACAGATGATGGTATTTTCAAATAATATGGAATATGACGACAGTTCCCCTCTTCCTGTTGAAGGCGCGTTTTACGCGACTCCTTCTTATAAAAAATCAATATTCAATTATTTCAGAGAAGAGGAAAAGTTTGATTTAAACAAACTGCTTTCGGATATTGATGGCAGTACTGAAGAGGCTGTATTACTCGACAATAACCTGGTTGCAATCAAAGACTCTCCCGAGTTTATAACAAATAAGAATCCGGATACTCCTACCAACAGGATCTGCACATCACTTTTTCAGAGGAAGCGACTGGCTTTTATTCTGGAATATGCCTTTGCCTATGTGAAGGAAACACGGGGATTGCAAAAGCACATAATGCGATATCCTCAGATGTTTGCGACTATGGCCATAGAAAGAAAGCTGGATGAGGGAGTCCGAAAGGGAATTGTCTGGCATACCCAGGGAAGCGGCAAAACCGCTCTTGCTTATTATAACGTTAAGTACCTTACTGATTATTATAATAAAAAGGGCATAGTAGCCAAGTTTTACTTTATTGTAGACAGGCTGGATCTTCTGACTCAGGCCGCTGGTGAGTTTAAAAGCAGGGGGCTGATTGTTCATAAAATTGATACCAGGGAGGCTTTTGCAGGGGATATAAAATCAGACAGTGCTATTCACAATAATTCAGGCAGGGCTGAGATAACGGTAGTTAATATTCAAAAGTTTCAGGACGATCCTGATGTTATTAAAAATAACGACTATCAGCTTAATATTCAGAGGGTCTTTTTTCTTGATGAAGTGCACAGAAGCTATAATCCAAAGGGGAGTTTTCTTGCTAATCTCATACAGACAGACACTGATGCAATTAAAATCGGTTTAACAGGAACTCCACTCATATTGAGTGAAGAGCAGCTTATTAACAGTAACGGGAAAAAGTTTAATTCGAAATCTATCTTTGGGGATTACATTCATAAATACTATTACAATGCTTCAATAAAAGACGGATACACCCTGCGCCTGATAAGGGAGGAGATTGAGACCAGCTATAAAATGACAATGCAGAAAGCCCTTGAGGAGATTGAGATTCTCAAAGGCAACAGCGATAAAACCATTGTTTATGCCCATCGAAAGTTTGCTGAACCCATGCTTGATTATATTGTTGAGGATTTTGAAAAATCAAGAATCAGAATGGAGGATTCAACCATTGGCGGAATGGTTATCTGTGATTCATCTCTGCAGGCAAAAAAACTCTATGAGATTTTTCAGGAAAAATATATTCAGGTTGAAAACACTGCCTGCCAGAGAGTGGCTGATGAAAAGACAGGTTATGGAGATAATCAGGAAGAAAGATGCAGGGTGAAATCAGCTGCTCTTATTCTGCATGATACAGGAACAAAGAGTGAACGCAAAAAGCTGAACGATGATTTTAAGGATGGGAAAATTGATTTTCTGTTTGTTTATAATATGCTGCTCACAGGCTTTGATGCACCCAGGCTGAAGAAACTTTACCTGGGCCGTGTTATTAAGGCCCATAACCTCCTGCAGGCTTTGACCCGTGTAAACAGAACCTATAAAAACTTTGAATACGGATACGTTGTTGACTTTGCTGATATTCAAAAAGAGTTCGATAAAACCAACATGGACTATTTTAAGGAACTGCAGAATGAGTATGGCGATGAAATGGATGAGTATTCAAATCTTTTCAAATCGCCTGAAGAAATAGATGCTGAGATCCGGGAGGTGAAGGATATCCTGTTTCATTTTGACACACAGAATGCCGAGATCTTTACCCGGCAAATCTCAGAAATCAATGACCGTGGCGAAATGCTGAAGATTACAAGGGCGCTGAATAATGCCAGAAGCCTTTATAATCTCATCCGTTTATCAGGTAACTATGAGCTGCTTGAAAAGCTCGATTTTCAGAAATTAATTGTTCTTTCAAGGGAGGCAAATAACCGGCTGGCAATAATCAACACAAAAGAGGCTCTTGAGAACAGTGTGGATACAACCAATCTCCTTAACACAGCTCTTGAAGATGTGATTTTTGCCTTTACTAAAATAAAAGAGGAAGAGCTTGTTCTGGCGGATCAGCTTAAGGATATACTGCAGAAAACAAGGGAGGCTCTTGGAGGAAACTTTGATCAGAAAGATCCGGAGTTTATATCTTTAAAAGAAGAGCTGGAACGCCTGTTTAAAAAAAAGAATCTGACAGAGGTTACAAAAGAAGAGATGGAAACCAATATTGAAAACCTTGAAGAAATTTATAAAAAAGCCATTGAACTGGAAAGGAGAAACCAGCTTCTGAAGGCAAAATATCAAAATGATGAAAAATACACCCGTCTGCATAAACGTCTGATGGAAAAAGACCCGTTAACAGACAGTGAGAGTAAACTTTTTGAAGCTCTCTCAGGGCTGAAAAAACAGGTGGATGATCAGATACTTCAAAATGCAAAGATACTTGAAAATGAGAGCTTTGTAGAAAAAATGGTAATGCGTCTGGTTGTAGACGAGTTTAAAAACAAACAGCATATTCCCCTGGATGCAGACGCAGTCAGGCGGATCAATGCAATGGTTGTAAAAGAATATATGAATGAGTATAACGGAAGGGCAGCGTGACCAAAACATTAAAATTTGAAAAACAGACAAAGGCATTAATTGATGACCTGAAGAGCGTCTGTGCCAACTATGGACTGGGCAATGACGGAAATGAATTCAAGATTATTACCCAGGTGTTTTTATACAAGTTTCTGAACGACAAGTTTATCTATGAAGTAAAAAAGATCGATAAAAAAGTCGCAAAAGCAGAGAACTGGGAAGATGTTTTAAAAGGATACAGTAAAGACGATTATGAGATGCTTCTGATGCAGCTTAGTGAAAGTACCGCGCGTATCAGCCCGGATCATTTTATCTCATCCCTTTTTGCAAAACAAAATGAACCGAAATTTGCTGAAATTTTTGATAAAACCCTGCTGGATATCGCCACAGAAAATACAGAAATTTTTTCTGTTATTACCAATGGCGGTGAGAAGATTGTTCTCTTTGAAAACATCAGCAGGTATGTTACAGATAACCGTGATGATTTCTGCAGAGCCATAGTGAATAAACTTATAGGGTTCAGCTTTGAGCACATCTTTAATGAAAAGTTTGACTTCTATGCAACCATCTTTGAGTACCTTATTAAAGATTATAATACCAACAGCGGGGGCAAATACGCTGAGTATTTTACACCGCATGCTGTTGCAAAAATCATGGCCCGTTGTCTGGTGAATGGCAATGTGAAAAACGTGACCTGTTATGACCCTTCTGCAGGTTCGGGTTCACTTCTGATGAACCTTGCTCACCGGATCGGTGAGAATAAATGCACTATCTATTCTCAGGACATTTCACAGAAATCATCAACACTTTTAAGGCTGAATCTAATACTGAATGACCTGGTTCATTCAATTCCAAATATCGTTAAGGGTAACACCATTCTTGATCCCTATCATAAAGATGAAAAAGGAAGACCGCAGCGCTTCGACTACATTGTTTCTAACCCTCCCTTTAAACTGGACTTCTCAGACTTTAGAGAAGACCTTGATACAAAAGAAAACCGTGAACGTTTTTTTGCGGGTATTCCGAATGTTCCTGCAAAGAAGAAAGAGTCTATGGCTATTTATCTCATGTTTCTTCAGCACATTATTTATTCAATGGATGAGAAAAAAGGCAGGGCAGCCGTTGTTGTTCCTACCGGTTTTATTACAGCACAGAACGGGATTGACAGAAAGATACGCGAGAAACTGGTGGATGAAAAAATGCTGAAGGGTGTGGTAAGCATGCCTTCGAATATCTTTGCCAATACAGGAACCAACGTGTCTGTTCTTTTTCTGGACAGAACAAATAACGATGATGTTGTTCTGATTGACGCATCCAATCTCGGAACAGTTGTAAAAGAAGGTAAAAACCAGAAGACCGTTTTAACCCATGATGAAGAGGAAAGAATAATTAACACCTTTAACAGCAAAACCGCAGAAGATGACTTTTCAGTTGTGGTAAGTTATGAGGATATAAAGGCAAAGAACTATTCCCTGAGTGCAGGACAGTACTTTGAAGTGAAGATCGAGTATGTGGATATTACGCATGAGGAGTTTGAAGCAAAACTCAAAGGATTCCAGGATAATCTAACCGGCCTTTTCGCTGAATCAAAGAAGCTTGAAAAAGAGATTCAGAAGAATCTGAAGGGGTTGCAGTATGAATAGATGGCCTGAGTCTGAATTAAGTGATAAGATTTTTGTTAAACATGGGTTTCCATTTAAAAGTGAATACTTTGCAACAGAGGGTGATTATATTGTTTTAACACCTGGTAACTTTTGGGAAGAAGGCGGCTTTAAAAGAGAAAAGGGTAAGGAAAAATTTTATAAAGGGCCTATTCCTGAAGAATATATTCTTAAAAAAGGTGATTTGATTGTTGCAATGACTGAACAGGCGGAAGGATTATTGGGTAGTTGTGCAATAGTTCCAGAAGATAATTTATATTTACATAACCAACGATTGGGGTTGATCACAATAAAGGATATGAGTAAAGTAGATAAAAATTATATCTATCATTTATTTAAAACCAGAAAAATTCGAATACAACTTGCTCTTACATCAACGGGATCAAAAGTAAAACATACATCACCGGAGCGCATATATGGATTAAAAGTCAATTTGCCTCCGTTGAATAAGCAAAAAAAAATTGCTAAATTTTTATCCGACCTTGATGCAAAAATCGAACTCAACAATAAAATCAATGCAGAGCTTGAGGCTATGGCAAAGCTCATTTATGATTACTGGTTTGTGCAGTTTGACTTCCCGGACAAAAATGGCAAACCATATAAATCTTCCGGTGGAAAGATGGTCTGGAATGAGGAGC
>CAZEJW010000201.1:2829-5901 GCA_964512685.1 uncultured Leptospirales bacterium | reverse complement strand
GTGAACTTTTTGAAAGCAAGATGAGGTAAGAAGTAATAAAATTATTCTGGAATACAAAAAAAGGAGACCCGAGGGTCTCCTTTTTTTGTATGTATTATAATGTCTCTTACTTCAGTTTTGACATCAGCTCTTCCCTGGCCTCTTTTACTCCCGGCTTTCCGTCAAGCTGTATGATCCGGGGTGATGTCTTGCCCTCTGCAGATTTTTTAAAATACTCCAGAAACCATCTATTGACTCAAAAGGCGCTGGCCCTTTGCTTCAAGTTTTAGATAATAACCTGCACGAACAGTTAAGCATAACCTGGAAACATCAACTCAGACGCAATCATTCGATTACGCCTGAGCCAACAATTGAAGGAGCACTTCCAGTCTATCTACTTATCATTTTTGTCATCATTATCATTTAAGGAATTTTTAAATTCCCTTATACCGCTGCCAAGATCCTTTGCTATTTTTGGAATTTTCCCCGCACCAAACAGAACGAGCACAATAAGAAATATGACTACGAGTTCCTGTGCACCCAGCCCGCCTATTATCGCTATTTCCAAATCATTTATACCTGAATGAATCATTCTTTCAACCTACAATTTCTTCTTATGTTCATGGTATCCGCTTATCATCCCTCTTATCAGTGCAAGGAGGCTGTCCCCGGTTGTGATAAGATAAAGATGAACGATGAGAAACAGCACCATAGCAACAGCCGTAATGTAATGCAGAACCGCAACAGGATAAATTCCGGGATACCCCATAAGCCTCTCAGGAACCTGGCCCGGATACATCAGCATTATACCTGTAGCAATCAGCACAATAAAGAGAACGAATATGACAATTGTGTATGCGAATTTCTGCAGGGGGTTGAATTTTTCTCCGTTTACAGGAACAAATGGATGAGGTTCACCTCTGAAGATACCGTAAACGTAGAATCTGATCTGTTTAATCCATCGCTGAACAAAACCTTTAGGCCTTGGGATATAATTTTTGTAATTACCGTCTGCAATATTGACTATAACGTAAACGAGATACATGACCGCCATTATGGGACCGGCAATATTGTGAATTTTTACCGATACTTCAAATCCGGAAGCCGGTATACCGAGCCCTCCGAAGTGCATTAAAAAACCTGAAAAAGCAAGCAGCAGAAAGAGTACTGCATTTATCCAGTGCCATACTCTTGTATTCAGAGTATATAGATACTCTTTACTTATGTGAACATCAGACTCTTCTTCAACTACCCGGCGGGACAGTATCAATCTCAGCAGTCCGTGAATAATCAAAGCGCCCGCTGTAACCATTATAATAATAAAAATAATAAAATCCATGAGGCTATTTCTGGTAGCACCGATAACGTAAACATCCTTAAAAAGATACTTATTAATAAAGCCGTTGCTCCTTGACTGAGCAGGAACAAAAGCATTCATTTCTTCATCAATATCAATCCCGTGCTTTTCAAGACCCGCAATTAATCCATCCTCTTTAAAAAAGCCTTTTTTCAGAAATTTAAAATTATTGCTGACGACTCTTTCTTTATAAAGTTTTTTTGTAAGTATTGTTTCTGCGGAATGACATGAAACACAGTTATGCTGTGACTTTTCTGCTGATAAAACATTATGAAAATCTGCAGCTTCATTTTCCGGAGTATGACAGTCAATACAGCGCACACTTTTCCAGTGCAGTTCCCTGTTGGGCAGAAAATCATGAGAATCGGAATAATGAATAAATTTTTCATCTGAAAACAACGAATAACGCTTTTCACTTCCATGACAATCAGTGCAGAGTTTATTATCTCTTATTATAATATCTTTAGTTTTTACCATGTCGATATCTTCATTAGAAGATATATTATGGGAATCATGACAGGACTGACAGGAAAACTTATCCTTCATCTTTTCAAAATGAACACTCTGCATGAAGGTTTTTTCCTTATCAAAGAAAAACTTTCCATGACAGCTGATGCAGCCCTTATTCTCTTTTATTTTATGGACTTCATCCTTAAATGCATCTGCACCGTCAGGGATATGACATTCAATACATTTAAGTTTTTCATGAACACTGTCACTGTAGTGATCTTCTGAAATAAACAGGTTAATCCTCTCGCCTCTTTCAGTCTTTGCTTCAATTGTGTCATCACCGTGACATTTCATGCACTTGTCATTATCCATTCCAAAGGAATCCCTGTTAAGGGAAACAAGACAGATTGATATAAATATTACCAGACAAAGCAGTTTCTTCATTCGCAGCACCTGTAAAAAAATAATATAGAACTGTTCCTCTATTGAGGAAGTTTAAATTTATAAGAATGACACTGGTTACAGTGATTGACAGACTTTGAGTGTTCCCTGTGACACTTGGTACATTCCAGATCGGCTCCCCAATGAGGAGAATTATGAGGATTCGGTTCAAGATGTTTGGTGAATTCAATCATCATTTCAGGCGAGCCGTGACACCATGTACAGCTTTTTGCATCAGCACCGCTCTTTGGATCACTTACCTTATGACAGAGTTCACAGGTCACACCGTTTTCTTCGTGATATTTTTTCATAACCTTGACTGAATTACCTGTTACCAAAGCGGCATAAGAAAGAATAAATACAACGCACACGAAAAGCGCAAAGGTATATATGTGAAAATTTTTCTTTTTCATTTAAATAAGAACTCCGCATTCAATTATAAAACGAAAATGGCCACATCTTGTTTAACGGGATGTGGCCATTGAAGAATTAACTCCAGGATTTGTCCTTACCGGCATTTTTACCTGCTATCCGGCCGAAGACCAGACAATCAGCAATAGCACAACTTCCCAGTCTACTTGCACCGTGAGGTCCGCCTACAACTTCACCGGCTGCATAGAGTCCTTTAATAGGTTCTTTTGTTCCCATATCAAGAACCTGAGCTTTATTGTTTATCTGAGCACCACCCATTGTATGATGAACTTTAGGCCATCCGCGAAGAGCATAAAAAGGTGCTTTCTCGATTGGTTTTTGAGCCTTGGGGATAGGTTTCCCGAACTCGGGTTCCTTATCTACTTTATTTTTAACTGCAGCATTGTAATTATCAACTAGCATTTATGGCAGAC
>CAZEJW010000201.1:0-2819 GCA_964512685.1 uncultured Leptospirales bacterium | reverse complement strand
TTTGATTGCAGTGGCACATACAGCATTAACCCTGATGTTTGGGGAATCTGGCGAACTCGAATAGACCCTGGTTCTTATACAGAACAAGAGAGAATAATCGGAGATACCAACTGTGATGGAGATATAAGTGTAAATCCAGATATATGGAATTTTATGAAATTTTGCGAGTTCCTTAAGTGAATTAAACTTTTTAACACCTTTTGATTCGAGAGCTCTGTCAAGAGTAGTTGCAGAACTTGCTCCCACACTGTCAGTAAAAATGATCGGATAATCAGGTTTTCCTTTTGAATCAACATTCAGCAGCATTGCATCAGCTCTGGTTTTTCTGTCTGCAAGCTCATTTACAAAACGCTTACCAGTCTTTCTTTCAACCATTATACCGAATCTAAGGCCTGCATCAATATTAAAAGGCGACCCTACACCAAATCCCTTCTCATCGGGACATGCCCATGGGCCGAGCTGAATTCTTGATACATGAACGGGAACTCCGCCTACTCTGAAAACTTCTGCCAGTGCCTCAGCTGTTGCACCGGGCTGATTTGTACTGTCAACATTTCCTGTAAGTCTCGGGTCCTGTGCAGATCTGTAAGCCTGATCCTGACTAAATCCGCCACTGGCAATTATAACTGCTTTATTTGCCTTAAACTTTCTAACTTTACCGCTGTCATCTTTACCAAACTGAAAGTTCATTCTTGCAGAAACACCAACAACTCTGCCGCTGTCAGACTTATACAATGTTTCAAGCTTTGCTTTCTTCTTAAGAACCACGCCTTCTTTCTTTGCAGTAGCAAGAAGCGGCTTTACTATGCCTGAACCTGAAGAGTTCTTTGTATAATAGGTTCTTGGAACAGAATGTCCGCCAAGATGGCTGAGTTTTGGCTTATACTCAGCGCCGCACTCTACAGTAAATTCATAGGCAGATTTTACATCTTTTGCAATGGTTCTTGCAAGATCGACATGATTTAACCCATGACCAGCTTTAAGCATATCGTTAACGTAAAGATCAACAGAATCTTTTACACCCTCTTTTTTCTGAAGATCTGAACCGGGTACAGCAAGGTATCCTCCGTTTATTGCAGAGTTGCCTCCAAAAGTTGACATCTTCTCAAGAAGCAATACAGATGATCCCGTTCTTTTTGCTTCAATTGCTGCTGCAAGACCTGCGAAACCGCTGCCCACAACAATTACATCATAATCACCATCCCATTTTTCAGGAAGGCTCTTGTCTGTAATTGGAGCCGATCCTCCACATGAAGTCAGTCCGCTCAGTCC
This sequence comes from uncultured Leptospirales bacterium, assembly GCA_964512685.1. GTDB lineage: Bacteria > Spirochaetota > UBA4802 > UBA4802 > UBA5550 > CAZEJW01. The sequence goes on along the minus strand of CAZEJW010000201.1, from coordinate 1,547 downwards.
CACACCTGCCACAGCAAGTGTTCCAGCACCAACTACACTTTTTTTGAGAAAATCTCTTCTTGATGATTTTTGAACATTATCATCCACAATAATATCTTTACTCATTTCACAAAACCTCCAGATCATTAATAATTGATAATATATAGTATTGTTAATATTATACAGACTGACTCTATATAGCTGAACGGCGTTCAATTAGTCAAACAGTTTTTAAAAAATTATTCATCATGAAAAAAAATATTTCATATTTTATTATTTAATTGACAGTAGAGAACTAAAATCATATCATTTGTTTGATAGAGGTAATGAATGTGAAAAAATACAGCAGGTTAAAAGAGAGAGAAAGAGATCTACGCAAAAACCTCATACTTGATACAGCTCAAAAACTATATGCGTCCAGTCCGTATGATAAGATAAGCATGAAGAATATTGCTGAAGAGGTCGGATTCTCTCCGGGGTCACTATACACATACTTTCCGAACCAGGAATCTTTACTGGCAGAACTGGTTATAAGAAATTACAGCGAGATTTCTAATCATCTTGATGATTTTTTAAAAGAAGGGAATCCATCGATATTTGAGATATCAAAACAATACATTGATCTTCTCATGGATAAATACGAAATACTCAGAATGACACAGAACTTCATGGTAAACGGAAACTATGGTTCACCTGAACTTATCGAAAAAATAACCAATGCAAAAGAAGTTCTTCTCAGTTCAATCGATCCGGTGATGAACAGATATGTCTCATATGACAAAGTTCGTCCATACTCGGAAACCTTTCTTTCATCTTTGAATGGTATAATATTAAACTACGCAAGAAATCCCATCCTCGACGAAGAGAGTAAGAAGGAAAAGATGAAAGAGATAGCCTCTATTACCTGTGAACTTTTTGAAGGAAAAATGAGATAATACGCATTACAATTATCCTGGAATGCTTAAAAAAGGAGACCCCGAAAGGTCTCCTTTTTTAAGCATATATGATATATCTATTACTTCAGTTTTGACATCAGCTCTTCACTGACCTCTTTTACTCCCGGCTTTCCGTCAAGCTGTATGATACGGGGTGATGCTTTGCCCTCTGCAGATTTTTTAAAATACTCCACTGAAGCTGCAGTTCCATTTTCTGTATCATAGTAAATTTCGTGTCTCTTGTTTATTGCATCCTCATCCTGATCATCCGCTCTGGTTGACAGTTCTCCCCCGCAGACAGAGCAAACCATTTTCCCGTCTTTCTCGGCAGGCTTGATTGCATCGATAAAAATATTATTGGGGTGATTATTATCATTTACACAGAGTCTGCGGCCCATAATTCTCTTCTTGGCTGTTTCCCGATCGAGGACTATTTCAATGACGTAATCAAGATTCATACCCTCTTCTGCAAGCGCCTTTTCAAGAGCAATGCCCTGCTCGGGATTTCGGGGAAAACCGTCGAGAAGCCATCCGTTTTTACAGTCATCACCCTTGAGTGTTGACAGAATCATGGGAATTGTTAGCTCATCAGGCACGAGATCGCCCCTGTCGATATATTCTTTGGCTTTCTTT
>CAZEJW010000200.1:0-5985 GCA_964512685.1 uncultured Leptospirales bacterium | reverse complement strand
ATGCAGAAAAATTTCTTCATTGTATTTATTCCAGTTTTTAATTATCCTGTAAAAATTACTTGATTGTATGACACAGCATTGCATTAAAGTCTTTCAATGTAAAGAGAAAATAATAAGGATATTTTAAAATAAACAAAAGGTGATAATTTTATGATTGAACTTCTGGATAAAGGCGGGTGGATAATGTATGTTATATTCACCCTGTCTGTAATCTCAGGCGGTATTGCAATAGAGAGGTCTCTGTTTTTTCTGATGACCAGGGACAGTCTTGACAGAATAACGGATTATTTGAAATCTGTTTTGAACGATATGATTAATCCGGCTGACCATATTGATAACTCTTTCTATCTCAAAAAACTTGCTCTTGTTTATGCTGATAACAAAAATCTCCCGCCTGAAAAGCTGGAGGAGGCAATGCATCAGGCCGGAAGCGAGGAAATAAAAAAAATGGAGAAAAGACTTTCTGTTCTCTATGCAATAGGAAGCCTTGCTCCTCTTCTTGGTCTGCTGGGTACTGTTCTCGGAATGATAGAGTGCTTTCGTAAAATCAGTACAATGGGCGGTATGGCTGATGCTGAGATACTCGCGGGTGGTATATGGGAGGCCCTGCTCACTACTGCGTTCGGACTTATGGTTGCAATTCCTGTGCTGGCCGCTTACCATTTTTTTGAACATATTGTGGATGACAGGAATGATTTTATGCATTCCCTGGCAACAGAAATTATGAAAAATCATTAGGGTGAGTCTGAATGAAACCGTTTAACAGGCGAAAAAAAAAGACAATTTCCCTGGACATAGCACCTCTTCTGGATGTCATGTTTATGCTGCTGCTCTTTTTTCTTTTAACTTCTACATTTATGAAACCAAGCATGAGCCTTAACCTGCCTGAAGCATCCAACAGTGAAAAACTTCAGAAACAGGATATTATAATTACCCTTGATAAAAACGGCAACAAAACAGTTAACAGCCATCCTGTTTCCACGGCCGGGATGATTGCTTTTCTCAGAAAGGCAGAGGCCAATTCAAAAGAGGTCAGGGTAATCTTCTATGGCCATGAAGATGTTCCGTACAAAGCAGTGGTGGATATTATTGATTCAGTAAAAAAAGCCGGAATAAAGAATATAAATATTGCTCATGATAAGAGATAGTTTAAAAAAGTTTTTTTTATTTAAAAACAGGATGTTTCACTGTACAGTAATCCTGTCACTTCTTCTGCATCTTGCCGGCCTTTTTGTATATGAAAATGAATTAAGAAAAACAGAATTTCCTGTTGATGCAGGCAGGGATGATTATATCCAGCTTTCTATTGATGGTGATGACTCCGTTAAAAACAAACGTGTTATAAAAAAAGAACCTGATCCAATACCGTCAGTGGTAATCATTAAAAACCTTGTTAGCATAGAGAATATCAGGGCCGGGAAAAAATCCGCGTTAAAACAGAATATCACTGAAGATAAAAAGGTTTATGAACATGAAATTCTGAGGAAAATTCACCAGAGCAAGTACTATCCTCTGTATGCAAAGAGACGCGGAATCCAGGGCATTGTCTCTGTATCTTTCACTGTTGCCAAAAACGGGCGTCTTCTTGATGAAGTGAAAATTCAAAAGCCTGCAATATATACTATCCTTAATTCTGCCGCGCTTCAAACTGTCCGAAAGGCTGCACCTTTCCCTCCTTTTCCAACCGGTCTGGATTTGCAGTCACTTAATTTCACTGTAGATATTGTTTTTGAACTCAAACAGGGATGAGTAATTTAAAAAACTTGACAGAGGACAGTTCTATCAGCCTAATATTCTTTTAGGATTATAATAGGATGCAGACCAAAAATAATAAATTCAAAAGATACCTGGTTTTGTTCTTTCTGCTGGCACTGCTGTGTCTGACAGGCGGAATTCATCTTATTCATAACCATAAGGCTGATCTTCTGAAACACCATGACTGTCCGTCGCACAGGCTGGAAATGGTACTCAATTCTGTGGTGGTTTTCATTGCCTTCAGTTTATATGTGTTCTTCAGGCGAAAACCGGCTGTTCTGCACGCCAGTATACTGCCGGAAAGTATTGACCTTCCTCTTTTTAGAAACCGTTCTCCTCCGGTCTGAACCATCTTATTTCGGATTATACATTATTAAATTTATCCTTCTTCTGTGTTTAACCATACAGATATGAAGGGATAACTATATTCCAAGGAGACGGAGATGAAATCATATATTATAAGAATTATATGTGTGACCGGTTTTCTGGTGTGCTGTCTGTTATACACCGGATACCTCTATTCACAGGAAAAAACAGAAAAGAAAAATGACAATGTATATACCCTCGACAGGGTTGTAATTACTGCAAAGAAATACGAGTCAGCCGCTTTTAATACCGCGCTGCCGGTTAACATTATCGATGCTGAAGAAATCGATAAAATTCAGGCGGTCAGCACTGGGGATCTTTTAAGGAACCAGGCAGGTGTTGATATTTCACAAACAGGAATGGGAACCGAGCGCCCCATGATTCGCGGTCTTTATGACTCAAGGGTGCTTATCCTTGTGGACGGAATCAAGCTTTCGGAACAGAGGGCAGGCGGAGACCATGCGCTGTCAATAGATCCTTCTCAGGTTGAAAGAATCGAGATAGTGAGAGGGCCCGGATCTGTTTTGTATGGGTCGGAAGCTATTGGCGGAGTCATTAACTTTATAACAAAAAAACAGAGGAGTCGTAAAAATGACGGTCTGCGTTTCGAAGGATATGCTGAAGCCGGTTATGACAGCGCGACAAACGGGCTTAGAAACGGCCTTTTGTTTGACGGAGGTTACAACCAGTTCAATTTCAGCATGCGCGGCAATTATAAAACAACAGGTGATATTGAAACTCCTGAAGGCAAACTTGATAACAGCTCTGTCACTGCATATAATTACAGTGGCGGGTGCAGTTATGCTTTTGGCAAACTATGTCTTGCCATAACCGGGACGGGCAGTTATGCGGATATTGAGGTGCCGACATTCAGTAATGATTTTAAAAAGGCCAGGTTCGAAGGAGAACGTCATCATGCGTTTTTTTTCAATTCGGAGGCTCATAAGATGAGCAATGTGCTCACTGATCTCAAAGTCGATGCTGCCTTTCAAAGGCACAGCAGACGTATGAGGATAATAAATGCCAGTGATCAGAGGATAGCAGTTGATGTGGATTTTGATACCTTTAATTTTAATCCGCAGGCTGCTTTCAGTTTCGGGGAGAACCAAAAGATCATAACGGGATTTCAGAGCAGTTTTGAATCCGAAGTATCCGACAGAAAACATCCCAGTGCACTGATAGACGGTGTTGGAGTTATACCTCCATCAAACCGTTTGGGAATGGGACTGTTCGCGCAGGATGAAATATCACTGAGTGAAAGATTCACTCTGACATGCGGATTTCGCTATGACTGGTTCAGGTCTGAAAACAAAGGCGAACAGGGGCACCCGGTTGAATCCACTGTTGATTATGACAGCAGTGTTAGTGGAAATGTCGGAATGCTTTTTGCCCTGGTGAAAAATCATTTGAACCTTACCGGAAACATTGCAAGGGCATTCAGAGCGCCAACACTTCATGAGCGTTATTTTTTCGGGCCTCACCAGGGCACTGCCGATTATGGCAATCCGGATATTGATCCTGAAACAAGCTGGAATTTTGATGCAGGACTGAAGGTCAATTATGAAAGGATCTGGGTTTCCATAAGCGGTTTCTATAACAGGATTAATGATTATATCGAAAAGAGACTGACCGGTGGCACAACCTTTGGACTGCCTGATGCTGAATTTGCAAACGTTAGTAAAGCTGAACTGTATGGTGGAGAGGTTGAAGCTGAAATAAGAGTTGTTTCGGGGTTTACTCTTTCAGGCAATCTTTGTTATGTGAAAGGACGTAATATTTCATCTGACCAAAACCTTTCGTCTATACCTCCTGTCAAGGGAACCCTGGGAATGAGATATGAACATGATATCCGCACCACAGGTCTGTGGTCTGAATTTATTGTACACGCGGCAGCAGAACAGAGCAATCCCGGTGAAAATGAAGATAAAACAGACGGATACATTACCATGGATATCAGAGCGGGGATTGATTTAAATAAAAGTATGACTCTTACTCTGTATTGCAAAAACCTGACAGACAAAGCGTATCACGATCATCTTTCAAGAATAAACAGTTCCAACGCACCTGATGTTGATGGTCTTGAACAGCCCGGACGAAGTTTTGGCGGAGGCATAAAGGTATCTTTCTAGAATATGAATTATTTGAATTTATATTTTAAATAAACCGCCGCAGGTATCAGGTTTCAAAAAATTATATACGGCCTGGTACCTGTCTTCTGCTTCTTTATCCTTGACATTAAACCCGCTTAATATATTTTAATAACAGTGTTTATTTCAAAACTTTATTACACAAAAAAAACTGTTACCACCAAAGGGGCTCAGATAATAATATACTTTCATTTGCATTGAAAAGTATTTTAAGAATCAGTATTTATTCCTGAACTTTATTGTAGAAGAAAAAACTCTATTGTCCCCGCCGCCGAAGGCGGCGGAAACAATAATATTCTTCCATTTGCACTAAAAAGTATTTTTAGGAATAAATACTTTTTAAGAATAAATACTTTTCAATAAATATAGTTCATGAAAAAATCCTGGTACGGTTAATCTATTGCCAATCAGTGTTTTTTCATGAATGTCTTGTCTTCTCCTGGAGTCTGCAGTTATGATTTATTCAATAAATTAATTAACTGAATCCCTGCTGCTTGACTTCAGACTATGATTCAATACCGGGGTGAAAATTATGGAAAGGGAAATGATGAATACCAGGGAGGTTGCGGATTATCTTGGTATTCACGAAAAACAGGTTTATGCACTAATAAAAGCAGGGAAGATCCCCTGCACAAGAGTTACAGGGAAATGGGTGTTTCCAAAACACCTGATTGATGAATGGATTGATTCCAATGCTCATGAATCAGGACCGGAGCTTATCAAGGGAAAAAATAAACGCAGGGAAGGCATGGATTCTCTTTTACTCGCTGCCGGCAGTAATGATCCGATTCTGGATATTCTGCTCGACAATATGCAGATGGATCATCCTGAGTTTAAAATCTTCAGCAGCAGTACTGGCAGTACTGAGGGTCTGAGAATGCTCGGGGATGAGATCATTGACGTGGCGTTCTGCCATCTTCTTGATCCTCAGACAGGCGAATATAATATTCCTTATATCAATTCGTATATCCCTGACAGGAAGATTGCAGTGATTCATCTTTTTTACAGGGATATTGGTTTTGTTTCAGCACCGGGATCTGCTGTTACTGTCAAATCCTTCAAAGACCTTGTTAAGGATGATGTCAGATTTATAAACCGTCAGGCCGGATCAGGCACAAGGGTTTTGCTTGACTATAATCTTGAAAGCAAGGGTGTCAATTCATCGGATATCAAAGGCTATGAAAACGAGGTTACTACTCATTTTGAGGTTGGCCTGTCGATTCTCTCAGGTCAGGCTGATACCGGCATTGCAACAGTTGCTGTTTCAAAGCTTTTCGGGCTTCCTTTTGTGCCAATTAAAAGTGAAAGTTTTGATATGGTTCTTCTACAGTCGACCTTCTTTGACAGGGGGGTTCAGGCTTTTATCGAAAAACTTAAATCTGATGAATTCAGAATCAAAGTAAAGCCTCTTGGCGATTATGATTTCACTGAATCCGGCAAAATAATTCATTCAACAGCATAAATCCGTGGTCAGGAGTAGCTCTCACAATCCTGGGAAACTGGTACAATTACACTCTCCAATTAAGCCTTTCGCAGCAGACTAATAATAAAATACACATTCTGTCTCTGAAACACTTTATTGTGTTACAGAGACAGAAAATTGCGTTCCTGAGACCCGTCATTGGGTCTCGGGAACCCATCATTGGGTCTCAGGAACCCATTGATGCGTCTCGGGAACCCATCATTGGGTCTCAGCAACCCATTGGAGTATCTTAGA
>CAZEJW010000199.1:0-6075 GCA_964512685.1 uncultured Leptospirales bacterium | reverse complement strand
CGTACCTTGACAAATGATATACTGCTTTTTTCCTATGAACTGTATTTACCAGATCCAGACCAAGTTCACGGGAGTAGCTGTACTTCTTCATATTCAGGCTGTAGGCCTGCTCAAGAGCATCCAGATACCCCTTAAAAAATTCAGGTTTATCCAGCCCCTTAAAAATTAATGCTATTTCATAATAAACACGATCTGTCTTCTCATCATGAATTCTGGAAAAACGCAGACTCTGTATCAGGTGACTCAGTCCTTCTCTGCTTTTAGACAATCTGGCATTACGCATGCGCGCGTCAACATGAAGATTATCGAGATTTTCATTGTCCTCTATGAAAAAACCCTTCTCCTTTCTTTCACTGAGCAGTTTAACCATATCCACATCCTCGCCTATATTTTTCAGAGATATATATCCAGACGGCACGCTTTTATCTTCAACTCTCTTGCTGTAAATTTCTTTCAATTCTTTATTAATCTCGTCAAGAGCGCTTCTGTATTTCTTATTATTAAATTGCCTTATGTAGTCGGCTCTCCTGCTCTGACTATGCACTGACTGAGATAAAAGTGCTGCAGCAAGAAATACTATAACCAGATATCTGTTTAATTTCATCATCTCTCTCTATAATCAACCTTCTCTATTTATCGGCAAATGACTGTTTAAAAAAGAATTTCACGTTTTTATCTTATAAAAAAAAAATAGTTGTTTTTTTAAATTTTAAATATTTCATACATAAAAGATCGGGTGTTAAACTACAAATATTCTATCTGATAATTATTTGAAACAGGAGTCTTTTTTCATGAGTCACATTAAAAAATTCAGTTACCGGGAAACCTCTGGCAGATGGCTGATACTCCTGGTTCTATTCATTACCTTTTTCAATACAACAGTTTTATTATCCGATGCAACAGTTTCTTTCAGGGAATACTTTCCCTACGTTCATGTTTTCAAAACCGTATTGATGATTGTCATTGCATCAATTTTCACAGGAAATATTCTCGGCAGACTGATTTATGCTTCAATAAAAAAATACAGACTTCTGAATATACTAATAGCAGTTCTTTTTTCAGCATCAGCCCTTTTTTATGCAGGAAAGAGCCTCATTCCTGAGACGGACTGGTCAAATATCAGCATATATATAATGAATCAATACTATGTACTCATTCTGATTGCTGTTCCATCTCTGCTTTGCGGTATTTTAAACAGCTATTTTCTTAAGGTTTGCTGCGGTGATTTTATCGATGAAAAAAATCTGCTGATTCAGTACATACTCGTTCTGCTTATTTCTCTTTCAGCAGGAATAGGATTTATATACCTGTTAAATTTCCTTCATATGGATGGATCCCTTCTCTCTCTGGCACCTTCTCTCTTGACTGTTGCGGTGCCCTTTCTTCTGTACTTTATCAGGATACCTTTCACCCCTGAGCTTATGTATGCACAGCACCTGATTGATGAAGAAAAAAATGATTCTTTAGACCAGAATGACCGGGATGACCTTTTTTTCACATACATGAACTTTTCCTATATTTTATTATATCTCACTCTGGGTTATCTTGTTGTAAATAAATTCTTTGGAACATTACATTATCATCTGATTCTCTATATTATGGTCAGTGTTTTTTTTATTATTGCAGGGATGCTTGCCGGCAGAATGAGAAAGCATCTATTCTGGCATGTTTACAGCGAAATGCTCTATCCGGTTTGTTTTATTTTCTATCTGTTTATGCTCTATCATAACTCTGATATAATTACAGCAGGATGGGGAATAGCTCTTGCAGGAATCCCGGCATTTGTATTCGGATTTTCACTCAAACAAACTATCGTAAATATTACGACAAAATATGATCATGAAAAAAGATTTAATATAATAGATTTTTCTCTATTCATCATGCCCGTGCCTCTCATTTCGGCAATTTCATTTGTCCACTTCACAAACATTACTTTTTTTCTGCTTCTCTACACAATAGCAGGCATGAATATACTGATTCCCGGTATATTCATGCTAAATGTCAACATCGATCCCCTAAAGAAAATATTGTACTTAATGTTTTCCCTGATATTCATTCCGGCAATAATATTCATGCATCTATATTTCGAAATCCCCCTTTCGGGAAAATCATTCTACAGTGAAATAAGTAATTATGAAATACTTAGAAATACAAACTACAATATTCCATATATTACGGGGAAAGGAACAGTGACGCTTTCCGGTGCACCTGTTTTTTATCTCTCTGACAGCACAATAAGAAATATGAAACGCGCCGCCGGTGCGACTGCCGTTTTCAATGCAGAGAATTCAAGTGCTCTAATACTCGACAGCAATCAAAAATTTTTCAGGAATACAGCTTTTTCTTTTTATAATAATCCAAAGATAATAGACACTCTTCCCGAAGAAAAAATAGATTATAATCGTCTCCCCTTCTCCGGAAGACAGCTCTACGTGTCGGAAAACCAGCCGCTCTATAAATTTCTTTCACAGAACAAAAAAGCCTATGACTTCATCATAGATTCACCAAACATAATGGATCAGCTCTATCATGAATCTCATTTTTCAAGCAAGTACTACAGTCTGATTAAGAAAAACATGAACAGCAGCGGAGTTTATGCTCTCATTATAAATCTGCAGTTTCATAACGGCATGCTTGCAGAGGCTGCCGTCAATCTGAAGGCTTCATTTGAACATCATGTGGTGTTTCTCTTTTCCAATATTGCTGTCGTTATGGCCTCAGACGATAAAAATAGTCTGATGATAGATAAAAATTCTATAAGCCGTATGGAAAAAATAATCATGGATTCTAAAAAATTCGGAATTCTCTTTTACAGCCCTATTCATCCTTTAAACAATATCATATTCAAGGATATAGACAATCTCCGACCCTTCTTAAAAAAATCCGGATACATGAGACCTCCTTTCTACGGCAGGCACGAAATATCAAATATCCCCGAGCCTCTTGCAGAATACTATCTCTCATATGAGCCTGAATGGTTTTCTTCTCTTTTAAAAAATGATAAAGAGAATCATAGTTTTGCGAATAAGATAAAATCTCAAATTTTAAAAGAACAGTCTGTACTTAAACTTCTGAAGAAAACAGAATATTCAGAATCTATTAATAATTACGAGAATGAAACAGACTATCTCTTTCAGCTAAGAAAACTCCGGTCTTATAATTCTTCCCTGAAAGAATATATAGACACAATTCTTGCCTATAAAGAAAAATACTACTATGATGAAGCAGTGAGACTTGAAAAAGAGAAAAAATGGGATCATGCAGCAACATTGTATAAAGCCATTCTCAATATTAATAAAAATAACTTTGATGCTAATTACAGATTCGGACTTCTGTATATTACGATTCAGGATCTCAACAATGCATTTAAATACCTGAATACAGCCTTGAAGCTTAATAAAAATCACCCCAATGTTCTATATCAGATGGGTGTTTTGATGTTTTCAAGTGATAAGCCCGATGAGGCCATTGATTTCTTCGAAAAGGCCAGACAACAGAAGGAGAAACATGCATCCCTCTTCATGTATCTTGGTCTGGCATACGAAAAGACAGGGAAACTGGACAAGGCCAGGGAATTTTTTGGAAAGGCAATAATTGAAGATCCCAATGATAAAAAACTTCAGTCACTTCTTGATGAGACCAATGAAAAATTAAAATCAGAAAACGGCAAATGGCAACAGGAGAAAAGAACAAATATGATTGAAGACGAGAAGGATGAAGAAATAATCCTTCCCGTTAATAAGAAGGCATTGAAATCAAGACTGATGGATGAAGAATAACAGCTCCGGAGCTACTCTTTATATGAAGCAAGAGCCTCTTTGAATTTAGGGATTGCTCTTTCAATAACCTTATCCGCAACGCAGTATGCAATTCTAAAATATCCCGGCCCGGCGAATCCCGATCCGGGAACAACAAGAATATTATACTTCTGCAGATGCCTGACAAAATCCACATCATCGTCCACCGGGGACTTGCAGAAAACATAAAATGCACCTTCAGGCTCTGCAAATTCATATCCTGCTTCTCTCAGACCGTTAAGAAGCAGATCACGCCTTCTCTGATAAAGAGATACATTCACAGTCACATCGTTTAATTCTGATACAACTCTCTGCATCAGCGCAGGGGCGTTTACATAACCTAGAATTCTGTTGCAGAGATTCAGACCGGCCATTACAGTTGAATGATCAGATATCTCAGGGTTGACTGCCACGTATCCGATCCTCTCCCCCGGAAGAGAGAGCGACTTTGAATATGAATTTACTACAATTGAATTTTTATAAAAAGGAAAAACCGGAGAAACAGCGATATCATCATATACTATTTCCCGGTAAGGCTCATCAGAGATAAGAAATACAGGCCGCTCACCTGTGCTTCTCTTTTTGAGAACCTCACCCAGCCTGCGGATTTCATCCTCCCCATATACTTTGCCTGTGGGATTATTGGGGCTGTTTATTATAACTGCCCGGGTCTTATCTGTAACTGCTGCATCAAGTGCATCAACATCAATTGAGAAATCAGGAGCAGAATTAACCTCAACCAGCCGGCCCTGATGATTGGAAACGTAAAATCCGTATTCAACAAAATAGGGTTTAATAACAATGACTTCCTCACCCGGTTCAAGGATGGTCTTCAATATTACATTCATTCCGCCGGCGGCTCCGCAGGTCATTACAATCGAATTGCTGTCCAGTTCAGCTCGATGCTGTAACCTGACTTTCCCTGCAATTGAATCACGAACTGCCGGGAATCCTGAATTATGCATGTATCCGTGGAGTCCTTCAGTCCGGTCAGAGGAAACATGGGAGAGCACTTTGAAAAAATCCTCTGGAGGCTCAATGTCGGGATTACCCAGGCTGAAATCGAATACATTATCAGCACCAAACTCATCTTTAAGTCTCGCTCCCTCTTCAAACATTTTTCTGATCCAGGAGGATTTCTCTATTGACTCTTTTATTACCTTTGATATGGACATCAGAATTTCCCGCCTATTTATTTATACTGTTTATCTTTTTTAAAACTTCTTTTATCTCTAAACTTTCCGGATTAATCTCAGATGCCCTCTTTGAAAATTTCTTTGCTTCATCAATTTTATTCATCATATAGAGGCTCAGAGCCATATTATTATTAACCTCTGATGAATCAGGATTAATGGCAAGAGCAACAGAAAAAGCCGCATTTGCGTCACCATATTTTTTCAGCTTCATCAATACAACACCAAGGTCATTGTAGGATACGAAAAATTCCGGATTGATAGAGTTTGCCTTTTCCAGAAAAGTCTTGGCTTTCCAGAACACACCCTGATCAAGATAAGATCTGCCGAGGATCCAGTAAAACATGGCGTCGGATTTAATTTTCATTCCGTCTTTAACTATTGCATATACGTCTTTATATCTCTTCTGTTCCATAAGGTAGAGCGCCAGATCTACATAGGGATTGACAGAAGTCTTATTTATTTCCATACACCTTTTGAAGTGAGCAATTACAGATCTTTCATTTCCCAGCTTCCAGTGATTATGCGCAGCAAGATATCTTAACTTATAATTCGGAGCGCCCTCTTTAAAATCATCTGACACAACGAGTTCAGCAGCGAGTATTTTAAGAGATTCCTGATACTTTTTTTCCTGAAAAAGCTTAACAGCCTCATCATATGAAGCAAATGCGGCAGAACTCATAGCTATTATTAAAATCAATGCACCTGCAAATCTGTTCATCCTGTACCTTCCTGACAATAATTAACCTTAATATGAGATTGAGACAAATATAATCAATAATTATTTATTAACATGGTTTAAATTTGTTAAACTGCAGGATAGATCAAGCAGGGTAAAATCGGGTTAGCTTTATCTTTATAGGAATTTCTTCTTTTAGATTCAGCTTTTCGGTTATCAGTCTTGCGGTTTCGTGGCATTCGCAATGATAAGGATCACCCAACATTAAATTACGCTTCGGCAAACCATGAAATGAAAACACCAGTTTTTGGTTACGCTGATTTCTTTATAGGAATTTTCACCTGTAAAACAATATAGTTATTAGAGACAGTAAATTTATCTATTATCCAACGGCCACTTTTACCTT
>CAZEJW010000198.1:2472-6090 GCA_964512685.1 uncultured Leptospirales bacterium | reverse complement strand
AATATTAACTATACTTATCTCAATGGCCATACTCTTGGCAATACATACTGGAGGGGAAGTGCTGTTCTTACAAATCCTGATGCAACAACTACAACAGTGATTTCTCAGAATTCCCTTGTTCTTAATATTAACCGTGTTATTGTAACAGCCATGTCAGTTGATCTTGGAGGTGGACGTGATGCAGCTCCAGTACACTGGAAGAGCTATCTTGTGCCGGGTACCCGTTTTACAATAACCGCTCAGATGCAGAATGGTGCTGGAGGCATGCAGGGTAACACGACCTTTACCCTTAATTATAGTGGAGCACCTGACAATTCAACAGAATTTACAGTTGTTATTCCCAATGGAGGCAACAGTGCAAGTGCAATTATTCCCTTTGCCAAAACCCCTGACCCCGGCGTCGGAAATACAACCCAGCACGATTACTATGTTGTAAGAATAACCGGAAACAGCTATGGAGATCAGGGGGATGGCGTTTTTGCAGCACACAGGGACGATGAAATAGATGATCATGTTTCAGGGAATTATGCGGGCGCATATTATACCTCTCAAAGGGTATTCTGGGAGAACGCAGACCCTCCTCCAACGAATAATACTGTGATTACTTCAACCCAGCGTTCTGCAACAACAGCAACATTCTACTGGACACCTGTGCATCCTTTAACAACATCAGGGGATGAGGGTGATTTCTATGAATACAGGGTGTATTTCAGAAAGACAGGCTCAGGTCTTCCCTTTTCCCAGTGGGACGGTGATGATGATCCTCAGCTCAGGGGGCTCACAGACAATCCGGCTTCTCCTCCCGCGAATGATCCGGGGATGCAGTTTGCAGGAGGTTCAAAATACACCCAGGTCCCAAATCTCGAGGTCTTTACTCAGTATGATTATTATGTTGTTGCTGTTGATCTTTTCGGAAACGAGACTCCTGCAACAAATAATGCCGGAGATCCTGTTCCTCCAAATGCTTTTGATACAATTACCACAACCCCCTTTTCTGTTGAAGCTGATATATCTGATGGAATTGTTACATATGCAAATGCTGATTTCCCGGCAACTCCGGGTGATTATGCAAACAGGCCGGTAAGGGAAGCAAATATCAAGGTAACACTTACAATTATCTCATCGGGAGACAGGTCTCCTGATACTGTAAGGCTGTGGTACACTAATGATGAGGATGATTTAAACATAGTAAATACTGCAACTAATCCTCACACTGCCAATTCTGCTGCTTTTACTGCTCCTGATTATCTTGATTCAGTAGAAGCATCAAAGACTGCTCCAAATACATGGGTTGCATATCTTCCAACCACATCTCAGGTGATTACAAATGGCAACAGGGTACGCTTTGTTGTTGAAACCAGGCTTGAAAACCAGGTGTCCTTTTCTGATATAAATGCTGTAACTGATGAGGATGCAAACAACAATGAATGGGCGTTTTTAATAAATCTCAAGCCCCAATTCACTCCCTGGCCAACACGCATCCTCAACAATGTAATTACCGGCAAAAATCCCATTGCTTACCCTGCATACTATTTAACAGATGATGCTTATGTTACTATCACTGTTTATGATATAAAGGGAAGGGCAGTATCAACTTTGCTTGACAGTGCTTTCAGAAAGGGCGGCCAGAATATTAAAGACCAGGGATGGCGTGGTACAAACAAGTCAGGCAACAAACTTGGAATTGGCCTTTACTACGTTCATATAAAGGCCAAGCGGGCATCTGACAAAAAGACCATTCTTAACAAGTTCAAGAAAGTGGTTATTGCAAAGTAGGGCCTCAGGCTTCTGCCCTGGCCCTTCTTTTTATTCTGAATCTCTTTCTCTGCTTTATTATGCCTGAATAGTCCTTTATTGCTACTAGCTTATCTGCCATTGATACGATCATTGCTTCCCTGTATTTTGGAGGGATCGGTGTCAGAGGCCACATGTGGCGCAGAATTATATTCTCTTCAATGTCATTGAGAGAAAAGTGGATTCTTGCATTCTTCAATGCTATTGCAGGGTGTTTGAATCCGTGAAAACCCGGACTGTCTGTGTGCCAGTCATAGAGGTAGAAATCATGAAGCAGCGCTCCCCTTGCTGCTGATACCGCATCCAGGTTGAGTCTTCTGGCTATTCTGTATGCCTTTTCTGCGACCAGAATGGTGTGTTCAAGGCATGTTACGTATTTGTGGTGTTTGAATGTATCCATTTTCTGAAATTCCCTGTGTTCGAATATCTCACGTATTTCAGGGTGTTCCTTCAGTTTTTTCAGAGTTTCTTTCTTCATTTAGCCTTCCTGTTCTTATTTCTGAGCCTGTGGATTGCTGATAGAGGTTTCATTGATATGGTCAGTCTTTTGATCTTTTTTCTTCCTGCAAGTATTCTCTGGAGTGCTTCTCCTGTGAGGCTGAATCCTGCTCCGGAATAAATAAGTTTCCCTGCAACCGGTTTTGTTACTGATGATGCAATATTTCGTAATTGTGCTTTCAGGGAATCTGTTATACTGGGCCGGTTTATGCGGGCTGTTTCTTCATCCCCCCCGTGTCGTGAATATAGTATTTTTTTGAGATTAGTTCCATTCAATTGCATTGCTTTTTTTATTATTCCGGATGAATACATGAAATCAACGCACATGAGCGAGAATATTGCAACATTTACCAGGCCTGTTCCCTCTGCCGGGAGAAAATTTACCAGTATCATTGCAAAAGGCGCAATAGTGTATTCAAAAACCAGGCCCATGATTGCCCAGTAGACTGAAAATTTCAGGCAGATGATTCCCCTTATGTTGAATCTGTTTTGCCTGTAATCCCAGTACCTTCGTTTAAAGACCAGGAGAAGAAATTCTCCTGTTATGTACTCGAGCAGGGTGAGGGATGTGAAGTAGAAGATGAATCTGACAGGCAGTGAGAAATCCTCTGCAAGAAATCCTGTATATAGAAGAATAAGCCCGCCTGCTCCGTAGAGCGGAACCATTGGCCCGAGCAGGAACCCGGGGTTTGTTAATTTTCGTGCATAACATGACCTGTAAACTGTTTCAATGATCCATCCTGTGACGGAAAATACAAGGAAAAGAAATGCTGTTCTGTAGAGAGGAAATCCTCCGACAGGAAGATCCCCGGTTGAATAGAGAATCAGTTTTAGCATTTCTATTGAAAGAGAGTCAACAGACGGAAAAGAAATTGAAAACATAATTACCCCTTTATGCCTCTTTAGGATTTTGCGGAAACACGAGATCTGTCAGACACTCGATGTCTCCCCTGAGTGTGTTGAGATTGGCTGTTTCTGTGTTTTCGGCAATGTATTCATCCATGCCTTTTATTGTGTAGAGTATGGTTTTTATAAGCGGTTCGTTTTCATTCTCCCGGGTTTTTTCCTTTTTTGGGAGTATTCCTGATATGAGTTTTCTGCACCTGGCATCGAGTTCTTTTTTTATTATGCCTGTCTGCATTTCTTCAGGGATGAGCTCTTTTTCTGTAAGAAACGGGTTTTCTATGCTGAGTTTCAGTCTTTCGCTGATGATGAACCTGAGTTTTTCAACAGGATCTTTTATTGCTGCGAGTGTTTTTTCCATGATCTCATCAAATTTCATGAGCTTGCTGTTTATGATTTCGGATATTATTCCTTCCTTGCTGC
>CAZEJW010000198.1:0-2438 GCA_964512685.1 uncultured Leptospirales bacterium | reverse complement strand
TGTGCTTTTGTTTCTATTTCATCAACTGCGGTTTTTTTCACTCCAAATCGGTTTAACAGTTTTTCTGCTGTTTCAAGTATGTGGTTTTTCTTTTTTTCTTTCATTTTATTTATTCTGAAAATACTGCCAATCTCACCGGGTGACAGAGGCAATTTTATTTTTTAGACTTTTATACTGATTTAGTACAAAATAATAAATGAATGTAAAAGTGTCAACAGGGTGGGGATTTTTTATTCATTGATTTTTAACTCATTTTTAACTCATTTTTCATTCATGGTTGATACATGTTATATACATGTTATATACATGTTATAGATTTATTTGCATGGTTTCTCCTGCATGAGAAACCATGCAAATAAATCACGACTGAAACCCCTGAAAAATAATAACTGGACACAATATGCAATTGTATTAATCTTCTGGTTAATTGACAGACAATTATATCTGCTGACTTGTACTCACAAGTCTTAGAAGAGAAGGAGATGAGGAGATAAAGAGGAAATTATAGAGATAAAATGATTGTTCGTTTGTGACTAATACATTTTATTATTTTGCGGCAGTTTCTGTTCTCAGCTATACTGCACCGAGTGTATAACTTTATTGTTATTTATCTCTTATATCTCCCCTTTTATCCCCATATCCCCTTACTCTTCTTCTTGTTAAAATGTGGGGACGTTTCAGATGCATATGCGGAGGAAATAATGTATGCAGTAGCAATAACAGGCGCAAGCGGATCAATTCTGGGAATCCGTCTTGCAGAGGAGCTTCTTGAACCGGGCCATGAAGTAAGTGTTGTGGTGTCAGAGGACGGGTGGAAGACCCTTCACTATGAAATATTCAGAAACGAACAGAAGCCGAAAACAGTAAAGGAAGTCCTGTCCCTGCGTGGATTTACAGCAACAGAAAGGCTCAGGGAATATTCAGAACACGATTTTTTTTCACCCCTTGCAAGCGGTTCGTCACGTTTTAAGGCAGTGATTGTCGCGCCTGCATCAATGAAAACAGTTGCAGCTGTTGCGTGCGGGTATTCATCAAACCTTATTACACGTGCGGTTGATGTGGCTCTCAAGGAGAGAAGGCGCTGTGTTCTTGTTCCAAGGGAAACTCCCCTGAGTTCTATTCATCTTGACAATATGCTAAAGGCACGAAACGCTGGTGCAGACATTGTTATTCCTGTGCCGGGATTCTACAATTTCCCGCAGACAGTTGATGATGTGGTAAACTTCACAGTTGGTAAAATCCTCAATCTCCTCGATATAGAGAATTCTCTCATCAAAGAATGGGGATCTGAATCACACTAAAGGTAATCAGATGATAGATGAAACACTCATAAAAGATAAAACCCTCTTTACAGTGAGGGATAAGGTTCTTGCAAATGAACCGGTTTCTGCAGAAGACGCTCTTAACATGCTCAGTACAAATGATATAATCGGGCTGGGAGCAATAGCCAACTATGCGCGTGAAAGCATAAATGGCAATCTTGCCTATTATGGCGTGAACATGAATCTCAATTATACGAATATATGCGAGCTGAGATGTCCCCTGTGTGCTTTTTCAAGAGACAGGGGGGATGAGGATGCCTATGTGTATTCACTTGATGAAATAGAGGAAAGGGTAAGGCGCGCGGTTGATTATGGCATAGACGAGGTTCATATCGTGGGAGGCCTTCATCCTGATCTGAAGCTCGACTATTTTGAGAATATGCTCAAAAGGATAAAGTCTGTTAAAGAGGATATATTTATTGTGGCATTCACAGCAACTGAGTATGACTATTTTGCAGAGCTGAATTCCATAAAAATTGAGGATGTTTTTCAAAGACTCATTGCAGCAGGACTTGGAGCACTGCCGGGCGGCGGCGCCGAGATATTCGCGCCTGACAAGAGAAAGCTGCTTGCTCCAAAGAAGATTTCAGGTGAGAGATGGCTTGATGTTATGAAAATCGCCCACAGTCTTGGCCTTAAAACCAATGCAACCCTTTTGTATAATCATGTTGAGAACAATGAAGACATAGCAGATCATCTTGTGAAGCTCAGGGCTCTTCAGGATGAAACAGGCGGTTTCAAGACATTTGTTCCTCTTCAGTATCATGATGAAAATACAGTGATAAAGGCAAAAAGAAAAACAAGCACTGGTTTTGATGATATAAGGCTGTTTGCAACAGCAAGAATTTTTCTTCATAACCTTCCGCATATCAAGGCGCTGTGGATGTACCTTGGCGAGAAAATGGCGCAGGTGCTTCTTGGATTCGGTGCTGATGACATTGGCGCAACCTATAACAATGAAAAGGTGGTTCACTCTGCAGGCGCAAAAACAGCAGATTACGGCTCAGAGGAATTTTTAAGAAGGCTCATTACATCAGCAGGCAGGGAACCTGTAAGGGTGAGGGCAGATTACAAAGCGAGGTAAAAAATGAAACTTGGTTATATAGACTATCTTAA
>CAZEJW010000197.1:0-6094 GCA_964512685.1 uncultured Leptospirales bacterium | reverse complement strand
GAAGACCGCCGTCTTTTCAAGGCTGCGATGGAAAATATCGGTCTTGATCTTCCAAGAAGCTCATATGCATATTCACTTGAAGATGCCTGTAAGGTTGCAGACGAGATTGGTTTTCCAAATATAATCAGATCCAGTTTTACTCTTGCCGGAACCGGCGGAGGTATCGCGCATAACATGCAGGAATTTGAAAAAATAGCCAGGCTGGGTATAGAAAACAGTATTATCAATGAAATACTTATTGAAGAGTCAATAATCGGCTGGAAAGAGTTTGAACTCGAGTTAATGAGAGATTCAAACGACAATACTGTAATAATATGTTCCATAGAAAATTTTGACCCAATGGGTGTTCATACTGGTGACAGTATAACTGTTGCACCGGTTCAGACTCTCACAGATATCGAATATCAAAAGATGAGAAACGCCGCTATTGACGTTATGCGGGAAATAGGAGTGGAAACAGGCGGTTCCAATGTCCAGTTTGCGGTCAATCCTGAAAATGGCAGGATGGTAGTGATTGAAATGAATCCGAGGGTGTCAAGAAGTTCAGCCCTTGCAAGTAAAGCTACAGGTTTTCCTATTGCAAAAATTGCAGCAAAGCTTGCTGTTGGATACACCCTTGATGAAATAAAGAATGACATTACACTGAAGACTGTTGCGTCTTTTGAGCCCGCGCTTGATTACTGTGTGGTTAAAATCCCCCGTTTTACATTCGAAAAATTTCCCGAAGCTGAACCTGTTCTTGGCGTGGCAATGAAAGCAGTTGGTGAAACCATGGCAATAGGCAGAAATTTCAAGGAGGCTCTTCAGAAAGGGATGAGAAGTCTCGAGACCGGACATGCAGGATTTGATAACAGGTTTCCTTTTGACCCGGACATTTCCGATGAGGAAATTGAAATAAACCTGGAAGTTCCAGGACCTGACAGGTTGTCATATATTAAACATGCTTTTATAAAGGGCTATTCCTCAGAAAAGATAAATCAGCTTTCAGGTATCGATTCCTGGTTTCTGGACAATCTTTTGCAGATAGTGGAATTTGAACTTAAACTGAAAAGAAATGATTTTACACAGGAACTCATCCTCAAAGCCAAACAGCTTGGTTTTAGTGATAAACAGATTGCTGATCTCAGGGGAACAGATGAATTGAGTATAAGGTCTCTTAGAAAAGGATTTCATGTAAAGCCGGTTTACAAGGCAGTTGATACATGCGCCGCCGAATTTGAGGCATATACTCCCTACTATTATTCAACCTATGAAGTTGAAAATGAAGCACTGGCTTCTGACAGAAAGAAGATTATGATCCTTGGTGGCGGGCCAAACAGAATAGGACAGGGTATCGAATTCGATTACTGCTGCTGTCATGCATCATTCTCACTCAAGGAAGCCGGTTATGAAACAATAATGGTAAATTCGAATCCTGAAACAGTTTCCACTGATTATGATACATCTGACAGACTTTATTTCGAACCGCTTACATATGAAGATGTAATGAATATCATTGAGAATGAATCACCTGACGGTGTAATCGTTCAGTTCGGCGGACAGACACCTCTTTCGCTTGCGGAATCTCTTGCCCGTTCAGGAGTACCAATCATAGGTACGTCAGTTGAATCTATCAGCCTGGCAGAAGACAGAGACAAGTTCAGCGGAATTTTAAAAGGGCTTGGCCTCAAACAGACAGACAATGGCTCTGTTATGGATCTGGGTGAGGCTGTAAAGACTGCACGTGAAATCGGTTATCCCGTTCTTGTGAGACCGTCATTCGTGCTCGGAGGGAGGGCAATGAGAATTGTCTATGACGAAGAGACTCTTCTTGAATTTATAAGTGAGGCTTTCGAGGCTTCTGAATCCCACCCTGTTCTTATTGACAAGTTTCTCGAGGATGCAATAGAGATCGATGTTGACGCAATAAGCGATGGTGACGACATTATCGTCGCGGGCATAATGGAGCATATCGAAGAGGCGGGAATTCACTCCGGAGACAGCGCATGTGTCTTGCCTCCTCATACAATATCTGAAGATATTATTGAAAAGATAAAGAAGGCCACATATGACCTTGCCTCAGCACTTAATGTCAAGGGTCTCATGAATATTCAGTTTGCTGTTAAGTCATCTGACATATATGTGCTTGAGGTAAATCCGAGAGCATCGCGAACTGTCCCGTTCGTGAGCAAGGCAACCGGAAGGCCTGTAGCGAGTATTGCATCTCTTGTTATGGCAGGGAAGAAACTCAAAGACCTTAACGTGCTTCATGAAATCGTGATGAAACACGTTGCCGTAAAGGAATCAGTTCTTCCTTTTACACGGTTTTCAGGGGTGGATATTGTTCTCGGCCCTGAGATGAAATCGACCGGAGAGGTAATGGGAATCGATTATGATTTTGGTACTGCCTTTTACAAGTCACAGGAAGGAGCCGGGGTTCAGCTTCCCAAAACAGGAAATATATTTATAAGTATTGCTGACCCCTTTAAACGGGATATTGTTTTCATTGCAAAACGTATTGCAGACCTGGGATTTAAAATATTCGCCACAAGGGGAACCGCAAAAGTACTTTCGTCTAACTCTATCGATGTTGAAACCGTCAATAAAGTCGGGCAGGGAGATACTGATATTGTGGATCTTATAAGGGACGGAAAGATCGATTTTGTTATAAACATCCCTGAGGGCAAAAAGCCTCAGTATGATGCAAGGCCGATCAGGAGCGCTGCTGTTATGCATGGAGTACCATGTATAACCACTCTGCAGGGAGTTCAGGCTGCTGTTCATGGAATAGAGACTGTTCTTAAAAATGATTATGGTGTGCACAGTATACAGGAACTCACTGGAAAATAAATAATTACTGATTATATCAGTATTTATCCTTAAAAATACTTTTCAGAGTAAATGAAAAAAGATTATTAACCCTGCCGCCTCTGGCATCAGGGTTAATAGATTCTTTTATCATGCAATAAAGTTCTGCAATAAAAATTGGATCATTTAATCATGAATGAAAAAAATTTCAGAGATATTGAAAATCAGTTTAATCAGAATTTTTATAAAAAACCTGATGAAATAACCGGGTATTTTAATGAAAGATATGAACTTGTAGAAAAAAAGTTTAACAATAATGAAATACCCGGTCATCTTCAGGGCCTGCCTCTTGAGAAAGCTTTTCTAAAAATTATTTCACCTTCTTCTGTTGAAGCCATTTTTGAAATCGGTCTTTACAATTCACAGTTAAAGAAAAATCCTCAGGTTCTGATTGATGCAATGTTTACAAGAACCCGTTTAATATATCAGAGAAAACAGCTTCTTGATTCAGGTTATGACCACTGCTCATATTTTTTGACTACTGTAGAATGCCTTGCTGCTAACGATGTTGATCTAACAGAGGAAATTTTCTCACAGGGCAGGGGACTGTGTTCAAAGGGAAATAAGTTTCTTGTAACAGCATCAAATCTTGTCATCTCCTTAATCCATAACATGCTGCAATGGAAACAACAGAGTCTTGAAAACGCCAGCAGTTTTTTGAAACAGAAGAATTCTAAATCAGATCAGGCTGTTATTCAATACCTTGTTGCCCTGAACAATCATGACATTGATTCTGCAAATAAATCTCTCCTGGAAATTGCAGGCCTCTACAGGAAGATAAAATGGCTGCATGATTTTAAAAGCCCCTTTCTGAAATATTTCAGTGTTTTTATACACGGCCTTTTTAATACAGCCCATTTCTATTTGCCCGAGGAATTGTTTAATGAAATAAAAACCCCACCGGAAGATTTCATCTGGCAGGAGCTCTTTGATTATAATAATAAAAACAATTATCCTCTCGGGAAAAGTATTATTCAGTTTACAGGCAGGCTTGATTTCCTGAACAACTACCTGAAATAAAATTATTAAATATCTAGTTCTCTCTCCAGAACCATTAAATGCAGCATGTCATCCTTAACCAGTTTGTAAGTTCCCGGACCGGCATAGGTCTGTTTCTCAACCTTTAGCCATTTCTTTATATATCTCGTTAATGCATTGTATGCTCTGTATATATCAGAAGACCATGGATCATCCTTAGGCGTATCAATATAAAGACGGCTGTGATAAAGCATGTTCTCATTCAAAAGACAGGGTGCACATTCAATAACAAAAGTTTTTACCTCATCAGCAAACCGGAAAGGCGGTAAGTTCTGTTCATGCATTCAGACTGTTGATTTGTTATTCACTATAGAGATACATTAGTCAGGCTGTTTATCATTTGTTTTATATTCTGCCGCCCTGTTAGTATTCCTTCCGGACGGTTCATGCGATCAATATAATGGGACAGGTATTTGTTTTCTGTACGTTATATGTCATCTGTTCTCAATTTCTTTCATATTCATTTTGTAACCCCTGCAATTTAAAAATATAAAGTTACAGTTTTATAATTCTGGCTATCCGTTCGACAGTTATGTTTGACAAAAATCTCTTAGATAAAAAACTGACACGAATACCTGATATAAAAATAAAAAAAGAGAGTTCCTTTAATATAAACAGAAAAGGGGACCCGCGGATTCAGACAGTAAAACTTAATTCAACAATCTAACAGGAGATTAAAATGAAAAAAATTATCTCAGCATTGATCGGATCTGCAATGCTTCTTGTATTCACCACTGCAGCATTTGCTACACTGGTTGATAACAATACCAATCGCAGTGCAGAATGGACAAGAATGAATGCAAGAGTCGCATCAGCTGATTCTCTTGACGCGGTAATCTACAATCCGGCAGGTACAGTAAGAATGGAGGATGGCTTATACTTCTCACTTTCAAATCAGTTTCTTCCAAAGATGATGAAGCATGAAGCACTCGGCAAAGAGTTCGAGACAACAACAACTACATATATTATACCAGGTTACTTTGCTCTCTACAAAAAAGGTGACTGGGCAGGATTCATGGCTCTTGATACTATCGGCGGGGGCGGTGTTCTTGAGTATAAGGATGGAATTATTGCTACAGAATCAACTCCAACAAAACCAAATCCATATGCTGGCAAGGAAACTGTGCTCTCACTTGCATACCTTGGCTTTAATGTCGGGGGAGCATATGCTTTAAATGACATGGTATCTGTATCTGTTACAGGAAGAGTTGTGTATGCATATGTAACAGGTGAACTTGATTATGTTGCCAATACTCCTTACGGCCCAATGGAAGGGCTTGACTACAAACAGACAGCAGTTGGTTTTGGTGGAATATTCGGCCTTGATGTTGCACCTGTAAAAGGTCTTTTAATTGGCCTGAGACTGGATACTCCTACAAGGCTTAATTTCGAAGTTGATAAAAGTGAAGGCGCACTTGCTGCTGCTAAACCTGATACTTACCCTGCAAAGGGATCAAAGGTCAGAAGGGATCATCCAATGATGACTGCAATAGGTATCAGCTACATGCTTACTCCAGAGCTGAAACTTGCCTGGGATTTCAATTATGCATGGAACAAGCTTGCAAACTGGGAAGGCCTTGAGGATGAGTATGACAATGGATTTGAAACAAGCGCTGGTGTTGAATTTGCTGTTCTTGATAACTTTAAGGTAAGCGGCGGTTATACATATGTTGATGCAGGCGGAAATGTAAATGAAATGGAATTCCTTAATCCAAGAATCCCTTATCATTCAATCTTCTTTGGATTCATGGTTGAGCCTGTAAAGGATCTCCAGTTTAATGTTGGTGCAACAAAGATGTTCTATGTTGAAAAAACTTCAGACAGAGCATCAAAAACAGGAGTACCCGCAGGAACCAAATATGACAAAGACCTCTGGATCATTGGTATAGGTGTTCAGTACAGGGTATTCTAATATTCTTGAAATATGATATTTATTCTAATGCAGGGGCAGACAGAATTCCTGCCCCTGTAACTTTTTAGTGCGATTTTTTCCCCTGTCATACTTCGGCAAAGTTTATATTGAGTGTAGCCGAAATGCTCAGCATTACAACCATCTTCATTAAATAATTTTAAAGAAATCATTGACCAAATATCCTGCCTGTTCTTTATTAACTTCCTGATACAGGAACTATTCCTGAAAATTTACATTGTAAACTCCGGCAAATCCGCCGCCGGGTGTAAGATGACCGTGCAGGATGATATAAATGCC
>CAZEJW010000196.1:0-6162 GCA_964512685.1 uncultured Leptospirales bacterium | reverse complement strand
TCAATTATTATGTTCATAGGGCTGGAGGGTTTGGGTCATGCACAGACCAAAGGGGGAAAAGTTTTTAGTTCTTTTCTTTTCTTTTTGCGAGAATGTGCAGGAAGGCAGGGGGGGGTACCGCCGACTGTAGTTTCTTTATCCTTATAATAACCCACCACAGATAACAGAATCAAAATACTTTCAGGGTAAACTACTTGACAGAGTAGTTATTTATGGTTATAAGTAGTCATTAAGAAATTGGGCACCGGTGCGCATAAATGTTTGATTTTGAAGCGATAAAGGCTGATCCTGAGTTAAAGGCATTAGGGATTCATGAGGATTCTTACAGGTTTGACTATGAGGGGCTATCCCGCGAACTGACTGAGTTCCGAAGACAGGGCAGAGAGGATAAGGTAATTGAATACTGCGCCCGTTTTGGGAAAGAAGATTTATTTTTCTTCATGTATTTTGTTCTGGATTTGCCTGTGAACCATCCGTTTTTGATTGCCCGGATATATGATGCCCAGGACAAGCATCACCTTACTATTGATTTATGGGCCAGGGAGCACTGGAAGTCAACCATTTTAACTATGGGCTTGCCAATTTGGGAGCTGGTTCAGAATCCGAATGAGCGGATTGTTATTTTTTCTCATACACGGGCAATGGCTAAGTCGCACTTACTGAAGATAAAGCAGCAGCTTGAGAGTAACAGTATGCTGCATAAATGCTATCCTAAGATTTTTTATGAGAATCCGAAAAGAGATGCTTTTAAATGGTCTGAAGAGATGGGCCTGTATGTGAAAAGGAAAGGGAGTTTTGGGGAGGCCTCTGTTGAAGCACAGGGGCTTGATAACCTGCCTACTGGTAAACACTACACGATTATGGTCTATGATGATATTATTGATCCAAAGAAGGTTTCTACTCCATTGCAGATAAGGAAGGCCAAAGAATCTTACCAGCAGAGTGATAACCTGGGGAACAGGGGAAAAAAGAAGAGAGTTATTGGCACAAGGTATGCGAGGAATGATGCTTATTCTGATATTTTGAAGCTGAAGAAATGGACTTCACGGGTTTACCCTGCTGAGGTTGATGAGGACGGGCAGAAGAAGCGAGGCGGCAAGCCTGTTTATCTGACCAGGGAAGAATTGGACGATAAATTTTTGGAGCAGGGGGAATATATTTATTCTTCTCAAATGCTTCAGGACCCTACTGCCGAATCTCAGCAGACTTTTCATGAGGCATGGTTAAAACACTGGAATGGTGAACGGCCTAAAATGAACATGTATATTCTTATGGACCCGGCCAACGAGAAGAAGAGAGAAAGTGACTATACTGTGTTGTCGTGTATTGGTGTTGATTCTTTGCGGAATTACTGGGTGCTGGAATTTTTAAGGGATAAACTTGATCTTGGTGAAAGATGGAAAGCTTTGAGGGATATGGCTCAAAGGTGGGGTGTAAGGGATTGTGGTATTGAAAAGTTCGGGAAGGACTCTGACGATTATTATTACAATGAGAAGGGCATGGATGAAGGGGTTTTTCTGAATCTTATTCCTCTGCATAGCCAGGTTCCGAAAAAAGACCGGATTAAAAGACTCATGCCTATTTTCCAGACCGGGAGATTTATTCTGCCGAAATATCAGCTTTATACTGACTACACAGGGCAGGAGCGAGAGCTGGTTCAGGACTTCATTAATGATGAATACAAGACATTCCCGTTTTGTGTTCACGATGACATTCTTGATAATTGGGCTATGATTCTGTTTCCGGAAATGGGGGTTGTTTTTCCCACTTCTGGAGAGATGAGAGAATATAATCCTCATTCAATTCTGAGTGATGAAAATACTGTTGAAGGTTCGTGGATGGTAAACTAATGAAAAAAGAAGACAAGAGACTGGAATATATTAACAGTTGTGTTCGTGAGGCAGAATCGGGCTGGCAGAGCGCAATGAATGAGTTTGAGGAAGACTTTGATTTTTATGCGAATGATGCCTGGCGTGGCTCTGACAAGGCCATTGCAAAGAGAAAAGGGATTCCTGCCCTTAATTTGAATTATACGAAAAAGCAGGTTGATATTATTTCTGGCTGGCAAAGACAGAACCGGACAGATATTAAATATTTTCCTCTTGAGAATGGAGATGTTCTACAGGCAGAGCTTCTTTCAAGAATAGCAAAGTGGGTAACAAGTAATAAAAAGGCAGAATACACTTTTTCTTCTGCCTGTGAAGATGCTGCAATCGGAGGCTTGGGTTGGGTTCACCCCTATATGTCCTACGAAAAAGATCCACTGAATGGAGATATTCTATTCAAGAAGATATCCCCTTTTAACATCCTTCCTGATCCCTACTTTATTGAACCGGACCTCTCTGATTGCAGTTATATTATACGCTGGCAAAGGACGAACAAAGATAAACTCTGTTCTCTTTACCCGAAACACAAAAAAGGAATACAGGAACTTGATACTGTTGAAAAAACAGGTGGAATTCTTAAAGAACTTGATGTAGGAGACTCCAGGGATAATACTCTTCTTGTTGTTGAATTCTGGGAGAGAGTGTATGTGCAAAAGACCGTGGTTCAGACTGACGGAGACCTGAGAGACTGGCAGGACGTTAAAGACCAGTGGAGACAGATTGTTTTAACAGGGATGACCGAGAATGGATTTGAACCTGAGAAACCTCTTTCTGATGATGAAATACTTGAACTTGTTAAAGACAGGACTCATGTTATTACCACCAGGCAGCCGAAGATAAAACTCACGGCCGTTATTGAGGAAACCCTGATTGTTTTTGAGGGTGAGAATCCTTATGGAACTTCTGATTATCCCTTTGTTCCTGTCTTTGCCTATTATAACTCTTCTCAGAAATCCTGGGAGAAAAGACTTCAGGGGATCATAAGGCCTCTGAAGGATATGCAGAGAGAGAAAAACAAAAGGCGTTCTCAGATTATTCAGCAGATGGGAACATCTATGCGCGGGGGATGGGTCGGAGATAAGGGGGCAGTTGATGATGTTAATGTTCTAAGGAACTCTGCCGGGTATGACAATATTATCGAGAAAAATCCGGGGAAAAATCTTGAAAGGGTTTCTCCTCCTCCAATAGACAATGCAGCTGTTCAGGTTGAGATGATGTTTGAAGCGGACATGAGACAGGTCGGGATGAACCCTGATCTTCTGGGACTTATGAACTCTCCTTCTGATGCCGGAATTACCGTACAGCTCAGACAGAAGCAGGGAATGACAGCTCTTCAGGCTATTGTTGACGGGCAGTCTCTTGCAATGAAAACTTTAGGAGCCCTCCTTTGCGAGATGATTCTTAACAATTTCACAAGAGAAAAGATTGAACGGATTGCCGGGCCTGATCTTCCTTTTTATAAAAACAACCAGGATCTTGCAGATCTTGAAAATAAGGTTCAACAGCTGGTGCAGAGCGGTGATATTCAGGAAGCACAGCAGGAGATGAATCTTGAAAAGCTGAGACAGGAAGCCGAAAAGGAATTCTGGGATGACTGGGAGAAGGCAAGGTATAATTCCCGGTATGACTGTATTCCGGATGAGACTACGAATTCTCAGACTTACAGAATGGCAGCTCTCTTTATGATGACTCAGCTTCAGCAGAGTGGTGCGGATGTACCAATGGAAGTTATGATTGAGCTTTCTGATATTCCTGAGAAGGCCAGGGAACAGATAAAACAGCTCTCTCAGAAAAAAGAAGCCATGCAGCAACAACAGCTTCAGATCGAACAGCAGAAGTTGCAGAATGAAGCACAGATGGAACAGAAAAAACTGGAGCTGGAAACTTTGAAGATTCAGCAGAAAATTGAACAGCAGAAGCAGGAGCATGAGGCCACTATGACAAAGCTGGCTATTGATATGCAAAAAAATGATTGACATTACAATAGAATATACTTAAATTTTGAAGGAGGTCTCAGATGAGCGCATGGGATTGGATTTGTTACATTTTGCGGTATCCTTTTACATTTTTTAAAGACATTACAAAAGGGAAGGACTACTGGTATGGCCCGTAAGCCTACATTCTTTTTTGAAGACCTGCCTGATAACTGGGAAGAAATTATTGAGGAAAAATCCTCTGAGGGCGGGTTCGTTAAAGAAATCCTCGCAGAGTTCAGGATTCCTGTTTCTGCACACAACAGATTCATGAAGGAAAATACTGAATATAAGAATGCTATTGACATGGGAAGACTTGTCTCTAATGCCTGGTGGCTTGAGACAGGGCGAGATGGGATTTCTAAACCTAAAGCTGAATTTAACACGGGTACATATGCTTTTATTATGAAGGCTATTTGGGGTTATTCTGACAGGGGCGGGAAAGTTGACGATGGTACAGACGAACCGAAAGATGACCTTAAAATGGATGAAGTTGTTGAGAAGTTCAGGAACCCGGAGGCCAACAATGAAAAAACTGTTAATTAGCCTTGCGATTATTTTTTATTCTGTATCTGCCAGTGGCTTTACATGGTTTGACAGATATAAGATGTGTCCTGAGCTTATACTTTATGAGATGTATTTGTATGAAGATGATATTTGCTGATTAAGCCGAAAGGCATAAACTATAAGGAGACATAACGTGGAAGACCTAAACAATGATGTAATTCAGGAGTCGTCACCTGTGGTCGAATCACCTGTTGAGGTGGTTGAGACTCCGGTTGAACCGGAAGTGCCGAAAGACACCCGAAGCGAAGCCGAGAAGAGTCTTATTAGAGAAATACAGGAAGAGAGGCGCGAAAGACAGCGACTTGCACAGGAAGTTGATTTTTTAAGAGGCTCTATCCAGCAGACTCCGGCTGAACCGGAATTTGATCCTGATGATCTTGTAACAAGAGGAGATCTTGAAAAAATGAGAATGGAGGAAAGGGAGAAGCTTACTGCCGAAAGGACAGCAGAGCAAAGACAGCTTGCATCTTCTTCTTTTATTCAAAGCCATTCGGACTTTCAGGATATGATGAAACTTGCCGATGATCTTGTTGCTCAGAATCCTGCTATGGAACAGGCCATATTAAACTCTGCTAATCCGGCTGCAGTTGCTTATGAATATGCGAAAACTCATCCTGCCTATATCAATAAGAAAATTGAAGAGGCAGCTCAGGCCCGACAGACTCAGACAGTTGAGAAGATCAAGAGAAATGTTGAAACTCCTGCTACACTCACTGAAGGTGGCGGAGGCACAACACCGGAATATAGACCGGGGGATATTATGAAACTGTCAAGAGAAGAGTTTCACAAACAATACGGCTAAGAATGCTGCCTCATAAAGAGGCAATATGACAATAGGAATGACTACAAGTGCGGATATACCTGCAAGGCCGCAGGAGATCCGCGACAGACACTTACTCGAAAGGGCTTTACCTTACCTCCCTTTTGATAAATTCGGACAAAAGAAAACTCAACCAACAAAGTCTGGCGAACAGCCAACGTTTACCAGGTATAACTCTCTGCCGAAAGGGGTTAGGCTTGTTGAGGGTGTTGACCCTGCTCCGTTCAAGCTTTCAAAGACTCATATCACAGGGCAGTTTAAGCAGTGGGGTGCAATTGTTCAGGTTTCTGAATATGTTGATGTTACCACTCAGGACCCTGAGCTTGATGAAGCTGCAAAGCTTCTGGGTGAAAGCTCTGGACTTACTCTTGCTCATTTTCAGAGAGATGTGCTTGCTGCAGGGACAAATGTTTACAGAGCCGGCGGCCTTGCGAGAAACGCGATAACTGCCGAGATTTCAAAAGCAGATCTTGACAGGCTGATTCTTACTTTGAGAAACAATAAGGCAAAGATGTTTAAAGACATCCCTGATCCTTCAAGACTTGTCGGGACTATCCCTATATCTAAGGCTTATTTCGGGGTAACTTCTTTTGAGGTTATTCAGGACATAAGAGATAATGTTGGTGAGTCTAATGGTTGGGTTCCTGTTCATAAGTACCCGAATCCTAAGATTGCTGTTGAAGGAGAAGAGGGGGCTTATGGCAACATTCGTTTTATAGGTACAACCGAAAGTAAAACATGGGTTGGTGGCGTTTCCACAGCAAGCAGAAAGCAGTCTGGCAGTTATAATGAGATTCACAGTCTCACTGTTCTCGGGCAGAATGCTTATGGGACTACTCCGCTTGCGGGGCATGGCCTTGTAAATGTTGTTAAGAGTAAGAAGGATGCAGGTTCTAACCTGGAACTCTATGCTACT
>CAZEJW010000195.1:3796-6195 GCA_964512685.1 uncultured Leptospirales bacterium | reverse complement strand
ATCAATCTGATCATGAACAGTGACAGCGTTATTCACTCTGCTATTAATCATTATAACAATCAGACGCCCCCTGTTTTTATCAGAAGTTATTCGTGAGAGCTTTTCTTTTCCCTCCCTGTTCAGAGTAAACCTGATACAGGCTCTGCCGTATTCATCAGTATGGGCAATGGCTTTTGAAAAATCATCATTAGAGATCAGAATCTCATTATGAATGTATAATTCCCTGTCTTTGAAAATTTCTTTTTTCAGAAGCGGACTTTTTTCAGATGACGCGAACCTGAATTCCACAATATACTTTTTACATTCCTGCTCAGAGGATGCCTGCTGGCAGGATACTGTCATTAGAATCAGAATAAACGCAGTCATCAATTTTCTCATAAAGAGTTCCTTTGAAAATAAATAATATTTATCCCATGTAAAATTTTCGGCTTTATTATTTCAGATTCATTTAATCTGTCAATTCACATTTGATTAAGGTATAAGAATAATCCTTTGCCATCAGCCATCTTCACAGGTGTTTTTTATAATCACATGTATCTCATAAAAATTTTATCAAAACATCAGGGCTCAGAAAATTCTCCTGAATACAGGGAGCTTTTTTAGATAGTCCCTATCAGGTATGATTTACTATCTCATTTTTTAATTATACCCCTAAGGGTATAATTGATAAAAAAACATTGACATTAGACCCTATCGGGTATAATTTATGCTTATTATGAATAATATTTCTGAATTTATTAAAGCTAAAAGAAAAGAACTGAATATTACACAGGTAGAACTGGCACAAAAGGCAGGGGTGGGCTTGCGTTTTATAAGAGAGTGTGAACAGGGCAAAAAAAGTCTGAGAATGGACAAGGTAAATCAGATTCTTATACTTTTCGGAAAGAGGCTTGGTCCTGTTGACATAGAGGATGAATTATGAGAAAAGGGAGAGTGCCCTTACAATCAATGGTAAAAAAACCAAGATAAGAATTGATGATTTTGATAAACTCTCAGAATTCCTTAATATACCTGAAAAAAGTAAACTCAATATATATGAAAAGTATTCAAACCTTTTTCAAGACAGTATAAATGCTATTAACTCCAGTTTTCTTAAAGAGGAATTACAGGAGAAATATGTTCAATACTATTCAGGTATGATGAAGAGATTAGGACTTGCGTAATTCTCAATATACGATTATTCCTGAATTCATGTATAAATACCGGTTTCATGAATTGTATATACATACACAATTCAGAGGGGGTACAAATCATGTATGACATGATAAAAGAAAACATTGAAAACCTTAAGCATAAAAAATATAAAACAAGAAAACTAACGGCTTTTTCCATGGTCGGGAACTGGCACCCCGACTACCTTGAACCGGTAATTGAAACCATAGAAAGTGAAAAGAAAGACAGTGAAGTCAGATACTTTCTGATACAGGCTCTCTGCGAAAGCGGTGACGAAAGGTCACTGCCTGTACTGCTCTCCCTGCTTACTGATATACCGCTAATCAGGACATCCCGTGATCTGAAACAGCCTCTCTTTTACGGCCTCTATGATAAGCTAAAAGAAACCCTTTACAGCCATGCAGACCTCTTTACAAAAGAGCAGATATACTCATATGTTGATTCAGAAAGTATCCTGTTGGTTGAACCGGGTGTTCATCTTCTGGGTTTGAAAGGTACAGAGAAAGACCTGGACAAACTCTCCGGTCAGGCCGGGCATGAATTTTACGTTATACGGCAGGAGACAGCCGGAGCTGTCGGCAGAATTCTCTTCCGGGAGGGAGGAGAGTTTGAAAGGAAGCACAGTGCCGAGGCAGCTGTTGAAAGGGGTGAGCAACCGGAAGAGCCTGCTGCACCGGATATCCCTGACTTTTTCTACAGTCTGCTTAAAGATGAACATCCCGATGTCAGGGCCGAGGCAGTCATGACCCTTGAGTATATATGCAACCCCGATACCCTGAATTTACTTTTTGAACTTCTCTCTGGTGAGGAGTCAGTCTCTTTCAGAGCAGAAGAGGCAATAGAAACAATCTTAAAGGTCTATCCTTCGTGCCTGAATGAAGAGGTTACTGAAAAAATATTTGAACTGGCAGACAGGGAGATTATAGAGGGATATACCCTCTGTGACATACTGTATTTAATCGGTAATGACAAAGCGGTCAGGCTGCTGCGTAAAATCGCAAAAAATAAAACCAGATGCCGTCTCCATGTTTTCGGCATTCTGGCAAAGCTCGGGCAAAGAGATGTATATGAGGACCTCATTGAATACCTCCACGACAGTGATCATCATGTAAGGGATGAAGCTGCATGGCACCTTGCAGTGCTCAAAGACCTGCGGGCCGTCAGTGAGATAATCAGTGAATTCGAAAGCCTGGACCACTGGGAGTACCGGTCACGGATGAGAGGGG
>CAZEJW010000195.1:0-3786 GCA_964512685.1 uncultured Leptospirales bacterium | reverse complement strand
AGTCAAAATCTCAGATGATTTAGAGTCATAAATAACGCTTTGATGATGACCTCTTCTTTACCTATACCGGCCCGGCAGCGCTCCCTCTGCTTTCACCACTGACTAATGATCCGGATGAAGAAGTGAGAGAACGGGCGCTGTGTTACATGGGCAGTATTCTGGATAAAAACATGGATGCTGAATACCTTAAAGTTATTTGCCACAGTCTTGATGATGAAAGTGAACAGGTCAGGGAAAGAGCCGTCATTATACTCTCCTCCCTGCACCATCCTCAGGCAATTCCCTGTGTGCTTAACCTTTTCAAGTCGGAGAATAGCTGGTTCAGAAAAAAAGCGGTTGAGGCACTATGGGGGATCAGTTTACCCGAGTTAATTAAGCCGCTCTGTGAGCTCCTTGAAGACGATAATGAAGAAGTGCGTTTTGAGGCGGCGCTGAAACTTGCTGAATTCGATGATGAAAGAGCAGTAAAGCCCCTCAGTGACTATCTTGCAAAGGAGCCGCCAGCACCGATATGGGAAGATAGTTTTAAACATATATTGGGCTGAAATTCATTCAGGGAGAGCAAGAAGGAGTACTATAAGGGTCAGATATAAATCAGGCGCGCTTGTAACTTTAAAGGGCCTGAGCCTGTAAAGCCTTTTGTATTCCTCAGCAGCGCATTTGTCACAGATGTTGAATTCTCTATATTCAACATGCTGCAGATGTATCCTGTGGGCTTCTGAATAAAGCATATTCTTAAAACCGGCGTAGGCAGGCTCTCTGTAGTAAACTCTGCCAATCGGGAGTGAATATACAGACTCACTTGCCTGTCTGCAGATAATACATTCACAATTCTTCATCCTGTTATAAACCTCTTTGATCAGTTCTTTAAATGAGCAAACAGAAACTCCCTTTTCAGAAGATTCTTTTCAGATTACCGGAAAGAGGATATGGTTTTCACTATAAGTCAATTATTATAAAAACGATGCTTAAAACCGTTTCTTCCTGTAAATCTTATATCCATTGTAATTTTATCAAAGCAGCAGGGCATAAATAGTTCTCCAACATATAATAACTTTTTCAATAAACACTAACGGGTATAATTCAGCACATTAATCTCAAATTATACCCTGAATGGTATAACCAGCAAAAAACCCTGTTGGTTATAATTTACATTTATCATGAATAATATCTCTGAATTTATTAAAGCGAAAAGAAAAGAAGTAAATATTACACAGGTTGTACTGGCGCAAAAGGCCGGAGTTGGGCTGCTTTTTATAAGAGAGTGTGAACAGATTGGGCTTAATGTAAATTGACAATCCATTCCCGGCATTGTCAATCCCCCTTAAAATCTTAATAAATATTCAGTTACAGCTGAATATTTATGGACAAATTCAAAATATTCATTTACAACTGAATTTATTAAAAATTCATTCAATTATTATGCTGCAGGAGAATCTCCCATGAGAGATATTTTCGAAAATATTAAAAAATACAACTACTGGGATGGGCAGAGTTTCAGTACCGGGTATAAAAGGACTGAATATCTGAACAGAATAACCCGCTATCTCGGATCAGACCTTATAAAAGTGCTTACAGGCCAGAGACGAACAGGAAAAAGCTATATTATGCGTCAGATAATTGAAAAGCTTATTCATGAACAGGGCATATCTCCTTCGTATATTTTTTATCTCAACAAAGAGTATACTGCATTTGACGAAATAAGAACAGCAGCTGACCTTGAAAAGCTTTTCACCCATTACCTCAGAGAGCTTTCTCCCCGGGGAAAAGTATACATTTTCATAGACGAAATACAGGAAATTGAAAGCTGGGAAAATTTTGTAAATTCATACGCCCAGGACTATACATCTGAATATGAATTAATAATTACAGGGTCTAACTCAAACCTCCTTGCAGGAGAACTGTCAGGCCGCTTATCCGGACGATATATCGAGTTCAGCATATTCCCCTTCAGTTTCAGCGAATACGCAGGCATTAAAAATGCCGAAACAGACAGGAACCTTTTCAATAAATACCTGAGAACAGGGGGACTGCCGGAACTGATGCACCTGAATGATGAAGAGATTGAACGTCACTACCTTGAAAGCCTTAAAAGTACCATTATTCTTCGTGATATAGCCACACGTTACAGTATTAAGGACCTGTCTCTTCTTGAAGAGATATTCGCTTTCATGATTCAGAACATCGGAAGCCTCACATCTGTTACATCTGTAATAAAATATTTCAAAAGCAGGCAAAAGAAGACCAATTACGAAACAATAGCAAATTACATCGGTTATCTTTGTTCAACATTCACATTCCATCAGGCAGAAAGATATAACATAAGGGGGAAACAGCTGCTTGGAGGAGAACGTAAATATTACCTCAATGACCTGTCTTTTAAAAATTACCTTTACGGATTTTATCCTGAGGATGCCGGATACAATCTTGAAAATTTCATTTTCATGGAACTCAAACGCGCTGGCTACAAAATCAATGTAGGTGTCATGGATAAAAATGAAATCGACTTTATTGCAACATCTGAAAAACAGACTATATATATTCAGTCAGCATACCTCCTGAATTCAGAGGATACAGTAAAAAGGGAGTTCGGCAACCTGCTGCGTATAAAAGACAATCACAAAAAAATAATTGTATCAATGGATGAATTCAAATTCGACAACAGGGAAGGAATAATTCACCTTTGGCCCTGGGAGCTTGGAAATATTTTGTGACCCCTGTAATTCCGCTGAAATGTACCCACATTTTGATAAAGAGAAGAGAAAGGAGATATGGAGATAACAGGAGAGATATAAGGGATAAAAATTATAAAGCTTTATATACGACTTTAGCTAATTATGTTACCTGGTGCGGTATAACTGAGAACAAATCTCATAGATTGCTTTTTTGTCTGTCAGCAAAAGTACATTCTGCGTCATGCCGGTTTTCCTGCAGGCGAATACCGGCATTTCACAGTAGAAGTTTCCAAAAAATGTCACTATAATATAAGTTTCTGTATATACTGAAAATATAGTTGATAAATAATGATTCTATATTTTATCATAAGTAACCATTTGAGTGTAAATAAAAATTATTACAGGTGCACCATGAATACAAAAGAACTGATAGAACAGGCTATCTTACTCCCGGTGGAAGATCGGGCACTGGTGGTTGACTCTCTGCTCCGCACCCTCAATCAGCCCGAATCTGAAATTGATAAAAAATGGTCTGAGGTCGCAGGCAAACGTCTTGATGAACGGCGCTCCGGTTCTGTTAAACCCATAGCTGGAGATGAGGTTTTTGAGAGAATACTGAAACGGTTTGAAAAATGAATTTTTCTTTTCATCCTGAAGCATGGACTCTGTTAAATAGTGAAATTCGCAGAATTCTTGTCAGAAGGTTCCCATACGGTGTGCTTTATTCAATAGAGGAAAACGGTATATTTATTCTTGCGGTGATGAATCTTCATCGGGGGAAAAAGTTCATTCCGCCGGGCACTCAGCCGATTTTATTGTCTGAATA
Source organism: uncultured Leptospirales bacterium (assembly GCA_964512685.1). Lineage (GTDB taxonomy): Bacteria > Spirochaetota > UBA4802 > UBA4802 > UBA5550 > CAZEJW01. The sequence continues at coordinate 285 of CAZEJW010000195.1, read as the reverse complement.
ATTCAAAGGTTACTCAGATAGCACCCATTCAAACACCTTATATTCACGTTCCTGTAACTAATATTGCTTTTCCCGTAACAGATATTCATATTCCTGTAAGCAAAACTGGCTTTCCCGTAGCAGATATTCACATTCCTGTAACTAATATTGGCTTTCCTGTAGCAAATATTCACTTTCCTGTAAGCAAAATTGGCTTTCCTGTAGCAAATATTCACTTTCCTGTAAGCAAAATTGGCTTTCCTGTAGCAAATATTCACTTTCCTGTAAGCAAAATTGGCTTTCCTG
>CAZEJW010000194.1:0-6267 GCA_964512685.1 uncultured Leptospirales bacterium | reverse complement strand
TGCTGAAAGCCCGGAACCGGTTAATATATTCCTGCAGATGATTACTGCTCATACCATTTTACCTTCCATATCATACTAAAGTACCATATGCCAAAGTCTCAATTATAAGTAATATTTCTCCAGGTGAGCTGACATGACAATGGGAATTAACATGTCAGGGTGAAATTACTAAACGGAGTTAAGTGATATGAAATTAAAGACTATGGTATCAGCAGTAGTGCTGGGGATGGCACTGTTCATTGCAACTTCTGCAATAGCACAGGAAACTATCAATAATCCTGAAAAAGGGCTGAGTAACACAGATGCTGTTGAAGCAAAAAGCAAGGAAGTAACAGCCGCTAAAGGTGTAATGGGAGATGTGAAACAGAGCGGCTTGGAAATTTTTATAAGCCCGAATTCTGTTTTTTATGATGACAGTCTCGGTTTTGAGGCGGGCATCGGTGTGCAGAGTAATCTTGGATGGTTTGGTATAAACAACTTTGCAAAAGATATTGTTGTTGGAGTGGGTGGACTCTGGCATGGAGTATATGAAAAAGAGATAGAATATAATAATTACGGCGGATTCGCTCTTGTCGGTTACCAGGTATTCCTGGGCAGTTATATTAAAGGACTCCCGTGGTACGGAAACGTCCGTTTTATAGTCGAGGGCAGAAGCGGTGCTGTCTACCAGGATATAAGCGGCGACAATGCGGATAAAAGCAGCGGAGCAGCTTATTATGCTGCCCCGGCTCTTGTGGCAGACCTCAGGTTGCCAGGTTTCCCTGTGAGGCTGGGGCTCGATGTCAGCTATAATTATTATATAAACGAGAAAAGCCTGAGGAGTTTCAGTTCCGGGTTTTATGCTGCATACATATTTTAGGGGAGAATGATATGAAAGAAAAAATAATGCTGATAATAACCGCGGTTGCTCTGGTTGCAGGCAGTACAGGCTGTTCGGATATCAATGAAGAGCTGGGTAAGGATGGAGGAGGTAATGATGCTGTTCGTGTGTCCGGTACTGCTGCTTTTACTGACGCGTCAGCTTCCTTTGTTTTGAATTTTGATGATGCTGATGCGGATGGAGAGGTTAACGGTACTATTACATATGGTAACCCGGCAGTTACCTATTCCCTGACCGGAACATATACAGCACAAACCGGAGCCATTACTGTAAGTAATACGGATGCTGATCCGCATTTTGAAATTACAGGAATATATTCCGTTCCAGGCGGATTCAGCGGCACTGTTGAAAGAACAATTGGCGGGACTCCATCAACAGGTTCTGTTACCGGTCAGGAGGGTGAGGCTGCCGTGAATTATCTCGGAACATTTACAGCAACCAGTCCTGCTTTCACCGGGCAATGGAATTTTAGTGTTTCAGGTAACAGCTTCAGCGGTACTTTTTCTTCTCCTCTCTGGGTAGGAAAAATTGAAGGTACTATTTCAGGGGCAGGTATGACAGTTACGGCTTTTTACCAGTATGATGACGGCACCTCGCAATATAGAAATATTTCTGAGGCAGGAATTACCGGAACTGCAACAGGTACTGTCTCACTGAATTCAGTTAACGGGACATGGGCATGGACCGGCAATCAGGTAAACAATGGTACTTTTACAGGAACAAAACAGGAATAAAATTCATGATATTTTCAGTTCAGGCTGCCAGGCCTGAACTGAAAATTCTTGACATTAAGAATGAGCAGATAAAGATATATTCTATGATAAAAAAGAAGCTGAAAGTATTCCTTGTGGATGATCATGAGATGATTCTGCCCGGACTCAGGATGGCAGTTGAATCTCTTGAGGGCTTTACTGTCATTGGAACTGCCACAGACGGTCTGACTGCTTATAATAGCATAGTGGAACTAAAGCCGGACATTGCAATACTCGATCTTTCTGTGCCTGTGCTGAACGGTTTTGAGATTGCAAGAAAACTCAGGGGAAACAGTAGCAGCCCGAAGATTATCATACTTACATCATATTCGGATGATAAATATGTCCGTGAGGCCCTGGAACTTAAAGTGGACGGTTATCTCCTGAAGGAGAATTCATCCAAAGAACTTCTGCAGGCCCTGGAAACCGTTGCCTCAGGTTATAAGTATATTACACCAAAAATTATGACAAAAATTGTAAACAACATAGGAGAAATGAAGACTTCAGAACCAACTGTTCTTATTTCAGACTCCATCAGAGACAGAGAGTATGATGTGTTAAAGCTTGTTGCTGAAGGCAGGAAGGGGAGAGAGATAAGCAGGATTCTTGGAATAAGTGAATCCACTCTGAAGACCCATAAGGCAAACCTGATGAAGAAGCTTAAGGTTTCCTCCACAAGTGAACTGATGCTCTATGTATTAAAGAATAATATCTTCACCGGAAACAGGGAATGAAATTGTAAATACAGCGCCGTTACCTGTATTATTAACAGAAATCCTGCCTTTGAACCTCTGCTCAATTACAATTTTTGAAATATAAAGACCCAGCCCCATCCCTGTTCTTTTTGATGTATGGAATTTATCAAACACATCTTCAGGGGGTTCTGTGTGTATACCTCCGGCGTTGTCTTTTATCACAAGACTGTTTATTCCGTTATCACTGTATACTGAAATCAGAATGGTACGTTTTTTTATATCTCTTTCATTAAAAGCATCTGTGGAGTTATTGATCATGTTCATTATAACCTGTTTAAGCTCATTGGAAAAACCAGACAGGTCGGGCTTATCCCTGTAATCCTTAATAATCTCAATGCTGTTTATTTTGATAAAGTCACTCATCAGGTAGAGGGTCTGATCTGCAGCTTCAGTGAGTGAAAAGCATTCGATCTCTTTCCCGGGTTTTATGAAATCATTGAAGTCATTGAGGTTGTTGTACATCTCTGAGATAAATGAATCAATTTTTTGAAGAGGTTCTGTTGCTGTCTTCGTATCCAGAACTTTTTTTTGAATCAGAATGTTTTTCAGCGCTTCAGAGTACAGGGATATGGCATAAATATTTTGCTTCCACTGGTGTCCGATGAATCCTATCATCTCGCCCATTGATGCCTGCCTGGAGTTCAGTGTCAGCATATCATCCTTACTTCTAAGCTCTTCAACAGCTTTTTTGATCTTTTTCTCAAGAGCTTGATTTGTGTTCAATATAAGCTGGTTCTGTTCGCATATGGTTTCATTCTGTTGTTTTAGTTCTTCTGTTCTGTCTGAAACAAGTTTTTCAAGATTTGAATTCAGTGCTTTTAGTTCTCTGTTTCTCTTCTCAAGACTGAGAGATAGGGAATTGTTTATTAAAAACTGGGAGTTGATCTCCTTTCCTATTAAAACAGACTGAATCATACAGAATAAAACCAGCCCTGCAGGAGCTGCTGTGTTGAACTGGTTTATTGTCAAAGATGGTATACTGTCAATAAGCATCAGGATAAAAATAACAATCAGTGATGAAAGGAAGAGTGCTGCGTTTTCATTCTTCTTCCTGAATTCAATTACAGATGCAGCAAGTGCATAGATAATCAGTGCAAAATAGAGAAACCTGATAGGGTAGAAAAGATAATTATAAAATGTGATTTCCGTAAAAAGAATAATCGAGCATATTGTAACTGTACTGACAGTGTAAAATACAGTTAAAGCCCTGCTCCTGTATTCTTCAAACATGGCTGTAAAGTATTTAAGGAAAAAAAAGGCAGTGATTAGCCATGAGATATAATAAACTTTTGAAAGAGGCTCCCATTGCAGTCCCAGTTTCCCCAGAAGAGATGTTCCGTTAACCATCATATAAACTGCTGATGACAGGCAGATAATGGAAAAGTACAGGGTTGTGATTTTTCTTTTTATCAGGAAAAATAATATCAGGTTATAAATACTCATAATAAGCAGTGAACCGATAAATATCATTTCTATGGATGTATTGATATCATGAAACCAGAGTATATTGTCCCTGCTGCCTATAATTATTGAATCGCTTATTCCCCCGCGCGGAAATTTAAAGTTGGAGGCATGAATCACCAGTTCGATAATTCCGTTTACAGGTTCAGCTTCCATAATAGTAGGATAATAGGAATTAATTTCAGATGTTTCTGCTGTTTTTCCTGCTTTGCCATTTGTGAAGACTAATTTGCTGTTACAGTATAATTCAATTGCCATATCAAAGTAGGGGACCCGCAGAAACAGGGTCTCTGTGTTGTCACGAGGGATGGTTATCTTCAGCCTGTATGTTGCATACCCGAGTTCAGGAAGGCTCACTCCGTTGATAACTGCATCGCACCAGTTAGTACGGTAATCAATATATTTTTTCTCTGCAGCCGCTTCGTTGGTTGTGAAATCGCTGTTCAGGTAGAATTTTCCCCAGTAGAATTCCCATTCCCCGCCAAGTTCATAACGTTTCTCAGGTTCCCGGAGAAAAATATCCCCCTTGACAGGCATAAGCGGTTCATAAACACAGCCTGCAATAAAGATCAGTGAGACCATCATCAGAACCGGGGATATATATTTTTTCTTTTTCATATATTCTTAATTCAAAATTTATTATATACACTCACATCCTGTAAACTGAGCCCATTTGTCAATACACATAATAAATTATTATTCCAGTGCTGTCACTTTCTCTATCTGCATATATTAAAATCAATTTTAACCGGCACTGCTTGCCGGTATTTTCTGCCCGGGCTTTCTATTTCTGCTGGAAAAACATGGCAGTATTATTCTGATTTTTTTCGCTGCATGGTAATATGATGAACTCTGTAAAAGAGAGGAAAAGGTGTTGACAAAGCGGCTGTTGGCACTATTTTATAGCAGGCATGTTTCATGTATAAGATATTCACTGGTTGCCATTAATATTTGTTTTTTATTAACTCCAGGATATTTCAGGGAGTTTTATTGGGGTAAACTTTAATTTATAAGAATAGGAGAATAAACATGAAAGTGGTAAATCTCTATTTCTGTATAAGTATTTCTCTGATTATTTCGTTTGTTAGTTTATCGTGCAAAGACAGTGATGAAAGCAGCTCTGCTCCAAAGTCCTGGGGAACACCAGAACTTATTGAGACGTATAATGCAGGCAATGCTAATTTACCACAAGTAGCTATGGACAGGAGCGGAAATGCCATTGCTGTGTGGAAGCAGGAAACCTATAACGGAACAATTGATATTTTGTCAAATTGTTATATGCCTGAAACAGGGTGGGGAATTGCAGAGCTTATTGAGACTGATGACGCAGGAGATGCTGACAAGCCTGTTATCTCAATGAATAATGAAGGGATGGCTGTTGCAGCCTGGGTGCAGAATGATGGCAGTTCTGTTAATATCAACGCAAACCGCTACAATCCTGAAACAGGGTGGGGAACTGCAGAGCTCGTTGAGACTGATGACGCAGGGAATGCATATGCTCCATCAGTTGCCATAGACAATGAAGGTAATGCTGTAGTTGTCTGGCGACATCATGATCTTACGGGATATAATATTCTTTCGAATTTCAATCCCTTTGGTCATAAGTGGCAGCCGAACTTTGTTGAGCGTCTTGATGCGGGTGACAATAATTCTAATTATCCTCATGTTGCTTTTGATGGCAAAGGGAATGCCATTGCAGTCTGGTGGGAGTGGGTCAGTACTTCTGATTCTGATTTCCTGGCCAGGCGGTATATTCCGGGATCAGGATGGGAATCTACAGTGGCTATTGATTCAGAGGCAAGTACCGGACGAAGTGTAAGTGTTGCTCTTAATAAAGACGGAAATGGTGCTGCTGTATGGATTCAGGACAACAGCATCCGTGCCAACTACTATGATCCGGGTACAGGCTGGGGTACTGCCGAATTCATTGAGACAGAGGCTGGTGGTACAGATAATCCGCTGGTTGCAATTGACGGTGATGGAAATGTCATTGCTGTATGGAGGCATAATATATCCGGGTTTTACGGTATTTATTCAAACCGCTATATTCCCGGGTCAGGCTGGGGAAAACCGGAGAGGATTGATGCTGTAGACAATATGGCCAATTACCTGCAGATTGCCATGAATGAAAATGGAAATGCAGTTGCAGTGTGGTCTCAGCTTGAGGGCACAAAATATCATGTATGGTCTAACCGGTATTATCCTGGAAGAGGCTGGGGTAGTGCTGTGAAGATTGCTGCTGATGACAATCCATCATTTAATCCGTCTGTTGCCATTGATGAGAACGGCAATGTAGTTGTAGTATGGAGTCAGTATAACGGAACCAGGTATGATATATATTCGTGCAGGTATGAGTAATGGGGATTCTTTTTAAGGATAGAGCGGAGAAACGACCGAAAAAGCAGTGCAAATATTATGA
>CAZEJW010000193.1:0-6279 GCA_964512685.1 uncultured Leptospirales bacterium | reverse complement strand
TGTATGAGAGTATGTCACCGAGGTATGAAAAGATTCCGCTGAGCACTATTAGTTTCAGGAACCCGACAAAGAATCTGAAAAACACTGACTCTTCATCCCTCGCACCAAAGAGAACAATGAGGGAACTTGAAACAGCAGTAAGTGCAATGGCGACATTTGAAAACATACCTGAAAAAATAGGAGCGTTGCCTGAAACAAGCCCTGTTTTTATACAAAGGTCAGTTGAGAAAAACAGGTACAGAAGCGAAAAAAGGATAATGATCCATGAACCATTGTCAACAAGTGCTGAAAGGTATTCCCTGTTTCTGATGTTTGAAAACAGGCCCAAAAACATGCCTGCAGTTATGTGAACCGTGCCTAAAAAGAGAACCAGCCTGAAAAATATCATTGGATCTTTCATTGGATCAAACCACATGAGGTTTTCTCTTATTGAAATAAGAAAAGGCATGTTAACAAAAGGGTTCTGTGCCCTGAAAAGGTCACCGAAAATGCCTCCTGTGAGAAGACCTGCAAATACCGTGAAGATTCCGCCAAGGAACATTATTTTCAGAATATTTCGGTTCAGCACGGTTTTCCTGAGAAGAATGACTGCCAGTATTGAAAGAATTATTCCATAGCCGGCATCTGTAAGTGTTATGCCGAAGAAGACTGCAAAGAAAAGTGCAAGGTATGAACTCGGGTCAAGTGATCTGTAGGATGGTGTACTGTAAAGGCTGGTAATGAGCTCAAAGGGAGAGAAGACAGATGGATTAACAAGTTCAACAGGTGGTGACTCTCCCTCTTCTGCCGGGACTTCAAATATCTCTATTGAATCAAAGTTGGCTGCTATTGCATTGAGCTCTTCCCTGTCCGCGGCCCTCAGCCATCCGCCAAGAAGAAAACTTCTCTGTGTTTTCTGAAGCATGTTGAGTGCCTGGTTTTTCTGATCGAGATTTGAGTGGTGCTCGAGCATGATCTCAAGATTGTCATACTGGTTAACAAGATTTTGGGCATAATTGTTTGCTGAGCTGATTTCATGTTCAAGCTGTTCAAGCCTCTGCATTTTATTGTGATAGAGATCAGAAAAAGTTTTTCCTTTTTCCGGCTGGATGGGCGGGTCAACAAAGCCTGATATTGCGAGAATATTTTTAAGATCCTCTGCCTGTGACCTGTGGCATGCTGCGATTATTGCTGCAGTGTTTTCGTTTTTATTAAGCACAGATAGTTCTGCGATTTTATAAATTTCAGGGTTATTGATATTTTTTGCAGGCATCATTCCGCAGAAGTAATGAACTGAATTGGTTTCTTCAGTTTCAGGGATGTTTATATCTATGTTCTTCCAGAATTCGAGTTCGGCTGTTTCTTTCTGCAGGGTGTTTTTTTCTTCTGTAAGGCCTGAGATTGTTTTTTTTGCTGAGCCTGTTTTTTGTGCAAGCTCAGCCGGGTCTGCAGAGAGGATTGCATTTTCGAAATCTTTTACTGATATTTGTTTTACAGGACTGGATATTGATTCAAGGAATCCGGGTTTGGGAACAAAGGTGTCGAGGAATTTTTTTGCTTCTGTAAGTTGTTTGAGAGTTTGGGATTCATTTGCTGCTGCTTCCTCATCCCCCATGCCTGTATTAATTTCTTTGATTTCACGTATGTGGAGTATTGAAGCCTTCTGGAGAGAGTCCATGAAGCCTTCGAGTTCACCGCTGTAGCCGGAAATAAGAACCTTCAGCATCCTTTTTACTGCCATGATTACTCCAGTATTTTTTTCAGTATGAAATTGGCCGCTTTCTCCCTGTTTTGTGACGCCTTGCGGATTATTTCACCGATCTGCTGTTCTGCCTTATTGCTGAGTTCGCCCCTTATTTTGCCGAAATCATCTGCTGCCATTCTAACCGCATTCTTTTTCAGGGAAGAAAAATTTTTCATAATATCTTCGATTTCTTTTCTGTGCTGTTCGGTGATTGTTTTTATTTTTTCCTGGGCATGCAGGGATGCCTCTCTTTCTATTGAGGCAGCTCTTTCCTCAGCTTCTTTTATTTCCTGTATCAGATTCTGCATTTCTTACACCCTGTTAAACGGCTGTGAATTGTAGTGCTTCTTTTCCAAGGCTACACTATTTTCAGAATTTGTCAAGAGGGCAGGGGGATGATCCGGCGGTTTATGAATCTATGACTGGTGATATGTCTGCTGAAAATGGATTGGTTCTTACTGAGAATGAATAGAGATACGGGTAGTGGCCTTTGAGGTGGCACATGTATTTAATCCATGAAGGAACGATTTTAGAATAAACCCTTTCCATGTCATTTGAAATGTGTTCAATATCAGAATCAGGAAGGTTTGTGAAATTTTTTCTGCCTTCGAGTTCTTCCCTTAGATGAAATACAGCCTGAATCAGTTCAGTGAATTTACCGTCTTCAATTATAACAGGATGTTCAAGCAGCCTCAGCATGAATTCTTTTGTGCTGCCCAGGAATTCTGTCAGGGCGGGAACTGTTTTTTTGTCCAGTTTGATATTGTAGTTATGTGAGTATGCGAGTTTTACAGCTTCCCTGAATTCCTGATCTGTCCAGTCAGTTGAAATTCTGAGCTTTGATCTTAGCTCCCGGCTGTTTGTATCTGACTCAAGAAAAAACTCCAGAAGCCTGTTGCCTGCTTCACTGAAAAAGAGGCCTGTTATTATGCTGATTTTCTTCTTTCTTGATTCGAGTTCCCTGTTTTCGAAAAAGAGTTCAGCGCTGTTCGCGAAAACACCCATGAAAGTACCAACACCGCCAACAATCAGCACAATGGATATCATTTTGCCGCCATATGTGGCTGGTGTAATGTCACCATAACCCACTGTTGCAATTGTCACAATTGTAAAGTAAACAGCATCAAAGAATTCTTTTTGTTCAAAGAACATGAATCCTGCTGTTCCTGCTGTGAGTACGAACAGCATAAGAAAAAATGAAATTCTAAGCCTGAGCCTGGTGGATGTCATGGCAGCTCCTGTTTTCGGATGTTTGATGTGGTTGTGTATATGAAAAAGTGAGGTTTTGAAAAGTCAAGAAAGATCAATTTCATTTATTATTTTCAATGTTTATTCCTAAACTTTATTACATAATAAAAATCTGTTACCTCCGCCGCCGAAAGCGGCGGAGGTAACAATCTTCTTTCATTCACTCTAAAAAGTATTTTTAAGAATAAATACTTTAATATTTAAATTTTAATATTTAAATTCTTGATTTTAATGTGCTATATTTTAGCATTGAATTGTTGTCTTGGATTCTATTATGGGGTTTGTGCTCGGATAATGAAATGGAAAAGACTGTATGGAAAGATCTGATTTACCGAAGTGATCTGTCTGATGATGAACTGAGGCTTATTCCTGTCACAGCAAATGAGAATATATTGGTGATATTTAATTACTGTGTTGAGGAGCTGAAAATCAAAAAGGATAGTTTGCTGGAGGGATTATCTGAAACCGAAGAAGATTTTTTTAACAGAAAGAAATGGATAAGTTCATTTGATTCTTTCAGATTCAGTAAAAATATATTTGAATCCTCTGATATGTTTCTTCATCACAAAGATTTCTTTAATGCTGCAGGTATGTATAATAAATCAAAAAAGAGTATTCATTTGCTTCTGGTAAGAGTTCTATCTCTTCATTTTATCCTTAATAATTGTGTGAAATTTGTAAGATTGTTTAATAATACCTTTTACCCTGAAGTTATCAGGCTTGGCAAAAACTGGTACTATGTTGTTTTCAACTATTTCCCCTATACAAAAGAAATTATGCTCGGGTATGAATGCAGGTTTGCAGACGGGACCGGAAGAGTGTTTATGGATATGATGAATGTTGAATCGTATTCTACAAAACATCTGATATGTGACAAGAAGATTGAAAGAATTGTTAAATATATCTATGGTAAATATAAATGGGATTACCTGGATAACGGAAAATATATTTTCATAAACGGTCAAAAAATCGCCCGCCATGTCAGGCTGAAAAGACTCAGTATTGATAATCAGCAGGTTTTTACAGATGAGATTGATGAGAATGCAGAGAGTTGCAATGCTGTTGAGATTACTGATAATTTCTATTTTGAGGATCACTGCATATTCGAAAAAGGAGAGATTTATAATGCCCCATACTGTGTTATTGAACTTGAATGGGAAGAGATTCCATTTCACAGACGAATATATAATTTTTTTTCAAAGCGGTTCAGACTGAGATATGTAACAATACTTGAACTTGAAAAGCAGATAGAATTTACAAACAATCAGCTTTTTGAACTGCAGCGTGTTTCTGAAGCCCTTCGCCGTGAGAGAAACAGCCTTGAAGAAAAAGTTATTGAAAGAACCCATGAGCTTGAGGAAGCCAATGAAAAGCTTCTGGAACTTGACAGGTTAAAAACCGAGTTTTATACAAACATTACCCATGAACTCAGAACTCCACTTACCCTAATAAAATCACAGGTTGAGGCAATACAGAAACGTTATTTCGGAGATGCAATCAGCGCTTCTTCTGAAATTATCAATTCAATAAAAAATAATGCAGAAAATCTGAACAGGCTTATAAACAATCTTCTGGATTTTGCCAGGATTGAGTCCGGCAGGATGAAACTCACTAAGGCATACACAGATATGTCGCAATACCTGAAAATCATACTGGCAAATATTGAATCGGCAGCTCACCTGAAAAATATTGAATGCATTTTTTTGGATAAAACAGGCGGGTTGTATATAAACGTTGACTGTAAGATTTTTGAAAAAGCCATATACAACCTTTTGTCAAATGCAGTCAAGTTCACACCATCGGGCGGAAAAATTTCTCTGGAGCTGGAGGAAAGTGAAAAAGAGATTTTCATAACAGTAAAGGATACCGGGATTGGAATTGAAGAAGACCAGCATGATGTTATATTTGAGAGATTTCATCAGGTTGATTCATCTTCAACAAGGAAGTATGAGGGAACAGGAATTGGGCTTTCCCTTACTAAGGAGATAGTTCTTATGCATGGAGGTGAGATAAAACTTAAAAGCAGTCCTGGTGAAGGTTCTGCATTTACTATTATTCTTCAAAAGAATGACCGTGAGAATGAATATGAAAACATTTTAAAACCAGCGACTTCATCAAAACTGGATGATTTTGCTGAAGTACCGGAGATTCAGCAAAATGAAGTTATTTCTGAAAACAAAAGTGTTCCTTTGCTTTTCTCTGTTCTCATTGCTGAGGATAATGAGGATCTCTGCTGTTTTCTTGTAAACTTACTTGAAGCGGAGTTCAATGTTTTTTCAGCACATAATGGAAAGGAGACGCTGGATATTCTTAACAACTCTGAGATTGATATTGTAATCTCTGATATTATGATGCCTGAAATGGATGGAATTGAATTGCTGAAAAAGATAAGGTTTGATGAATCATTTTACTGGATGCCTGTAATAATGCTTACTGCACGGGCAGATTTCCCAATGAAACTCAGGGGGATTGAATACGGAGCGAGCGATTATATTGTTAAACCCTTTCGTCCTGATGAGTTGCTTGCAAGGGTAAGAAACCAGTGCAGGAATGTTATACTTCACCGAAACTATATGGCTAAACTTGATAAAGATAAAAACGAAAAGAGCCTTACATCTGATACAATAATAGCTGTTGAAGAGATAAAAAAATATCTTGTTGAGTATTTCAGGGATGACATCTCCAGAGAAGGGCTTGCTGCAACAGTAAACATGAGCGCGGATCATCTCAGCAGAATGTTTAAAAAGCACACGGGCATGAGAATTATTGATTATGTCAATGAACTGAGGGTTGAGAGCACCCTTGATGAACTCGCAGCTGGTGAGAAGAAAATTATAAACATTGCCTTTGATGCGGGTTTTAAGAATCTTCGTTCGTATAACAGGGTATTCAAAAATCTGAAAGGTGTAACTCCGGGTGAATACAGGGAAGGAGAAAAATGTCTGGACTGTGATTTTCTTGATGGGGATGATTAAGAGAGGGGAGTTTTTTAGATTGTTTTTAAAAAAATATGTAAATTTATTGGACAATGTTTGTCCGGACAAGGTTATGCGAGACAGAAAAGTAATATTTTACACAAATTATTTAACAATCTGTTATTAAGAAAATTCTTAGATTCAACAATACTTAATTTGGTTAAAATACATTCATATGAAAAAAATGATTTTTATTTTGTGTCTTGTAGTTTCAACTACTTATTCTCAGAATTTGAAAGATGTAAAGATAACTGATGGTTTGTCTCAACCTTTAGTCAGTGATGACAATGGAGTTTCATTTCAATATACAGTTTTAACAGGTGGTCAGCTTAT
>CAZEJW010000192.1:0-6333 GCA_964512685.1 uncultured Leptospirales bacterium | reverse complement strand
ATTACAATCATTTTCTCAAATCAGCCCATAAATGAAACAGTTTGAATTCTTTTGGCAAAGTAATTTTACGTTGTAACAGCTGTTCATGATCAACAACTTTATCTGAAAAATCGAATTCAAGATCAGGATAATTACAGTATTTTTGCTGATAATAATTAACTTCAGTCACAATATCCTCGGGTTCCATGCTAATGATATAGCCAATCATCATCCCGGATGTTACCTGATCACCATATTTATGTGAAGATGAATCAAATCGTTTAATACCATTTGTTACATAATTTTTATTAAGAATCCAACTGGGACTTGTTGGCTTTCCCAGAAGTTTACATTCAACATCAAGATATAAATTGTGACCTTCACTCTGGCTGAATTTTGGACATGAAAAATCAGGCTTTGGGAGGGAATTCATTCCTGATTCAATTGCTTTACCAGCATTCTGAGAAGGGAGTTGAGCTAAAGGTGGGGGGATTTCCATTTCTTTTTTTAAAGACCACTCTGTACAAACAGTTTGAAGAATTAATAAAAGAAGAGCACTGATATCGTCCTCTTTTTCAGGTAATTTTTTTCTTTTACATAGCTCAGAAAGGGAATATTCGAATACTTCCTTATATAAATCCGCATGTCTGGACCAGGTGTTTCTTTGCAAAAGAGATAATTTCTGACGTGGCACTATTTATCTCCTTTAAAACTATCCAGTTCAGCCTGCATTGTTTTTAATAATGTCGAATCTGCATCTTCTCGGGCAAGACTTCGAGTCCAGAACCTTTTTTCGTTTCGTTTAATTATGATAATCGATTTATCTGAAACAATTCGGACGATCCCATCACGAACTACCTGAGATGTTCCCATTGGTTGAGGTAGAGATTTTCCAATCTCTTCAAGTACATGATCCCAGGTTTCTTCTTCAGGTGCCAGGTCCCATTCATCAGCTGCATCTGCAGGAAAAAACTCAACAGCCAGCATGTTGTCATGTGCTCCGACATGGACATTTGCCCTTAATACTTCATCTTCCTGCAGATAGGGTTTCCATCTTCTGGCAAATATTTCAGTATAATTTTTAATCCAGGACAGGTCTTTATCATTTACAGCACTCATAACTGCAATACTATCAAATGGCTGGTAAAAAAAAGGTAGAGTGACTTCACAGCAGTCCCGGATAAGATCTCTCTGCTCTTCGGAAAACTCATAAAGGTCAAAAACGGCTTCATCAAGTTCCGCTTCCCATTTTTCACGTTGGGCTGATATTTCATTTTCAGGAATTCCATCAGGCTGAATTAAACTCTTCTCCTGAGGTTGATAATTTTGAAGTTTATTTATAATATTAACTATTCGTTTTGTTTTCTCATTGTTTTCAAAAAAAATTATCGGAAAATCAAGACGTTCCTTTATTAACACCTTGTCATGCCATACTCCCCAGTTCGCTGAAGTTAAGAAAAAATAATAGCGGGCAAAAGATGACAACAAACAACCCAGCAGTACTTTATAGGCCCAATCATAATTTTTATGTAATTTAAGAACATGGAATGAATGGTTAAAAGAAAAAGGGATCGTTTCATATCTGGCTATAATTTTACCAGAAGTCCCTTGTCTTTGCTCAAGTCCTTCTTTTATTATTATTCTGGGGCCTTTATAGCAAAATTCGTTTTTACCTCTATGCTCAACTTTTTGTGGGCCTTTTTCAAAAGAAAGATTGCCATAACGACTAAATGAGGTATTAATAAGTGATTTAAAACTACTCAACCATTCAGAATTTTTTGACTTATCAGCAACTTTAAATCCAACACAATGAAAATCAGTATATTCTGACAGTGAGGAATAACAGTGTTTTAACTGATTTAAAAATATATTATCTGCATGACGTCCGAACCAATTAACTTTCCATGTTTTATTATCAGTAAGATCAACATCAACAAGATAATTAAGGTCATATTTAGAAAGTAAAACAGCCTGGGTCTCTTTTAATGATAGAACCTGTTTTGCGGACCAGTACTCTACTGGATTATCACCCTGCTTTTTTTTTGAAAAATAAATAATAAGAAAAGGAGAAACGCCCCCTTGAAAGAAAAACTTGCGGACATGAGTAAAATTAAATACTTCTTTCAATTGAACCTGACTCATCCATTCTTTTCTGAAAGTCTTTGTTGTTGTTCCGTGTTTTAAAAGTACCCCAGCAGAAGTGAGCAAGGAGGAAACACCACCGTCTTTTAAAAACTCTAAAGCTCGCCAGAGAAATGCCTGAGATGGTTCTTTATCTCCAATTGGATAATTTTTTGAATTACACCACTGAAGCATGACTTCCTGACTCTGTTTCACCATCTTATCTGCAATATTTCCGGGAGAACCCCATGGAGGATTCCCCACGATAACATCAAAGCATGCTGAACCAAATTTATCCTTTAAAAATTTATTTGCATTAATCTTCTTTTCATCAAAAGCATTCCCAACCCAGATGGAATTAAAATTATTACTTTTTTCCCCTTCAGAGATGAGGAGATTAGGCAGCTTATTACCATTTTTAATCTGCCCCTGAATTGATGGTGGATCAAGGTAATGAAGCATTGCCAGATAAAGACTAAATGCAGTGATTCGAGCAGCAGGTTCATTGATTTCAATACCAAAAATTTGATTTTTTAAAATTTCTTTCAGTTCATCAAATGAAAGAGGTTTTCTGTTTTTTCGCCATTCATAGCGAACCATACGTCGAAAAGCTTCAACAAGAAATATTCCAGAACCGCATGCAGGGTCTAACACCCTGGGTTTTTTTTTCAGAACATTATCTGTCAATACACGAGAAAGAACAAATTCTGATAAAACAGGGGGTGTGTAATAAACACCGCTCTGCCGGGCTCTACTTTTAATTATTTCTTCATCAGTTGTGGAATGATAAAATAATTCATAAATTGAGCTTATCAAGTCAAGGGGAATGATATCAAACCTGTATGAAAAGAATAAAAGTTTTTTTTGTATTCCTGCATCTCCATATAATAATTCCTGTATCAGGGACAAATGCTTTAATTCAACCGATTTCTCTTCATTATCAACGTCAGGAAACATATCTCCGTTAAAATCTTTTGCCAGAGCACGAAACATGGCATATGTAAAATCTTTATCCTTCAAAACTCTCGGGTACAAAGCATTAACATTTGAATAATCACACTCATCCTGTGGCAATGATATATTTAACAGGTCAGTCCATCCGGATCTTTGACGCGCCACTCTTTTAAAATATTCCTCTGTTAATATACCACGGTCTTCCAGGTAACGAATAAAAATTGACCGACCAATTAATGCATGAGCAAACTCAATTTTTTCCCCTCCCAGACCGGATTCAATCAACTCAAGGCGTACCGTCTTTAAATCTGCGATTAGTGATTGATCTGCACGGTTTTTTAAATCACCAAATCGATTGGATTCAAATACTTTACCAGATTCAATATTATCCCGATGAAAATCCTGAAGAATTTCTGCAGTAGCTCTAACATCGTGGAGAATTTTCAACTTATGTATATTATTTTGTTCTTTTGCTGTTTCTGGTTGATATCGAACAGGTTTTTGCGCTAAATCTATAACACTTATTTCAGAGGGAGTTGCCAGAAAAAGAATCCGGGGACGGGCAAGACTCCAAAATCTATTAAAACACTCATTTATTTCATATGGATCGTCTGAACACTTTGCAAAAAGAATAATTGGATTGTTATCAATAAAAAAAATCTTTTCAGCTCCAGCTCTTTTTGCCGCAGTAAGCCATTCCCCTTTGTTAAGCCAATTATTAAGATCCAGTCGATTTGAAGGTGTATCTGTAACAGACAGTAGTTGTCCATTACTGTAGTCTAATTTATCATAAATTTGATTCAAATCTAATGTTTTATATTTGTCAGTATTCATCAAAAGTTACTATCCTTAAAATAAACCAATTTTCTATTATCTTATGTTCCTCAAATCGAATTATTTTCGAATTATCTGAACATTCTTAACTCATTTTTGTTCTAAAATAATCCTCCAAACAAAAAGCAATTGGTAAACAATAAGTTTAGGTTAAAATATCAAAGCACTATACTTAAAATTATTTTCTAAGACAAAATGCAGTCATTCTGTACTATAATCAATCCTTTTTTATACAGAACATTCTAACAAGTGCAATACTGGCAGATCATGTATACCGAGCGATTTACCGGAAGAAATGAAAGATTGAAGGAATTCCTGCCAGCTTTGATTTCATGCCAGCATAAAATCAAAGTATGTGCCTGTAGAAAACATGAAGGGGAAAAAACAATGAGGATATTGCTAAAAATATTACCCGCGCTCCAGTTAATACCTGGTTTTAAACAATCATGTTATTATAAGCTGCATTACTTTTCACAGAATCCATCCTGACAATATCAATATTCAATGTTATTTTTGTCAGAAACTGTTTCAGGGAAAATAACTTTTATAAAAAACCTCTCCCTGTGCAAAGAATGCAACATCACCTTCAATGAATACTTCACCTGTATCCTTTGAAACCCTGCCTGTAATAACACCGGGCCTTTGAACAAACTTTCCCTGGTTTACAAGAATTCGCTCATCATAAGACCTGAACCCGTTTTTAACGAGATATGCGCACAAAGGCCCTGCTGCACTTCCTGTTGCAACATCTTCAACAAGGCCTGAATTATCCCAGGTTCTGCACTCAAGGGTTTCAGTATCGAACACATAAACAAACTTTGCATTTACCTCAGAGAGAAGTTTTTCAAAATCATCTGTTTTAATTTTCACCCTGTCAACACATCTGTCAAGGGGCAGCAGAAGGTAAGGCAGGCCTGTTGATACAACCTCAACAGGATAACCAGGGTGAAGATCATCTGTTGTGAGATTCAGAGCAGAGAGGATATCCATGTACGCGGATTTTTCCAGGGTGTTTATAAACAGGGGTTTTCCCTGGTTCATGATTACCCTGTATGAATTATTATTTTTTTCAGACTTCAGGGATACCCTGCGTCCGCTCAACGCCAGGCTAATATCCTGGTTTACACCTGAAGTGGACATCTGGTGGTGAATAACGGCAGCAGCGCCAACAAGGGGATGACCTGCAAAAGCAAGCTCTTCTTCAACAGTGAAAATCCTCACAGGGTGACTGCCTTTTTTTTCAGGGAATACAAAAACAGTTTCAAACTGCCTGAACTCCTGTGTGATTTTAAGCATAACCCGGTCATCAATATTTTTTTGAGGAAAAACCACTGTAAGTCCATTCCCCTTCATGGGCTCTTTTGAAAATACATCAACGTGAAAATATTTCATTGTATTATCCTGGTTTATGAACACCAGCGCATGAGTATTTCAGGCTCTGCTGTATGTTCACAGGTCTGTTTTTTTATTTCTTTAAAACCGTGTTTTTCATAAAAAGAAATGGCTGATTTATTTTTTTGATAAACCGTCAGTTCAATAATACTGTGATTCTTTTTTGCATGAAGAAGCAGTTCTGAGCCAATACCCCTGCCCTGAATCTCAGGTTTTACAAAGAGTGCAGCAAGCATGTTTTCGTGCATTGCATAAAATCCAGCGATAATTCCCTTCTCTTTAAAAACAAATACTTCAGAGGAAGGCATATATATGTTTTCCATATCTTGAATTCCGGATTTCCAGAAGTCAGCATCAATAAAGTCATGGGCTTGTATTGATGCTCTCAGCCAGACATCCAGAACTTCAGTAATATCATCTTCTTTATATTTTCGTATCATAAAAATTACTCATCCTGGAACACCTGTTTTCACTTCATACCCGCTGTGGAAATTTTTTAAGTTCACTTTTAAATTCTTCTGATACCCTTTTTAATTCCGGGTTTGACAATACAAAATCGATCGTTGATTCGGTTTTATCCAGACCATCCGGAAAAAATTCATAACCAAGAATCACGCTTATTTCATACCCACCATTATTGTTTTTGCCATTATAACTAAAACTTATTACCGGCTCAATAAAATACAACTCCCTGTCTTCTGAAGATTCATGTTCTGAGAATGATAAAAACCACTCACTGATTTTTTGAAACTCCCAGGTGAGAAGTGCAGGATCAGAGCATGTCCACTTCAGATCACCCTTCTCAACATCAATCCTGATAATCAGCCAGTTATCATCATATTCGGAATCATTTTTACCCGGAAATTCATAATCAATAATACTCAGACGCAACCTGTTTTTGTCATCCTTGATTTCAACCATTCTGTTCTCCCGTATATTTTACACACTCTATTGCCCTCCCTTGATGGGCTGAAATATACCCATATTTTATAAATCAGGAGAAAGGGGATATGGAGATAACAGGAGAGATATAAGGGATAAAAATCATAAAGC
>CAZEJW010000191.1:6010-6403 GCA_964512685.1 uncultured Leptospirales bacterium | reverse complement strand
CACATCTCTTGTTTAGTTTTATCAGATAATCTACAACAGTAGAAATTTAATGTGTCCATTAGACGCAGCATGATAGCCTGTCCGTGAGGCAATCTACAACAGTAGAAATTTAATGTGTCCATTAGACCCATCAAATAAAGATAATACTATCATATCTACAACAGTAGAAATTTAATGTGTCCATTAGACATGACAATCCTATTCCCAATACTCTTATCTACAACAGTAGAAATTTAATGTGTCCATTAGACATATAACAAAGGATATAACCCTGAACAGTATCTACAACAGTAGAAATTTAATGTGTCCATTAGACGCGTCTTTATAACTTCGTAACATGTTTTATCTACAACAGTAGAAATTTAATGTGTCCATTAGACCAGGAAAAGATTA
>CAZEJW010000191.1:4503-6000 GCA_964512685.1 uncultured Leptospirales bacterium | reverse complement strand
TCCGGTTATATCAATCTACAACAGTAGAAATTTAATGTGTCCATTAGACTCATATAAAGCCACAGTCAGCTTAGCCATCTACAACAGTAGAAATTTAATGTGTCCATTAGACAGCTGATGCCTGTTTTGGCAAGGATTTTTGAACATTCTCAGGTGTTAATGTCGCATTTTTATCAGTATTGAATACTCAGAATTACTGATATTGTTTGATTTTAACCCTTTTGACCATATTAAGACCGGGGTTTGCAACCTATGAAATTATGATTAGTTCATCACCGTCATGGGTTGCATAACCGAATGTGATTTTTTTGCACTGCTCGCTTAGATCGAAAATGATTATACTGTCATATTCATCAAATTCTTTTTCAAAATCATTTTTTATCTCAGCAATCACATTGTTCAGAATCCTTCTGCTGTTCTTGATTTCAAAGACCGAATATTGAAGCCTGTAACCAAATTTTTTTAGAAATTTGGCAAACCTGGTTCTTAATTTATCATTACTAATATCGTAGCTTACTATCAGCATTTATTGCCCTTCAGTTTAAAAACCGGATATTCTGATATTTCTTTATCTCTCATAAAACTTCTGTAATAGTCTCTTATGTATTTAAACATATCCTGTTTGTGTTCAATCAGGGGCTCCATGAGCCATGCAATATAGGGAACTGCATTTTTACCAAAAAGGCGGTATTGCCCCTGTGATGTATAGAAGTCATCCTCATTGCATTGCCCCAGGTTAAGGCCTTTTCTGATGCGGGCATCAATTAGCGGCCTGAATGGTTCAACAATATCACATACAAGTGATTTTCGCTGGTAGAACTGCCTGTGATATATCCCGTTATACAGGTCAAAGCCATATACATTCAAAAGTGATTCAACCAGATTGAAGAGCATTGTATATCCTATATCCATAAGGCAGTTGGTCATATCATGTTTTATCCTGGGCCTTCTTGCTGTCCATCCGTGTTCAGAAAAATAGTTCTTAAAATAAAGCTTGGCAGCAATTCCTTCAATACCAAGAATTGACTTCAGATCGTGTTCATGTTCTTTTAGCTCATTACTGTAATCTGTCAGTGATTCAATAGTTGATTTAAGTTCATCCTTTTTATTACGAATTGATTTTAAAGCCAGTTTCTGGTTATCTATTTTATTTGCAACAATGTGCCTGGCAATATCGAAACCGTCATAATCGTATTGTTTCTTTCTTAATAAAACATTTCCTTCTGCTCCTGAAGACCATACTCCATAGACTCTGAAAGTGAAGGTCATGAGAATTATTGAAAACCCAAAACGCTGTGCCCTCTGCAGCAGCCCACTTGTTATTGATATATGCCCGGCAATGAAAAGGGCAAAAAGCCTGTAACAGGTAGACTGATGAATTATCTTGTTTTCAGCATCCCTTATTACTACATTGTCATTTTTGAAGCTGAGCTTTTCTCCCTGGTTGAGAAAGGCGAAAACAATCTGCTTCTCTTTAAAATCCGGTGCGCTCAGCAT
>CAZEJW010000191.1:0-4493 GCA_964512685.1 uncultured Leptospirales bacterium | reverse complement strand
CTGGCGCACAGGGGGTCATAAATACATCTTTTGCATTTTTCAGCATTTGTCTGAACATAGTTTTCTATGTCAAAGTCTGAAATCTGATTTACTGTTTTCATGAAAGCCTCCCTCATTGCATTATCTTCATCCGGCAGTTTTACAGGGTATATTCTGTTGTCATCACTGCTGTAAAATCTCAGTTCAGATACAGTGTATCCCATTTCAACAAGACCGTAGTATTGTGCATAGAGCTGAAAAACATAACCATCATAGATTTTTGATATGTGTTTCTTCCTTTCTGTAAGTATTCCTTTATCAATATCAAAGAGGTCTATTTTGCCATACAGGTTGAATTTATCACAATAGACGTCAGTTCCCTGCAGAATTCTGGCCCGTGTAGAATAACGCTTTTCATCTATTGTTT
Organism: uncultured Leptospirales bacterium; assembly: GCA_964512685.1. Lineage (GTDB taxonomy): Bacteria > Spirochaetota > UBA4802 > UBA4802 > UBA5550 > CAZEJW01. The sequence goes on along the minus strand of CAZEJW010000191.1, from coordinate 4,087 downwards.
CATGTGCCGCTTTCCCCTGTGTCTGGGGCATATCGTGATAAAGCCTGGTTGACAGCTCTCCATACAGTTGATGAAAATATATGGAGAGCGGGCAAAAGATGAAATCATTCAGGTATGATATTGGAATACTGTTTTCCATCAGTTTTTGAGCCTGTCCTGGGCAAATGAATACTCCATAATTTTCATTTGTCTTTCAACCACCTCTTTTTTTTGGGAATAATTTTGCCAGTCTGTTTTGGAAACAGAGAGAGTGCAGACAAAGTCAATAAATGCCTCTTCAGTATCAGATAATTTTTTATTTTTAAAATAATTAGCTGATTTGTCTAACTCTCTATCAACAATTACTGCCCATTCATTAAATATTGAAATTAAAGCCTTTTTATCTTTTATTTTCTGAATATTGGTTTTCAACTTATCCCATTTGAAGTTGGTATTTTCATCTTTATAAAGCTTTATAAGCTTAGATCTGAGAGTAATTTTATCGAGAACAATTTTACCCTTTCGTGCTATATTATATGCCCCATTTGCATCTCCATTTGTTGGCAACTGGCTGAACCCTCCTTTTCCCTGGATCCCTGAGATATTCTTGCTGTTGTAAAATGGGCTGACCGGAGAAAGTATATAGTCATTTTCGTCTGTGCCCTTATCTTTTCCCGGGTCTACCACCCTCATCCTGAGAATTGACATAAAGCTTTCATGAAATTTTTTTATAAAGGTTTCTTCCTGGTTATAGATGATCTGTTTTAAATCCTGATCCCTTATGATATCTATAGAATAACTTTTGAAAAGGTTTTTAAGGTCATCATTTACATTAAATAATTTTTGGCCTTTAGACTTTGAGTCATAAGAAGATCTCTCAACACAACTGCAAACTGTCCAGACCCTTTTGTTGGGGAGTTCTTTTTCTTCAAGATTCGACAGTTTCTTAATATCATAAGTAAACTCGAAGTACTCACCATTAAATATTATGGAATCAAATTTATTGTAAAATTCTTTGGTTAAGCCTTTCTGGTATTTATGGTAAAGATTTTGCATATAGCCTGTTACAGGATCAACCTTTGATGTGTAGCTGGCTGCAGTATAAAAAAGAATTCCGCTTTGTTTGCCAAGGTCCTGAAAGCTTGTAAAGTTACTTGTTAGCTGATAAGCATTGAGATAATGACCCCCCTGTCCGAATTCTCTGTCTTTAAAGACGAGATAATTGAGTTTTTCTATCAATGCCCGCTCGAATTTCTGATAAACCTGTTTTTCAACTTTAAACCTACCTCTTTTGAAGCCAATATTAAGGTCTTCAAGAACAACAATGGCATTATGTTTTATGATTAGTTTTGACAGTTTATGAACAACCTGTGACAGGTAGCCTGATTTAAGTTCTTTAATATTTTCTATTGTTTGCCATGTTTTTCTTGCGTTGTCCCTTTCAATTTCTTTATCATTGAGGAGTTGATGATAATTGACAGGAGGCAGATCAGTTCTATCGCGTTCAATCTGGTTAAGTGACCCCTGTTCAAGAATTTTGCCATTTTGGTTTATTACTGAATAGTAAAGAAGATGTTTTTCACCACGGTCAATTCCAATAATGTTAATGTCGGGGTTACCTGCAAGAAATTCCTGAACGTCATTGTTGAAATTAGGTTTTTCATCATTGTTATAATTGAGAAATACTGAACAATGAAAAAGGTATTTGTTTTTTGTAAATCGTTTATCTTTGATAATTTCTTCTGTCTCATCTTGTACAATTCGTCCGATTGTGAGTTTCTTATATTCAATACTTCCATTCTTTTTTAGACTAATAATTTTTTTATCGATTAGATTCTTTAGATCGTTTTTATGTGTAATATTTTTACTTATCGGAAATCCGATTTCATCCCATTGATATTTATAAGTCTTATGTTTTAAAACAGTATCTTTTTCATGTTTAAATTGTTTTTGAATTGAAGCAGGCCTGTAAAAGATTTCTCCTGTTCCAATGTCAATAACTTCTTGCCCTAAATTTTCTAACATACCTTTAAAATAGATTGTATGTAAATTATCAGTTCCCTTTTTTTTCTTTTGGTCTGAAAAGTCTTTGTTATATATCCTGAATAAATAAAGAGTGTTTTGGCTGTTATTTTGAGCGTTATTCAATTCAGATTGACTTACTGGAGAAAAAATAAATGATTTATTTTTAATGATATTATCAATGTCATCGATAAGAAGTTTTAAGTCTGTATAATTATTATTAATTATTTCTTCAATGCCAACGATTTTACCAATATAATTTTTTAGTGATGTTTTAAGATTTTGAATCATCTCAAGTGTTTTTGCGGAAACAGCTTCATTATTGATAGTAAGATCAAATAATTTATGGTCTTTTACTTTTATATTGCTTAGAAGTTTTGTGGGTGTAATGTTATTGTCAATTCCGAAATCGGTATCTTTTATTTCAGGACGGTTATCTTTTATAATTTTTTGGATTTTCTGTATTAATTCAGTTTTATCCTCTTTATAATCTCCTGGATAACTTGAACCATATATAGAAGTTGATTTTGCCTGATAATAATGCATTCTTTCAAATTCACTTCTGTCTTCAGGTTTGATGTTATCTTTTTCGTGGAATCTGAAAAGAAAAGCATTTTTACTTACACCTAAATAATAATCATATTCAGTGATTGAGTCGTTTTTTCCCCTTCTGAAAATATATGCACCATATTGAGTGCCGTTATCAGATTGATCTGTTTTACTTTCAACAAAGCCATTTAGCAATTTTGTTTGATTAAAGTTTAATTTTATATTTTGTTCATTGTATCTTTTTTGTGTAAGAAAGTTTCTTGCTTTATTATAAAACATGAAGATATCAAGATGTTCATTGAGAAGAGTATCTATTTTAGCCCTGAAGCTGCTGCTTTCATCTGCATCGAATTCTTCCGGGAGATCTTTGATTTTTACCTGGAAAGACTTCACAAAGTGAGCAAGTTCGAGAGATGCATCAAGGAAGTCTTTAACATCTTCTACTATATTATCTCTATTCCCTCCGAAGGAAAGACTATTTAATGCTTTATCCAGACTTTTCCGGTTGGAGTATTCAATTATACCTTTTTTCTCGACTGTTTTATTTGTATTTGCAATAGTATAGCAATACCCTTTGTTGATTATGTTTTCGAGTTTATTAAGAGTATAGTCCTTTATTTTAAAATCAGTCCCTGAAAATTCTTTTTTAAAAATTTTTTCATCATTTTCTCTGGCATTCTTAAGAAGGTCCTGTAGTTGCTGGAAACTGAAATATTTTTGTGTTTTTATAGATTCACGTTTTGCTTTCTGCAGAATTTTTCCATTTTCCTGTTTCATTGAATCAACTTTTTCAAACCATAGAGTATTGATTGTGTTATAGCTTCCGGTTACTTCAGCAGAAATTTTTTCAACACTCTTCGCAGAAAGAAAATATTCAGTATGTTTCTCAGGGTTTTTATCAAGCTCATCAAACAGAGTGGTAAATTCATGTGTGATTTGTTCGAATACTGTTCTCCTTTTTTTGTCGTTATCTGATTTATCATTACGGTCTTTATGGGAAAACCAGTCTTGTTTTTTTTGTGAGATTGCACTAAGAACTTCAGCATCATCTTCAAAAGCATCAATAAAATTTGACTTCTTGTTGCTTAGAATTTGTTTGTACAAATAGTCCAGCACAGGGAAACTTTTTTTATCTGATCCAGCATGCTGCCTTGTCAGATTAACAATCTCATTAAGTCCCTGTGTTTTAATCTGTTCTGTTTCAGCAGGCAGACCACCAAGAACTTCATTATATGCGTCAATTCCTTCCTGCCTGAAAATCTTAATAAATGAAGCTGGTTTAAAAAGGTCATCGATTGAGCAGGAGAATTGTTTTTTAACAAAGTTTTTTTCTATTTCCTTGATTTTATCAGCAAAAGGCCATCCTTTCCTTTTTAGAATTGCTGATATTGCTGTTTCTTTTCCATCATTATCTGTTAATGTTTTATTAAACCAATCTACATATTCATACATTATATTTTGTAGTTTTTCTGCATCTTTCCATAATATAGATTGTTTTTGCCATCTATCATAAGTATCTGTAAGTTGCACAAATTGA
>CAZEJW010000190.1:0-6541 GCA_964512685.1 uncultured Leptospirales bacterium | reverse complement strand
AATTTTAAAATATAATTTTTAGAGTATCTTATAATATAAGCTTTATTAAAACTTATATTATAAGATACTTTGATCTGTATAACTTTTTTAAAAAATATGTTTACAGTATTTGCTACTATTCTATTATCTGCGAACTATACAAAACAAGGTTTTGTTATTAGGGGAATTTTTATATGACTGATAAAGCTAAAGCAAAGTCGAAGGCTAAAGCTAAAACCAAGCCCAAAACAAGAAAAAAAACAAATCTTTCCAAGCTCTGTGCCCAGATGGGTAAAATGTCACTTGATGCAGTTGATAAGGAAATCATTAAAAGGTTTAAAATTATCATTGATACTGCCGAAGAAGATATCACCAGGAACAATCTTGAAACAATATTCAATGATCCTTCTAACGTTGATATAAGCAGTTACCATGAAAGTTTTCAGCCTTATATCAAGCATTACCTTTTCATGCTGAAAAGAAGCAACAACAGAAAAAATGCTGATGAATAATCTTATTGCCTTATGCAACAGGGTAAGAAAAGCACTTTAATGAAAATCAGAATAAAAGCTTTTGCCACTATAAAAGAAATTTGTGGTTTTAACGAAACTGAAATGGAGTTCCCGGAGGGAACAACCATAAAAGATGTAGTCGATTCTCTTCCCGGCCAGGAAAAAATTCAGGAAATCAGACAGAGCCTGTTGTTTGCCATAAATGAGACATACAGCACAGACGATAATCAATTGTCACATGACGATGTTATTGCTATATTTCCTCCAGTGAGCGGTGGCTGATAAAATGAAAAAAATAATTTTCCAGACCGATCCTATTGATCTATCAAAGATGCTTCAAGAATTCGGAACAGAAGCCGATGGTGCAGTTGTTACTTTTATCGGACGTGCAAGAAATCACACAGCCGGGAAAAAAGTAACACACCTGGAATATGAAATTTACAATGACATGGCCGAAAGTGAAATGGATAAACTCGTTTCATATGCAATTGAAAAATGGTCTATTTCAGAATGTCTGGTAATACACAGACATGGCCGGGTCAATACAGGCGAAGCCACCATTTTGATCTCAGTAAGCTCTTCCCACAGAGACGAGGCCTATCAGGCTTCAAGATACATCATCGATACCATCAAAAAAACAGTCCCCATATGGAAAAAAGAATTTTATTCTGATGGTTCAAAATGGGTTGGCCAGGGTTCCTGAATTATTCTTTAAAAGAAACTCATTCTATTCAGCAACTGCTTTAAAAATTCATCAAAGCCAGGAACTGCAATCATAAATCCCGACAATGAATAAAAAATTTGTAGAAAATAAATTGATAATATATAATTGTATCAATTTATAGAATGAATAGAAATTTCCGGCTTAGGAAATGTTTTTGCATTATTATTTTTCAACCATGAAGAATATTTTTATTCACCCCTTCATGGTCTTTTATTCAAAATGAATTAAACTGATAATTCATTTTTCACCTAAGTCTTTCAAAAAATTTTTTAACAGGAAAACAACTGGTCTGCACTATGAAACATAGAACTGATAAACGAAAATACATAATACTTCTGGGAGATGGAATGGCCGATCTCCCTGTAGAATCGTTAGGCAGCCTTACCCCTCTCGAATATGCCAAGACTCCGGGAATGGATTTTATTGCTAAAAATGGAATCTGCGGAATAGCCAAAACAGTTCCGGACGGAATGTTCCCGGGAAGCGACACTGCAAATCTTTCGATATTCGGATATGACCCCAAAAAGTATTACACAGGCAGAGCTCCTCTTGAGGCCCTAAACATGGGGATTCAAATGTCGGATAAAGATGTTGCCTTCAGATGCAATACTGTCAACATTGAAGATTCGAGAATGAAGGATTTCACTGCCGATCACATAGATAATGAGTTCACCAGAATTCTTATCAATGAAATAAGTTCGTCACTTAATATAAAAAACATCGAATTATACCCCGGAGTCTCATACAGAAATTTACTCATATGGAGAGATTATCCCTACAAAGAACTCCCTGAAACAACCCCTCCACATGACATTCAGGACATGGCAACAGGGGAACATATTCCAAAGGGTCAGGGCAGCGAACTGTTGATTCAAATAATGGACACAGCCAAAAGTATCATTGGCTCATCACAAAGGATAAGAGAGGCCTTTGATCAGTACAAAGGTAATCCAAATGCAATATGGTTTTGGGGTGGCGGGAAAAAACCTGAAATGGATTCATTTAACGACAAGTATGGTCTCAATGGATACACAATTTCAGCAGTTGATTTAATTCATGGCATAGGCAGAGGTGCCGGGCTGAAACCTCTTAGAGTAGAAGGAGCAACCGGCTATCTTGATACAAATTACAAAGGAAAGGTTGAAGCTTTGTTTAAAGGACTTGAAGAAGGAGATTTCATATATCTTCATGTCGAAGCCCCTGATGAATCCGGACATGAAGGGAATATTGAGCACAAGGTGAAAGCCATAGAGGACTTCGATTCAAAAATAGTAATTCCAGTTCTCGAAGGCATGAAAAAATATAAGGACTATACCATCCTGGTAATGCCAGATCACCCAACGCCTGTAAGCATAAAGACCCATTCATCAGATCCTGTTCCTTTTGCAATATACAGAAACACCGATTGGGAAAATACCGTTTCAGATCGGTTTAATGCTGATAGCTATTCAGAAATTGCTGCAGCAAAAACAGGCCTCCACTTAGAAGAAGGACACAATCTTATAAATCATATGATCAAAGGTTTTACCGGAGAATAATAATGCGACCTCTTTTCATTGCCATTATATCTGCCCTTTTAATTATTGCAGGATCGACTTCATATCTACTGCTAAAGGAAAAAAATCTGAAATACGCAGTAGACCTCTTCCATGATGGTGACTACATTGAATCTATTGAAACCCTGAACAAGCTCTCTCCTCTTGCAGATTATGAAAAGGGTGAAAAGATATACTACTACCGTGCAAGAGCTCTCAACAAACTTGCAGATCTTCTTGAAGATGAATTTCACGATGAACTTGAAAACATTTCTATCGAAAAAAAGAATACATCGTTGTTTGATTCCTCAAAAAAAGAAATAGATGAAGAGCTAAAAGAAATCAACAATAAAATTCAATCAGACTTAACACTTCTTTCAACACATAAAAGAGGAAGAATAATTTCCGGGGGCAAATTCTATGATGAATTCATGTCCAGATACAGAGGCAGCCCCTATATTGAAGAGCTGGATTTTGAAGAGCTGTCAAAAATTACCAAAACACCGGATGTAAAACATTTAAAACATATTCTTTCGTTCTACGGAAAATATCCTGACACAGATTACATTGCACATATTGTAAGAATGGTTTTTGATATTTTCAAAAGCGGTGAAAAAATTGGCAACACTGATAAGGATTTACTTCTGGATATTTTTTCAGTCTATGGAACACGTTATCCGACAGGCCCTGAGCTCTCGAGAATATTCGTTTCTACTGGTGACAATGTAAACCTCAGGAACTCCCCGGGTTTAAACGGAAAAACAGTCGGCAAAACAATCAAAGATGAACTTTTACTCCAGCTTGAGAAGTCGATGGATACAACACAGATTGGAGATTCAAGAGACTACTGGTATAGAATAATAACAATGTCAGGTAACAGGGGGTGGATTTTCGGTAAATTCTTAAAACCCTTTGATATTACATCATGGAAGAAAAAAGACAGAAAAATTCTCTGGGCTTTCGAAGAAAACTTTTCCAAATGGCTGGATTCAAACACTCCCGTGAACTGGCACCACATCCCCGGTGGAGAAAAACAGGCAATAAGTTTTTTTAAGAATGGTGACACCAATATTGCCAGATGCAGCTGTGATAAAAAAACCGCAGGACTTTATTCCCGCTGCAATACATCCAGTTCATTCATTGTTTCATGCAGAGCGCGTTTTATATCAGGCGATATTATAAGTATCTTTGCCTATACTGCAAAGGATGGAGTACACTACCTGGATCTTTCAAAAGAAAGCATTGATATATCCGGCAGAAAAATACCACTCAATACAACTGACTGGCATGATTATACACTGAAAAGTGATAATGGCAGATTTGCGTCTCTATATATTGACGGCGAACTGGTATCCGGCAGAATCCCCTTTAGTAAATCAGACAACTTTCCTCTAAGAGGATTATATACCTTGTTTTCTGCCGAAGGTAAAACATCAAAGGCAGAGATGGAATATATTAAGGTAAGGTGATATAATTTTTAATGAAAATTTCGAATTTGAATGTAGATTTGCTTACAACTGCTTTCAATCAACCAGTTTTTAATCAGGCAACATTCTATGCTGCCTGATTAAAATTTATATTATTATTGAAGTTTTGCCTTTAACCCGCCATAAAATGAAATCCCGGGAGAAGTATAACCCACAACCTCATTATAGTCTTCATTCAGAAGGTTCTCTATTCGGCCAAACACCTGCAGCGAATCCATTAACCAGTATGAAGCACTCAGATCAACTTTGAAATAACCATCAACCTTGACATTTTTTTGATTAAAGGATGAGTCAAACCATACATCGTCTCTTTCCCCATTGTATTCAAAACACAGATTAACATTTGCTTTATCAGGAATCTGGTAGTTAATATTCCCACCGAACTTATGCTTTGCCCTTCTAAGCAATGCTTCATCTGTTTCTTTATCCTCTGTATGAGTATAAGTGTATGCGAAAGAGCAATCAAAATTGCCGGGTAATTTTAATCCGATTTCAGCTTCAACACCTGATGTATCGACATCACCAACATTTGTATATTTTAATCCTTTCATAGTTATCATGTCTTTATACTTATTGATAAAATAAAAAACTGAAACAGAAACAGTGTTATCAAATAACGGCTGGATTATTCCAACATCATAAGTTATACTCTTCTCGGGATCAGTATCCGGATTCCCCCAGGCTGGATTATACAGCTCATCAAGAGATGGAGTCTTGAAACCTGTAGCAAAATTTGTTTTTACATTTGTTTTAATTACAGGAACAACAACAGAGAGAGACTCCTGAGTACAGAAATTACTTCCAAACTCATCATGTCTGTCATACCTTCCTCCAGCAGTAAAATAAATCATATCCATAAGTTCTAAATAATTCTGCAGATACACTGACAGCAGATCTGCTTTTTTATTATTATACTTATAGTTTGATTCCCCAGATCCATAATCAGAAATAGAAATAACAGAACCTTTTTCTTCGAGATATTCAAATCCAAAAGTTATTGTATCAACATCAAAAAAAATAAAATTATTCTGAAATTCAAATCGGTTAGATGTTCCATCAAACCATGATTTATCATATGCGGGATCAACTGAATCTGCACTGTCATTATTGATTCTAATTGTATTCGAATGGCCATAAACAAGTTTATAATTCCACCATTCGAATGGAGCCTGTCCAATGGAAGTTGTCAACATCAGATTTTTCTTTGAAGCATCAAATTTGGGATCATCCGCATAAGCTGCATCGTCAAGATCAAATTTTGAATACAGATAAAACATTGAAAAATCAATATCAAAGTTATTGGGCAAAACTATCCCCAGCTTTGAAGAAAATGACATACTGTTTTTTTCATCATCATCCAGGCTTCCGTTTGCACCAGCAGCCTTCTCTGCAAGTGAAAAACCTTTTGAATCAAGACGGCTGAAACCAAGAGAATAGCTCAATCTTTCATATCCACCAGCGAGTTGTACTGATTCTCTGAAGGTAGAATACGAACCACCTTCTGCTGATGCTGTAAAAGCAGGATCACCTTTGCCTTTCTTAGTGATAATATTTATAACCCCTCCAGTTGCATCCGAACCATAAAGTGTACTCTGAGCCCCCTTTACAACTTCAATCCTGTCGATATTATTTATCGGGAAATCATTAAAATTAAATATCTTCCCTGGAGATACAACATCATTAACCTTTACTCCATCTATCATAACAAGAGTATTGCCTGACTTCCCTCCTCTAATAAAAACTGTTGAAATACCCGAGCTTTGAGTCACAGTAATTCCCGCTACATCACGCAGCACTGAGAGAAGGTCAACTTTACCTTTCCGAATAATATCTTCTTCTTTTATGACTTTAAGAGATGCCCCTGTCTTATAAGTCTGAATTTCATTCTTTGTTGCAGTGATAACAACATCTCCCAGCCTGACACTCTCAGCTGGAGTTTCAACTTCATCCTGAGCATACAAAAAAATGTTACTCAAAATAAGTAATGTTAAAGTAAAACAATAAATTTTTGATTTTAAAATCATTTATCCCTCCTAATTTTTTGATGTTTTTTCAGGAGGAGAAAGAGCAGAAAAAACACGCCGGAGCGTGTTTTTGTTATACGTCAGTTGAGCCAATAGTCAGGCTCAATGATGAATAACTGATCTCAATCCCCGAAGATCCAGTCATGTTAAGGAGTTTCTGGCTTACCTGTTGACACAGGATTACAGTTGCGGGACAGCGAGGGATTCACACCCTGCTTCCTCCTTGCTGACGGCGAAATCTCCCAACAATATTTCCACCGAAAACATGGCGCCGGCGATG
>CAZEJW010000189.1:0-6664 GCA_964512685.1 uncultured Leptospirales bacterium | reverse complement strand
AAAAGTGGGCCCAGCCAGCAGGCATATTCATTACGGGCTTACTTCAAGTGACATTGGCGATACTGCTCTTTCAATCCAGATGAAGCAGGCTGGAGAAATACTTTTAAAGGGACTTGATGAACTGATTGAAACTATTAAATCAAATGCCATTAAATATAAAAATATACCATGTATGGGACGTTCCCATGGAGTACATGCAGAGCCTACAACATTTGGTGTAAAAATGGCTCTCTACCATGAAGCATTTAAAAGAAACCGATACAGGCTTAAGCAGGCAGTAGAAAATATTTCATTCGGCAAGCTTTCAGGCGCTGTCGGTACATTCAGCAACATTGATCCTGAAATAGAAGAGGAAGTGTGCCTCAAAGTTGGACTTAAACCCGATCCTGTATCAACACAGGTAATACAGAGAGACAGACACGCTGAGTTCATGTGCGCAATAGCCATTACAGCAGGTACACTTGACCAGCTTGCCACTGAGGTCCGCCATCTTCAGAGAACAGAAGTCCGTGAAATTGAAGAGCCCTTTCAGAAGGGACAAAAGGGTTCTTCAGCAATGCCGCACAAAAGAAATCCGGTTTTATCAGAAAGAGTTACCGGCCTTGCAAGGGTAATTAAGGCTAATGTAAATGTAGCTCTGGATAATATTACTTTATGGCATGAAAGGGATATCTCCCACTCTTCCGCTGAAAGGGTTGTTATACCTGATTCTACAATTGCCCTGGATTATCTCCTTGGCAGAATGAACTTTATTATGGCCAATCTCCATATTTATCCTGAAAATATGATGGAGAACATTGAAAAAACAGGAGGACTTTTCTATTCCCAATCCCTTCTGCTTCTACTCATTGAAAAGGGTATGACCCGTGAAGATGCCTATAAAGTAGTACAGGACCTTACAATGAGGGTCTGGAAACGTGAAGGGAGCCTTAAGGAGCTTTCACTTAAAGACCCTGTTGTTGCTTCAAAAACAGATGAAGCTGAGATCAATGAACTTTTCAATATCAACAGATACTATAAAAATATTGATGCTATTTACAGAAAAGCTGGAATAACCGGGGCCTGACCTGAATAATGAGTAAAAGTTTTTATATAGAAACCTTCGGATGCCAGATGAACAAAGGCGACTCGGAGCTGATGAAAGTATCCATGCTGCGTAATGGATTTGAACCTTCCCGGGATGAAAAAAGCGCGGATATACGCATATACAACACCTGTTCTGTAAGGCAGAATGCTGAAGACAGAGCTTCTGCGAGAATAAGAGAAGGGAAAAACTCCCACTCAGGGGTTAAACCATTAGTAGTTGTAACCGGATGCATGGCTCAGCGTATTGGAGAGGAGCTGATTTCTCAGGGTATTGCTGATATGGCTATAGGGCCTTACCAGTCGCCTGCATGCGGAGAACTTGTATCAGATTTTTTATCCGGGAATGATAAAAATATTTATTCATCTCAGGAAAAAGATGATTTTGCGGAAAGAATACATGAAGATCTGATTCACAACAAAGATGTTCACCCATGGCATAAATGGGTAACAATCACACACGGATGTGAAAACTTCTGTTCCTACTGCATTGTTCCCTATGTAAGGGGGAAATTAATATCATTCCCTTCTGAAAAAATAATTAAATATATAAAAGACCTGGCAAATGAAGGTATTATTGAAATATCCCTTTTAGGGCAGAATGTAAATCAGTATGGTCACGATTCCGGAGATATTCCCTTTTACAGGCTCCTTGATAAAGCTGCTTCAATTAATGGAATTCAACGGGTTAATTTTATTACATCCCATCCCATGGATTTTTCAAATGAGATTGTTGAAGTGATAAAAGACCATGAAAATATATCAAAAGGTATACATCTACCACTGCAAAGCGGTTCAGATAGAATACTCAGTATGATGAACAGAAAATACAATATGGATCATTATCTTAAAATAATAGATTATATTTCAAAAGAGCTGCCCGATTTTGCTCTTTCTACAGATCTTATAACAGGTTATCCCGGAGAAACAGAAGAAGATTTTACTGCTACATTGAAGGCTGTAGAAAAAATACGATTTGATGAAGCATTTATGTACGCTTATTCACCCAGAAGCGGTACCCCGGCTGCCGCACAGAAAGAACTTTTAAGCAAAAAAGAAAAAATTGACAGGCTGAACCAATTAATTACTCTCCAGAGAAAAATTTCTCTTGAAAAACTGAAATTAAGAATTCATAAAAAAGAAACAGTAATTGCCGAAAAAATAAGCAAGAGGTCTTCCAGTGAAATTATGGGCAAAACGGACCTTGCGCATCCTCTTGTTTTCAAAGGTGATAAAAATGATATTGGCAGGAAAATAATAATTGAAGTCCGGGAAATTAAAGGATCAACTCTTATTGGTGAAAAAATCAGCTGAAAAGACGGCTGCCTTTATCATTATCTTCCTTCTCGCTATTCCTCTTTTTGCCAATGCCCCTGATGCAGATAAAAGTTTTACTGAACTGAAAAAATATTTCAGCACCAGACCCGGCAAAGCCTTTGACAGTGAAGCTTACGGTTTTCTTAAAAAATTTCCTGAAAGCAGATATGTACCTGATGTCCGTCTGATGCTTGCGGATAATGAGTCTGACACTGAACTTGCACTTGAAAAATACCGCGCTGTGGTAAAGTATTACAGGTACTACCCTCACCGTGACTATGCCCTTTACCGGATATGCCAGATACTTGACCTGAAGTCAGGATGGAAAGAACTACAGGCGGAATCCATGTCAGGAATCAGACTTTTCCCTGAAAGTTCATACCTCTTTGAATATAAATTTCTCTACATCACATCATGTATAATGCTGGAAGAGTATGAGAGAGCAAGAGATGAATGCCTGAAAATTACGGAAAAGACACATAACTACACTATTCTGGCAAGAACTCTTTTTCTGCTTGCAGAGATTGACCGGAAAACAACCGGAAATTCAAGAGCTTATATATACAACATGCGAGAACTTGCAGCCGGTTTTAAATCATCAGAAATTTACCCGTCTATAATATTTAAACTGGGTAATTTTTATGAAAGCAAAAATGATAAAGACAGGGCCTACTCCGCCTATAGTGACATAGTTAAAGTTTTTCCGGATTCTCCTGAGGCTGAAATGGCACTGGTCAAAATTGAAAATCTTAAAACCTCAAACCCCCGGCTGGTAAAATATATACCAGACATGGAAACTGTAAACCGTACTGCTCCTATTGATATATCTCCCGATTATACTCCATCTGAATATGAAAGCCGGATATACTACTCTGTAACAGTAGGACCTTTCAGCAAAATCAAAGATGCAAATTCCATTACCGCTCTTTTGAAAAATTACACCAATGTTCGTGTCGAAAATACTACACTGGGCCATTTTGTTTATGTGGGAATACATCAGGATACAGATACGGCTCTTCAGACAAAAATAAGACTTGCAGAAGAATACGGGATAAATGGAAACATAGTAAGGTTTTCCAATCAAAAAACAAGAAGCTACATTTACAGCGATTAAACAGGGACTGACAACATGGAAGAAAAACTTACTCCAATGATAAAGCAGTACATTGATATAAAAAAGAAGCACCAGGAGGAAATCCTTTTTTTCCGGATGGGCGATTTTTACGAAATGTTTTATGATGACGCGAAGACTGCATCCAAAATACTCGATATAGCCCTGACATCAAGGCAGAATGATATTCCCATGTGCGGTATTCCATACCATGCAGCAGAAAGCTACATCGCACGTCTAATCAAATCCGGGAAACGTGTCGCCATATGTGAACAGCTTGAGACAGTTCCAACCTCAGGTCCGATTGTAAGAAGAGAGGTGGTACGTATTGTCACACCAGGTACTGTAATTGATTCTAACCTGTTAAACAGTGACGATAATAACTACCTGTGCTCTGTTTATATATCCAAATCGGAAATGGGGCTTGCCTTTGTTGACCTTTCAACAGGTGATTTTTTCTATTCCGCATCTGAGAAAAATTATGATATCTTTAAAGGGGAAATAGCAAAATTCAACCCTGGAGAGGTCATTATATACTCACGTTCATTTGAAACTGACAGTGTATTCACTGAATTCATAAAAAACAGAAGCATACCGGTACACACCCTTAATGAATGGATATATGAAAAAGAATATCTCACTGAAGTAATATGCTCAACCATGGGTGTACACGGTCTCAAGGGCCTTGGCATAGATTCAGATACTGAAATCATTGCCGCAGGATCAATTCTGCAGTACCTGAATGAAACCCAGAAAAAAATACCCGGTCACCTGAAAAATCCCCGGAAAATTATGTCCGAAGATTCCATGATACTTGATGAAGCAACAATAAGTAATCTTGAAATAATAGAAAATCAGAATGACAATTCGAAAAACCGTACACTTTTTTCTGTATTAAACTATACATATACACCAATGGGCAGACGGACTCTTGAAAGGAATCTTCTCCAGCCCCTTGTTTACAGGCATGCTATTGAAGAAAGGCTTAACATGGTGGAATTCTTCTACAACAGGCCCGATCTTGCTGAGGAAATAACCTCTGTTCTTAAAGAAATATATGACATGGAGCGGATACTCTCAAGGTTCACACTGGGGCGGATGCAGACAAGAAATTTCATTTCTCTAAAACAGTCTCTTTCTGCCGCAACAAAACTGAAAAAAATTCTGGCTGATCATGAAGTTAACTCAACAGGCATAGCATCTGTAACAGGCGACATGCCGGACATGGGAAGCCTTGCAGAGAAAATTCACCTGACAATAAGTGATGACCCGGCATTATCGCCTGAACATGGAAGAGTAATCAGAGAAGGATTTATTCCTGATCTTGATGAAATTTACGAATTAAAAACAAGCGCCAAGAACTGGATGCTCCGGTATCAGGAAGAGGAAAAAGCCCGTCTTGGTGCCAATACACTCAAGGTAAAATACAATAAAATACTGGGCTACTATATTGAACTGAGCAAAAATCAGGCTTCATCTGTCCCGGCTGACTACCTACGAAAACAGACACTTGTAGGATCTGAAAGATATACCACTGAAAAACTTCAGAAATTTGAATCTGATATTTTAAGCGCATCGGACAGGATAATAGAGATTGAAAAAAATGAAATAGAAAAGCTGCGCCTTGAAGTTATTAAAGAACAGAGAGACATACAGAAAACAGCATCAGCAGTGGGCTATCTTGACTTCATCTGCTCCCTTGCATCTGCAGCTGTAAGAAACAGATATGTAAAACCATTAATAAACGAGAATAATTACCTTTCAATAAAAGGGGGGCGCCACCCTGTTGTTGAAAAGTATTACACAAAAGAGGTTTTTATTCCCAATGACGTACATCTTGATGATGATGAAAAAATAATAAGTATTATTACCGGTCCGAATATGTCAGGGAAATCAACTTATATACGAATGTGTGCTATCATTCAGCTTCTGGCTCAAACCGGATCTTTTGTCCCTGCAGAAAGTGCAGATGTATTTATAGCAGATAGAATTTTCACAAGAATCGGGGCTTCAGATAACATTTCTAGAGGAGAATCAACATTTCTTGTTGAAATGAATGAAACTGCCGGCATATTAAACAATGCTACTCACAAAAGCCTCATAATTATGGATGAAGTCGGAAGAGGCACAAGCACATATGACGGTCTTTCCATAGCATGGGCAGTTGTTGAGTATATACTCAGATATATAAAGGCAAAAACACTTTTTGCCACCCATTATCATGAACTTACCGATCTTGGCTCCAAAAAAGGTATTGTAAATTTTAATGTCCTTGTCAAGGAAACCATCAATAGCGTGGAATTCCTGCATAAAGTAGTTCCAGGGAGTGCGGATAAATCCTATGGTATTCATGTTGCAAAACTTGCCGGTCTTCCGGGCAATGTAATTTCCAGATCTACCAGAATTCTTGAGAAACTGGAAAAAAACAGCTCTTCCAGAAAAAGGGGAGCAGACGACAGCGGTAATGCAGAACAGCTTGAAATTTTTAATGCATCAAATCATCTTATTGTCCAGGCTCTGAGAAGTATGAATCCGGACAATATGACTCCAATTGATGCAATAAATGAACTTAACCGACTTAAAAAAATGATCGAATGAATTATAACTGAATTATTCTTGAAATATAACCGATTTTAATTAATATTAGACTAACAGAATGCTGACGGATGGTCAGAAACAGTGAGGGCCCCTGAGGGAGTATCAGACGAAAACAGTTTGATGGCTGATAATTAGTTTAATACTGAAACGATGTACTATTTAAAAAGAGTAAAGAGTAAAGAGGAAAAATGACAACGGCCCAGTTTAAGGTTGAAAACTATCTTCCTGACTCATTTGTAATGGTTGAAGGTAAGAAAAATGCCAATAATTTTTACATTATAAGAAGCGGCAAGGTAAAGATTACAAAAGAAAATCCGGTAATATCAGAAGAGCCCTTTACCATACTGGGGCCTGGTGATTTTTTTGGTGTTGTCTCCTGTATGAGCGGGCATTCGCGGCTTGATACAGCTATTGCCCTTGAACAGGTTTCACTTATTTCTGTTGAGAAGGATCTTTTTGGACTGCTTATTCAGAAAAATCCAGCTGTGGCAATGAAAATCATACGCTTTTTCAGCCGTAAATTAAGGCAGTTTGATCATGCTATTACAAGCCTTA
>CAZEJW010000188.1:1956-6812 GCA_964512685.1 uncultured Leptospirales bacterium | reverse complement strand
TGAATAACAGGTTTGACGATGGCTGGCGCTGCAGGATCACTGTATCCTCCAATAATTACCGGGCCTGTAACATCTGTAACTGTTACCTGGCTGGATATATAGAAAACATCTCCGTTTCTGAACAGGACCCTCACATTTGGGCCAAGTCCTGATGAAGACAGTGCATGTGCCGGTGTTCGAAATGCTGTTGAGGGCGAAAGCCCGTTATTAGAATCAGATCCGTTTGAAGCTGCATAATAAGTTGTTCCTGTAAATTCTTCAACAGTGATTATTATATCTTTTGATGCGCTTTCGCCTGTTGAATCATAAACATCAAGATGAACACGGTATGTGCCAGGGTCTTCAAATACATGTGCAGCAATGAATCCGCTCGCCTTTTCAGGATCACCATAACAGTTATCACTGGGATCATAATCAGGATCTGTATCATCAGCATCAAAATCCCATGCAAAAGTGGCATCCATGTATGAAGCATTTCCATAAAAAAAACTACGGTTTGAATAACCAAGGCCTTTTGTAGCTGTAGCATCAAAGAAAACCGACAGCGGGGCAACTCCTTTTGTTCTTGAAACACTTACACATATATCTATTGGCCCGTTTGGAGCGCCCCGTTCACGCTGCCAGTCACACCTGCATCCATGGAACATGCAGAGGCAAAAAATAAACACCAGCAAAAATGAAGCGCTGCAGTTCTTTTTCAGATGATGAACTATTCCGTTAATCATACTATTCTGTTATTTCCCCGAGCACATAGGATTTTCCATCACCGGATGTACCGGGGACCTCACTCTGTTCAATTGAATCACACATGTATGAATATGCAGGCAGCAGCCATCCAGAAGTGAGTATAAACAGGGCTACTAAAAAATTCTTGAGATTCATAATAACTCCGGGTTAATAATTTTTCTTTTCAGGAATAAACTTTGAAAAAAACTGAACGTCAATTACCTCTATAATAAAGGGATCAGATTTCAAGAATTTTTTAATTCTGGGCTGCAGAATGTTTTACGATTGGGATGTTAATTTAGAGGCTGATTGCCTGTAAGAATATATCACCCTGGGGAAAAAATAAGTTGCAATTAAAACATTTCTCTATATTTTTAATAAAATAAAAAATCAGTATCAGGAAATCAATATGAAAACTCATATCAAGAGATGGGGCAACAGTCTGGCTTTGAAAATACCCAAATCTCTGGCAACAGATGCTCAACTTGAGATTGACGAATTAGTAGATTTGTCAATTGACCAGGGTAAAATAATAATCACCCCTGTCAGACAAAAAGAATACTCTCTTGATACCCTTTTAGAGGGAGTAACAGAAAATAATATTCACAAAGAATATGATTCTGGAGCTAAGACAGGAGAAGAAATCTGGTAACTGATATGAATTATATACCTGAAAGAGGAGATGTGGTCTGGCTCAACATGAATCCACAGACTGGCCACGAACAATCAGGAAGACGACCAGCAGTTGTATTATCACCAAAATCATACAATAAAAAGGTTGGCCTTGCAATATTCTGTCCTATAACCAACCAAATAAAAGGATATCCTTTTGAAGTTATTATTCCAAATAATTTAAAAGTTGAAGGTGCTATTTTATCTGATCAGATTAAAAGTCTTGATTGGAAAAAGAGGAACGCAGAATTATATGACAAACTCCCCTATGACATTATTCTTGAAGTATTAAAAAAACTCTCAACACTTTTACATTAAAACTCTTCCAGTCTGAATGTTAATCTTCAGTTTCAACAAATTTAATTCTTCTAAAAAATACAATTCACTTAATTCAAAATTAAATATTATAATTTATTGCTTTACATAATTCTGAATACAGGTATTGTTCATTACATTTAAAAAACCTGAGATGGAGGAAATTTACCTCATGAGAAAAATACTCATAAGCCTTACAATGGCAATTATATTTTCTGCTGTATTTTTTACTGTGCTGCAGGCAGGTTCAAAACGCGGGGCCCTCATCATTGATCACCGCCATACAAAAATATCATCCCTGAATAACGCGGCTGTAAATCGTGCAGTAAACAAACTCAGAATTGTCTATGGACACACATCCCATGGCAGCCAGCTCATGAGCGGGCTCAGGGGGCTGCAGTCTTTCAATAAGAAATTTTTCACCCTCCCTCAAATCACTGACGGCACGATTGGCCACGCAAGAGATCTTGGACAGCCCAATAGAACAGAGTGGATAAATGCTACAAGGGATTACCTGAAAAATCACACTGACACAAATATAGCCATGTGGTCATGGTGCGGGCAGGTTTCCTGGTCTTCAGAAAAACACATCAATGCATATCTGACAGCAATGTCAAAACTCGAAAGAGAGTTCCCCGGGGTAATCTTTGTCTATATGACAGGCCACCTTGACGGCAGCGGTGAAAGGGGCAATCTGAACCAGCGGAATAATCAGATAAGAAAATACTGCCGAAAATACGGCAAGGTGCTATATGATTTTGCTGACATTGAAAGCTATGATCCATCAGGCAGGGAATACATGTCAAAGGGAGCGAACGACAACTGTGACTATGACAGTGACGGCAATGGAAGCAGAGACCGCAACTGGGCAGAAGACTGGCAGAGAGCAAATCCAGGTAAATGGTTTAACTGTTCATGCGCCCACAGCAAGGCACTCAATGGCAACATGAAAGCATATGCTGCATGGAATCTTTTTGCTGCGCTTGGGAAGATGGTTCGGTAAGAACCGTACTGAAGAAGACCCCTCCCGGCCTGCTGGCCCGCCCTCCCCAATGTGGAGAGGGCTCCTTTTGAGGGAACTGGTTGCCTGTTTGTGATTACGTTTCGACAAGCTTGCTTCGACGACACTCAGCACAGGCGATGAGCGTTGCTATAATGCAAACCAATCCTTCCAGGCAACGCTGCCTGAGCTTGCCGAACTCAGCTCAGGTTCTTCGGTGAACTAAGGGATAAACAATAAATGTTACCCTCATTGTCCTGAACTGTGATTTTCATGATTACATGATTACATGATGAAGATGATTTCTTCATTGAATAAACGGTTTATACCCTGCGGGTTTGTAAGGGTTCAAAATATTGAACCCTTACAAACCCGCAGGGATATTTTTCATTATTTTTAATCAATCCAGTCCATAAATTTTCATCAAATTATTTAACACATCCTTCAATGTACCTTTTCTGAGATCAAGGCTTTTCAACTGGATGTCTTGAACTGATATAATATCAATAAACATTTTCATATCCTCTTTAATTGAATCAGGCAGGAGAACCGCACTTTCAGGGGTAAAAATTTGATAGAGTCTCAATACATCATTTCGATGTTTCGATATGTCCCTTTTATCTACTGTAAGACCAGAAGTTCTCTTCTCATTTAAATCCAGAAATGCTTTTGCCTTCAATGGTATAAGGTATAGTGGAGATAAAACTGGAACATCCGTAACGTCAATTATACCTTCTCTGATAAACTCGTAATAATCATCATCAAGCAGTATAGCAGAAAGACTGGAAACTTCATCACCGAAGGGAACAGGAGAAAGATGCTCTTCAGTAATATTTTTCAACAGATCTGGCGTTCGGGAAAAAAGCTCAAGCATGGAGGGATACGAATCATCCTCAGGGTCATAAAATCTATAAAAAAGTTTTTTGCCGGTGCTTTTCTGTCTATTCTTATAATTACCTTTCCTGACAAAATCCCAGAAAACTCTTGAGAATTCATCATCAAGGGCTTCAAGAATCAAGACAATATCAAGATCCCTTGTTGCACGAAAATCAAGCCCGGTCTCACTCATGGCAATGTCGCATGCAGCACCTCCGATGAGCACATATTTATTCTTCTGGTTTCTGAAGTGAGAAGCAAAAACATCCAAACCTTTTACCATTTAATTCTCTCCATCATCTCATGCAATGCTTTTTGAATTCTCTCATCCTCTTCCTGATATAATGAGAGATAAAGAGAGAAAGGATCTACCCTTTTCTCTGACGTCAAACATTGCGGCGCATAACTCCATATCTGAATTTCAAGTGCATCACCATCTTTAAATGGTAATATCTCCACATTTTTATTCTGAATCAGACGTTTCCATTCTACTGCATCTATTGCTTTTGTCAGATAACTGGTAGCGGCCAGCATCGAACTCTGAGATAATGCTGTCAATCCCGCTTCCAGGAGTTTATTATTTATAGTATTTCGGAGTCCCCTGCCCCATACGGTTTTCCTCACAGGGGTTCTCATATATGGCAGAGATTCTTGCCATAGCATTTCTATATTTTCATTAAACTTCAGTTTTCGCTCACGACCATCAGTTCGGACAGTTCCAATACCAGCACCCTTGATTTCATCAAAAGCCCGTGTCATGGTCATAGATGAATATCCAAGAGTTTCTGCAAGCTTTGCAGGAGTGAATGGCCCTGCGTTTTTGTTTGCTATAGCATAAAGGACTATTACCTGAGTCGAAGGGCTGAAAAACTTTTTTCCTGATCTGATCTTTTTAAAATGCTCACGTAAATCAATACCAAGCTCCGGCAGGTAAAGCTGGTTATTGGGTACAATGAATGGAACTTTATGATCAATGAGTCTCTTACGATCGTATGATGTAATACTGTCGGTTACAAAGACCAGTTCGCCATTAAAGATTTTTCTCAGGGTTTCAAAATCTTTTTTCACACCAGCAGGCGTTATAGATTCATCCTGCCCGGGTTTAAGCATGAGAAGGTCATGATTGAGAATACGAGTAATATAAATATCATATCGATTCTGCAGAAAGAAAGGCAGGCTGGAATAGTTACCCCACTGCTGAATTTTCACTGAAAGGCCCAGAGTTTTGAACAAATAATCTGCTGTTTCAGCTAAATCTTTCATTATG
>CAZEJW010000188.1:0-1856 GCA_964512685.1 uncultured Leptospirales bacterium | reverse complement strand
TGATGCAACCCGATTATTCCATGCAACGGTGCCTTAGTTTGTCGAAGGCCTTTTCGGCAGGCTTGCTTTGGTGAGCTCAGCTCAGGTCCTTCGGTGAACTCAGCACATTCCGTGTGCCTACCGGATGAACTAACAGGATTTTTTTGTGAGTTGATTTCACAGATTATCGGTGTTCCATATCCGTCAATAACCATTCATACGCAGGTTTCACATCAATATCGCAATCAACGAATTTATCAGCCTGCTCCCCCGTTAGAACAAGCAGCATTTTATTCTGCCTGTTCCGTGATAAGACAGACACAGTTTCCAGCGCCCGGAATTCTCTTTTAGAGGTTTCCTGATCATCAATATCCGCGCACACCTGTATCAGATCGATATAACCGTTCACATATTTTACTTCAAAATCAATTTCGAAACCCTCAGTTGTTTTCACATAGCCGACTTCAGCTTTTCTACGCTCTATCTCGTTAAATACCACGGTTTCCAGGGCGCGCCCGGTATTTTCCCGTCCGCTTGAATCAAAAGCCCCAATGAGCCCGGGATCAGCAGGATAAACCTTGCGGGGATTCGTATTTCGCTTACGTTCGGATTCTGTAGCAAGCGGCACTGCTGAAATCAGGAAAGCATCAATAAAATACCCGAACATAGCGTGCACAGAATCCTTTGATACTGCAAGCCCCTGTGCCTTCATATCATTGTACATCCGATTAACACTGAAACTACCGGCAGGATTCCTCAGACAGTGTCGCACCAGCCACCGGAGAGCTGCAACCTGTGAAACCCGATACCTTTCCACCACATCTCTGAAAAGCACGGTATTTACATATCCCTGAAGAAGCTCGTATTGAAGGGACTTTTGCAGTTTTTGTGTTTCCGGGAAGCCGCCTTCAGCAAGATATTCCCTGAATCGCTTTTCTATCAGTGAACGCTCCGCCGGAATCCATCTTCGAGGCTCTTCTGCAGGCTCTTCTCCCCGGAAGCGAAGAAATTCTCTAAAGCTGAATGGACGAATAACAGTTTCCATTCCCCGCCCACGCAAAGACGTATGGATTTCGCGGGAAAGCATCCTGGCCGATGAACCTGATACAACAATTTCCACCTGTTCTGTATCCATGATGCGCCGGATAAAACGGTCCCACCCCTGTACAAGCTGTATTTCATCAAAAAACCAGTAAACTGTTTCTACACCGCGCAGTTCCGGGTACCTGCGGTAATACTCTTCGATAAGATAAGACAACTGTTCCAGTTCAATATCAATAAGCCGTTCATCATCAAAACTGATATAGACTACCCTTTCAAAAGGAACATCTTCTCTTCTCGCGTCGATAAGCTGCCGCAGATAGGTTGTTTTGCCTGACCTGCGCATTCCGGTCACTGCATGAACTTTGCCTGGAACTTCCGGAAGAAAAGTATCACGCAGTATATATGCAGGCGTTTTGCCGGGCTTGAGCGCTGTGTTGAGTGTCGCCAGCAATACAGGGGTCAATGACATAATTTTAACCATACGCCCGATGTCCTTGCTACAAGGACATTTAAACAGCAATCTATCCTTTTGTCAAGGACAGATCAGCAATATAGTACCCTTTTCAAAGGGTCAGATTATCACAGAACTGACTGCCTGTAATGTCGTTTCGACAGGCTTGCTTCGATGAACTCAGCACAAGTGCTTCGGTGAACTCAGGGATAAACAATAAATGTTACCCTCATTGTCCTGAACTGTGATTTTCATGATTACATGATGAAGATGATTTGTTGGTTGAATAAACGGTATATCCCGAATGGATTGCAATCCATTCGGAGGAACGGTTCCTCTTAATCATGCTAATCAAAAAATCATCTTTAATCATGGTTCAGAC
>CAZEJW010000187.1:0-6959 GCA_964512685.1 uncultured Leptospirales bacterium | reverse complement strand
GATTCCTGGAACAGATTGAGGCATACAGAAGAAGAATTGATCTTTATTTCGGGTAAAAACAAAATTTTCAATCAAAATCAAAGCATGGAAAAGCCAAACCGGGAAAATTTATAAACCTGTTGAATTCAATCAATGATAAAAATAATTTTCTGAATGCTGTTGCTTTATCTCAGAGGATAAACTGCTGGTGCCAGAGGTATAATCACGGGCAGATGCAGAGGGAACCCCACACCTGCCGCTGACAGTCATGCAGATTTATTGATCAAAAATTTTCGAATCTCATTATGCATAAAGGTTGGAAAATGATAACCGTACTCTGAAACAAGAAATTTCCAGTCATCCTTTCGTATCATTTTCCTGCAATTTGAAGATCCACAACTACAGATAAAATCCTGATCCACATTGACAACAAAGCAACCATAGTCAACAGTGAGCTCTTCCCCACTACGAATTTCCCTGCGGGCAATAATATTATCCCCTGTATCATACATCATGTTGGGATCACAAGAATGGTTCATGAAGTTAGATATGTTTCGCGCGTAATCCCAGTTAAAAGTACCAATTATTTTCCCGAAGTCAACATCATAGGCATACCTCAAAAACCTTTCTCTGTCTGATACAGGTAAAAGATCGAGCTGAGCCAAATCAAGAACAGACCAGCCCAAAACCTCATCTTCTACCCATTCATCATAGCTGAAGAGAACGGTTCCGGCACTAATAGGTTTGTCTGTAAAAATACCGAATTCCGACAAACCGCTTTTTTTTTTGAATATCATGTTGATGACCTCAATAATTAAATTAATGAAACTGATGCGCAATAATCCCGAACCGCTCTATTGTCAATTCATATAAATGATTTTTATTCTTTTTTTTATCATTGGTCTCAGAGGAAATTTGGGGAGTCAAAGAGATAAAATTTAATGCATAAAAAATACAGCAGTCTCAGAGGAAATTTAGCAGATGCAGATAAAGACATCGGAAATGCGTGTTTCCGGGAATCTCCGAATATAAAAAAGCCCGGAAATAATTTCCGGGCGCAGAAAATTTATCAATAATCAGTTACAGTGAAGAAAAATCCAGGGTAGCAAACAGATCTTCCAGGGTTTCCGCACGTCTTATCAGTTTCACAGAACCGTCTTCACGAAGGAGAAGTTCTGCCGAACGAAGCTTGCCATTATAATTGAATCCCATTGCAAAACCATGAGCGCCTGTATCATGTATAACCAGAATATCATCAACATCAATCTCCGGCAGGCTTCGGTCAATCGCAAACTTGTCATTATTTTCACACAGGGAACCGGTCACATCATAAACGTGATCGAGAGGTGCATCCTCTTTGCCAATAACCGTAATATGATGATAAGCGCCATAGAGAGCAGGCCTCATAAGATTTACCATACAGGAGTCCAGGCCGATATATTTCCTGTAGATGTCCTTTTTATGGAGAACCCTGGACACCAGATAACCATAAGGCCCGGTAATCATCCTTCCGCTTTCCATAAAGATTTTCAGGGGATTAAGCCCTTTTGACTCGATTTTCTGCCTGTAAGCTTTTTCAATTTCACGACCAACAAATTCAATATCAACCGACTCATCTTCAGGCTTATAAGGAATACCTATTCCACCGCCAATATTGATAAACTCAAAGGATATTCCCACAGACTCAGAAATCTCAACAACAAGATCAAAAAGCATGTTTGCGGTTTCAACAAAGTATGAGGCGTCGAGTTCATTTGATGCAACCATTGTATGAAGACCGAATCTTTTTACGCCCTTGTCCCGGAGAATTTTATAGCCATCAAAAAGCTGATCACGTGTAAAACCGTATTTTGCCTCTTCCGGATTGCCGATGATCACATTACCCTCTCTCAGCGGACCTGGATTGTATCTGAAACACATGAGCTCAGGAAGTCCAGCGTGCTTTTCGAGAAAGGGTATATGACTTATATCGTCCAGATTGATAATTGCACCAAGTTCTCTTGCTTTTACATATTCCTCTGCCGGAGTATCATTGGAAGTAAACATGATATTTTCACCGGTTATCCCTGTCTTTTCAGAGAGGATGAGTTCTGCCATAGAACTGCAGTCAGATCCGAATCCTTCATTTTTAAGGAGAGTCATGATATGAGGATTCGGGCATGCTTTTACTGCATAATACTCCCTGAACTCAGGCGCCCAGGAAAAAGCCCTGAGGAGGCGCTGTGCATTTTCTTTTATAGCCTTTTCATCATAAATATGGAAAGGAGTTGGATATTTTTCTATAATCTTCTCAATTTCCTGTTTGGTGAACGGTAATTTCTTTTGTGCCATAATCATTCCTGAATCAAATTTTTATAGTGATGTTTGTCTAAACTAAGATGCGCACATATGATGTCAACAAATAAAAGTCAGAGAGGAATTCTTTAACTTTTCTGTTACAATCATAAAATATTCTTATTCCCAATTATAATATTTGAACGAAATCCTTAAAATATATATAATCTGTTAAATCCCCAGAGTCATTTCAAACAGGAGCATCCGAAATGAAAGCGAAAAAAGAAGACCATGTAATACAGTCCAGTATCTTCTCGGAAATGATGACAGCAAACAATAAAAGAATGATCAGATCCTTCATGATAATTCTGATAATCGGGAATATCGCTGTCACACTTATTAAGATGACCGGCAAGGGCTCAAAGTATCTTACCTATTCAGATATTGGACTGGAAATACTCTCTATTTTCATGGTCATAACACTGACTCTTCTTCTAAACCGTAAAATAAAGGGCACCATACTCTCAGGATACATTACAATAACCGGAGTAATGCTTTCACTATCGATATTTCAGTTTGCTTTTTACGGATCAAATGAGCTTTTTGCAACCAATTACATTACGCTTGCACTTTCAATTTTTTATTTCAATCCTGTAATTGCTGTCTATACACTTATCACAGTTCTTATATCTCAGACTACTCTTTTCTTTCTAAAACCAGAACTCATCCCTTCAGGCCCGGCAAGTAATCTGCTCGTTCGCTATATAATATATTTCATGGTGGGAATAGGAGCATCAGCTGGTGCTGCTGCATCCAGGGAATTAGTAAAACTGACTGTCAATAAACACAAGGAATCCGATGAAAATCTGCAAAATCTCAGAGAAATCGTTCGTTCTGTTGCAAACTCAGTAAATATAATGAAAGAACATGCAGCAGAGCAGGATGAGATATCCAACTGCATGTATGGAATATCAACAAATCAGGCCGATGCCCTCGGGGAAATAACCAAATCACTTCAAAAACTCGCTGCCAATTCGGAATCAGTAAGCAATGTATCAAAATCTCTCTATGACGAGATGGGACTCACGGTAAATGCAATAACAGACCTCAAAGAAGTCAATGACTCCATACAAACAAACTCCATTGAAGTAAAAGATACTCTCTCATCTGTTGCTGATTACTCTGACCGGTCGTTCTCTCATATGAATTACACCATGGATCAATTCAATGTGCTGAGAGAAAAAAGTGATTCTATGGGCAAATTCATCAAGCTGATAAATGATATCGCCGAACAGGTAAACCTGCTTGCACTCAATGCAGCAATTGAGGCTGCCCGCGCCGGCGATGCAGGCAGAGGATTCGCAGTTGTTGCTGATGAAATTACCAAGCTCGCAGATGCTACAACGACAAATGCCAAGGAAATCAATAACATAGTGAACGACAATCTCAAACTTATAGAAGAAAGCAGTAACAGAATAGGACAGTCATCAGAGATGATAACAGAACTCAACACATCGATTAAATCAATGCAAAATCAGATCGAAATGGTAGTAGATCACATTGCAGATATTGACACAACCATCAGGACAATAAAAAATATTAACACCCAGGTTCACGAATCAAGCAAAAGCATAGAAAACTCCACCAGTGAACAGAAGCGTGAAACCGATGAATCGAGTCGCGCTACCTCTGAAATAGCAGAACAGGCTCAGGAAATAGTACGGATATCAACCAAGATAAGCAACTCGACGAGGCTTATAAGTTCGCTGGCTACAGACCTGGATACAATAACAAAAAATATTTTCAGCTCCTGATTTTCCTCTGACACCCTTATGTATTCATTCATTGATATCTTGTTTGAATACATACACCCTTACTCCACTTTGTACTTGAGGAGCTATAAAAGCTTTAATATTTATCACAGAAATTTTTCCTGAAAAAAAATATTAAACAAACCATTATCATTTGTAGACAAAACCTGATATTGTATAAATAAATTTTTTTATTGTAATTTTTATTATGGTAAAATACGATACAAATGAAGAGCACAAGAAGGCATATAAAAACAAATTAAGGAGTCCCTTCCCAAAATATCCGGTCGCAAATTACAAACAAAAAAAGGAAGGGCTCTGTATTGACCGGAAATCTTTTTCAAGAGGAGCCCATAAATGAACGTAAGTATTAAAAGAGATCAAAAACAGGAAGAAGTATGTTTTCATGAACAGGTAAAAAGTGAATCAAGGAGTACCGAAGAGAGTGTAAAGGAAAAAAATCAAACAAAACAAAAAGATGCAGCAAACCATATCAACCTTGAAGAAACTCAGATCTTCTATGATATCATGGTAAAAAACAATCGAAGAATGTTCATTGCATTCTTCTCAATTGTATTTCTCTCCAACATTGCAGTTTCTGTGATAAAACTTACAGGCACTGGTTCAGAGTACCTGTCTTTCACTGATATTGCCCTTGAACTTCTCGCCATACTTTGTGTTCTGGGTGTGACAATTACAATTGCCAGAAATTATGCAGGGACAAAACTGTCAGGTTATACAACCATAACCGGAATAATGATATCACTTTCCATCTTTCAGTTTGCATTTTTCGGATGCAATGAACTGTTTGCAACCAATTACATTGCAATAGCTCTGAGCATATTCTACTTCGACAGAAAGATCACCATTTACACACTGGGACTTGCTATTGTTTCACAGACACTGCTTTTCCTTGTAAAACCGGCTCTCATTCCGACAGGGCCTACAAGCAATCTGCTTGTTCGGTATATTATATACTTCATGGTAGGAATCGGTGCCACAACAGGTGCCGGATCGACAAAACTTCTGTTAAGTCTTACTATTGAAAACCACGAAGAATCCAAAAAGAACCTGCATAATCTAAGGGAAATTGCAAAATCCGTACTTGCATCAATATCGGTAATGAAGAATCAGACAGGAGAACAGGACAGAATTGTTGACGAGATGAACGATATTTCACAACAGCAGGCGGCCTCACTTGAGGAGATATCCTCATCCCTCGAAGAACTTGCTGCAAACTCAGAATCAGTAAGTGATGTCGCAAGAGCTCTCTATAATGAACTCAGCAATGCCATTAAATCTGCTGAAGAGCTCAAAAATGTAAATGACCGTGTTCAGAACAGTTCAACCAGTATTGTGTCAAGTCTCTCCAAGGTTACTGATTATTCAAATCAGTCAAATGATCAGATATCTCACACACTCAATAAATTCGGAACCGTAAAAAAGAAAAGTGAAGAGATGTCGGATTTCGTCTCGATCATACATGACATTGCTGACCAGGTAAACCTCCTTTCTCTCAATGCATCCATTGAGGCTGCAAGAGCAGGAGATTCCGGAAGGGGATTCGCAGTCGTTGCGGATGAGATATCCAAACTTGCAGATGCTACAGGCAGAAATGCACGTGAAATAGAAAAAATCATCAAAGAAAACCACACCCTCATTGATGAGAGCAATGAACTTGTAAAATCATCCTTCAACATGATGAAGGTTCTTGATGCAGCCATTCTCACAATTAAAGAAGAGATCACTGAGGTTGGTTCACTGATAGGAGATATCGACAGCGCTATTCTGACAATCAACAATCTCAATGAGAAGATTCATGACTCGAGCAGAACCATTGAGAATTCAACCAGCGAGCAGAAGATGGCAACTGAGGAGTCCAGCCAGACAACTTCCGACATTGCCAAAAAGGCCCAGGAGATTGTAATCATTGCAACAAAGGTACAGGAATCATCCGGCATAATGAACGACCTTGCAGGTAATCTTGAAGAGCTCACTGCTGATATAATCAATTAAAAAAATGAATAATTTCCGGGATAACTGTGTTAGTTCAATCTCCCGGAAATTTCCTCTGAGACCTTTAGATTAACAAAACCCAGCCTTCTAATCTTATAAAAATTACCTCTGAGACCCTTGCAACAAGGGTCTCAGAGGTAAAATTAGTATTCCATTACAGATCTGATCTGTCTGAACCAGAGTGTCAGAGGTAAATTTGCAGGTCTCAGAGGTAATTTTGGTAAATAAAAACACCTCAGAAGACATCAAAGAGAAAATCCGCAGTCTCAGAGGAAAAATTGAAGGTGTCAGAGGAAATTTTTAAGAAGAAATAATCCTCACCAGCCATGTACGGGTCTCAGAGGAAATTTCTTGCCACAGAGAAAGCCCTCTGAAATAATAAACCAAAACAAAATAAAACAGCCGGAATCAAATCATATACAAATATACCGGCAGAAATAATAAACACAAACCGAAAGCAGAGAGGAAAAAATGAAGATAGGAATAATCGGGCTCCCTCAAACCGGGAAGAAGAGCCTTTTTGAACTCCTTACAGGAAACAAGACTGCTCCTCAGACAGACAATAAACCAATAAGCGGAGTTGCAGATATAAGGGACACAAGATTCGACAGGCTCGTAAAACTTTTCGAGCCAAAAAAAGAAGTACCCGCAAGAATTGACATGGAACTCCTTCCAAAGATCGAACAGAACACAATCCGTGAAGGTGCAATCTTCAGGGACATACTCGACATGGATGCTCTGCTCCACGTTGTGAGAGTTTTCAAGGACGACTCAGTATACCATGTCGAAGGGTCGGTTAACCCTGAAAGAGACATTGACACAATGAACTCAGAGCTTACAATGCACGACCTTATTTTCATTGAAAAGAGATTTGAGCGC
>CAZEJW010000186.1:0-7030 GCA_964512685.1 uncultured Leptospirales bacterium | reverse complement strand
GCCTGCTGATTCATGAACATTGTCTACTATACATCAGGTACTACAGGATCAGGAAGAATCATAAGGGGTATTGCCATTGGCAATGCCCTGAAACGGGCAAACATTGACTGTGAATATACCATTGTTCACAGTTCTGATTTCCCCAGGCTTATAACTGATTCCGGTTTTAAACAAAGACTGATTCCAATTGAAAGCGATGAAGAGCTCAGTGAAGATTCTTTTAAGGATTCAATTTTATTCAATACACTGAATGAACTAAGCGCAGACATCCTGATCGTTGACCTTATGTGGTTCACCCTTGTAGAGTTTATTGACACACTTCAGTGTAAAAAGATTTTTCTCTGTGTAAACCAGCATTATTATTTCTTCTCAATAAAACTGCCGACAGGAAAACTTGAATTCAATCCCAAGCAATATGACCTGCTTTTAAAAATAGAACCATTTGACAGCCCTTATGTAATGGAAGAGATAAATCCTCTCATTATGCTGAATCCTGATGAAATATTGTCAAAAGATGATGCCTGCAAATCACTTGGACTTGATCCAGGCAAAAATAACGCTCTTATTGCTGTAAACGGCAAACCCGGGGAGTTTGAAGAGATTCGTGATTCATACAAACATCTCGCTGACAAGGGCTATCACATAACAACATCATCCAACCACCACGGAGGGCTTTTCCCTGCTGTTAATTACCTGAATGCATTTGACCTGATTGTTACAGGCGGGGGATACAGTTCTTTCTGGGAAACAAGGTTTTTAAATAAAAAAGCCATATATGTGCCCTCAGAGAGAAGATTTGAAAATATTACTGACAGAATAAACCTCTACAGCGATTACACATTTCAAACAAATGGTGCAGACCAGCTTGCCGGGATAATTAATGATATGTGTTCTAAAAAAACTAACCCCATCATTTTTTGAATTCTTCGCCTGTCTTCTGTATATTTTTCACACAACAATATAACAGTGACTCATCTGCAATACAGAATAAAAAGGCAGGTATATCATGAATCGCATATATTTCCCCATAGTAATGGCTGTACTTCTGGCAATATTTTCATCCTGTTCAGCTGATAACTCAGCACAGGTAGTAATAAAAACCGGATTGAATAGTCAACTCCGGTCACTGCGGATGTCAATTCCTGACAGGATTCTTTCCATTTTTTCAAACAGGCTCTATGCTGCCGAACCTCCGTCAAATATCTCTGTCATGAATCTCAGAATAACCGGTTCGGACATGAAGGAGATAACCATGACAACAACACCTGTTGCAGAGATCAGGGTAACAGTTCCTGCCGGTTCTGACAGAACATTCACACTAACAGCATCTACTCCGTCTGCTACGCTTCAGGGGAAAGCAACAACCGATCTTGCAGCCGGTGAATCAAAAACAATAAGTATTAATATGCTCATTCATGACTCAAAGATAATCATACCGGACAGATACAGAAGCAGGATAATACAAATCAATGATATAAGCGGCAGTGGCTGGACAGAACTTGACTATTCTGTCTTTTCTCCGCTGGGGCTTTCAACATTCTCTCCTTATGATGTTGATATGGACAACAGGGGAAGGATATATATAGCAAATTACGGATTTTCAACCGGTGATGATATCATTATAAGAATGAATGATTTCAACAGCCCCCAGCCTGAGGTTTTTGCGTCAGGCAGCGGGAATGCCTTTGTTGCTGTTGCTTTTGACAGGAATACTGATTATATGTATTTTGCAACAGGTTCCGCCCTTTATAAAAAACATGTAAATTCAACTGAGGCGGCAATTGTAGTAAATTATGGCGGAGTCGAGCCTGACATAAGAGGCCTGTCTGTTGATGATGAAGGATATCTTTACATAGCCCTGAATGACAATGCAGAAGAACAGATCCTGAGAATAAATCCGCTGCTTTCGTATCCTTCCAACAGAACCCTGATTATAAACAGCGGAATTTCATACGGCTGGGATGTAATGTACAAAGACGGCTATCTGTACGTGGCTAATGTAAGCACACTCACTGCCACAGAGAACAAAATATTACGTTACACTCTTTCGGGTGTTTATTCCGGTTATCTGCATGAATCCCCTGATTCAAGCGATTCCTTTGTTGGCCCAAAAAGGTTTCTTCCAATTTTCAACCGGCGTTTTTGTGTAATAGACTGTGCAAATATGGATCTTAAAAGGCTAATCTGGTTTGAAGAATTTTCAGGAGCAGGATGGCAGAGTTATTACGGGGACTCTGCTTTTCTGTTCTACCATGCATGCTGAAATGAAAATTGTTTATTATACATCAGGCACAACAGGTTCGGGCAGAATCGTCACCGGGATAGCAATCGGAAATGCCCTGAAACGTGCTGATTTTGAATGTGAATATACCATCATCCACAGTTCTCCCTTCGGCTGGCTCATTGAAGAATCAGGATTCAAAGATATATTGATTCCTGTAGAACATGAGAAATACCTGACAGAAAAAAATTATGAGCATTCAATACTCTACCGCACTCTCACCTGTCCCGAACCGGACATACTCCTTGTTGACATGCTGTGGTTTTCAATCAGCAGTTTTATTCAAAACCTGAAATGCAGGAAAATCTTCCTGTGTCTGAACCCGCATCAGAATTTTTTTTCAATTGATCTCGGAAGAAAGAAGCTTCAATTCAAGCCAGAAAATTATGACCTTCTTCTTAAAACCGAACCATTTGACAGCCCATATCACATGGATGAAATAAATCCTGTTGTGATGCTGAACCGCAATGAAATTTTGAGCAGGGAAGATGCAATAAGCCGTCTCGGTCTTGACAGTAACACAAAAAATGTTCTGGTTGCAGTAAACGGCAAACCCGGAGAATTCGAAGAAGTTAATGAAACCTGTTCTTCATTAAAAAAGCAGGGCTACATAATCACTGCCTCATCAAACTATTATGGCGGACTTTTCCCTGCTGTTGCTTATTACAATGCATTTGACCTTATTGTTACCGGAGGAGGCTACAATTCATTCTGGGAAACAAGATTCTTCAACAAAGAGGCAATTCATATTCCGCCGAAAAGAAGGTTTGAAAACATCAGAGACAGACTGAACCGCTGCAAAGGATATGAATTTACACAAAATGGTGCGGATCAGCTTGTTGAAATAATTAAGGGGATTTAGATATAAAGAAATGATGTGTTGGAGTGTAGAGATGTATCAATGCTACGTCTCTACACTCCAACACAAAAATCTTGACTTATTGTATATCTGTTATATTATTTTAAATATTCCCGAACAATGGAGGCTCATAATGATCTGTCCCCGCTGCAAAGATACCCTGGTAAAAGAAAAGTTTGAGAATGAAGTGATAGATGTATGCAGATCATGCGGCGGAATGTGGCTGCACAAACATCAGCTCGATAACCTGCTGAGTGAAACAGAAGGGGACGTTGAAAAATGCTCGATTGACAGCGAGCCAAGAGGTGATTTCCACAATGTCATCATGTGTAGAGAATGCAAAAATCAGCCCATGAAAAAAATCAGCTTTCTTGAATACTCAGACATTATAATGGACTACTGTCCCAAATGCGGATCTTTCTGGCTGGACAAAGACGAACTCAAGGAAATGCACAAGTACATCGAACAGGTTGATAAAGGAAGCCATGAAGTGATAAACTTTTCAGCCTACAATATTCTTGTAAGATTAAGCAGAATAGCTCATTCAATCTTTCACTGATCAGGTCCTTTGTTGTATCCGCAGCTCCTGAATATATGTCAGGAGACCAGAGAAAACAGAAGGTTCTCTTTAATCCCTGAGGACCTTCTGTGAAAAATCAGTGAGAATCCTTGCTGTAAGTCCCCAGATGGATTGTCCCTCAAAGTTATAAAAGAACACCCTGTAATCGTTGCCCTGATAATTCATATTTTCAATCTTTTCGAATTCTTCATTTACAAACATAGAAAGAGGAGCCTCAATAAATGCCTGGATTTCATCAGGATTGAATTTATATTCAACAGGATAATCCACTGCGCCAATGAAGCATGAGACATGGAAACCGAAGATCGAAATAAAATCATCAAACTGGCCAATATACTCTATTTTTTCTTTGGGGATTCCAACCTCTTCCTCAGTTTCACGATATGCTGTTTCAAGGATATGCCCGTCTTCCTCATCATAGCTTCCGCCAGGCAGGGAAATCTGGCCCTTGTGGGTTCTCACCTTGTCTGTTCTCTGTGTAAGAAGAACGCATGGTGCCCCGTTTTTGTTCATTATAATTATCTTTACTGCAGATCTCCTGTATTCAGGATTCTCCAGGTCTCTCTTTTCCCTTGAATCGAGCTTTTCTCTCAACTCCTGTTTAAAATCATTGAATTCTTCATTGTTTTGAAACTGCATCTTCATAAAGATCACCGCCATAGATATCATTTATAACAACAACAGGAAAATCCTCAACCCTCAGCCTGTAAATAGCCTCAGGCCCGAGATCATCAAAGGCAATTACTTCCGCCTCTTTTATCTTAAGGGCAAGATAAGCTCCGGCCCCCCCGAATGAACTGAAATAAACAGCCCTGTGTTCCTTAAGCAGATCCCGTGTTTCTTTGTCACGCTTTCCCTTGCCTATCATGCCCCTGATTTTCATTTGCATGATTTTTTCTGTGAATGGGTCCATTCTGTAGGATGTTGTGGGGCCGGCTGCACCGATTACTCCATCAGGCGGAGTTGGGCTTGGGCCGACGTAATACAGAACCTGCCCATTTGTATCAAACGGAAGTTTTTCACCTGAATCAAACATCCTGCATAGTCTTTCGTGAGCCTTGTCTCTTGCTGTATATATTACACCTGAAAGCAGAAGCCGGTCGCCGGCCCTCAGGTTGTTGATTATTTCTTCAGTGAGCGGAAGACTGACTCTTTTCCATGTTTCGCTTTTCACAGGACCACCTCCCTGTACCTGAGGGAATGACAGTTCATATTAATCGCAACCGGGAGAGTTGCAATATGCGCAGGAGCAGCTTTAATGAAAACCCCGCCTGCTGTTGAATTGCCTCCGAATCCCAGTGGCCCTACCCCAGTGGAATTTACCCTTTCGAGAATATTTTTTTCCATGTCACGGTAAAAAGGGTCAGGATGCTCTGTGCCAATACCTCTCATAACAGCCTTTTTAGAATTGAGAAGTGCAAGATCTGCTGTGCCTCCAATTCCTATACCAAGAAAAATTGGCGGGCATGGATTTGGCCCTGCATTCTTCACTGTTTCTGTTATATAATCCATTATAAGTTCAGGAGAATCAGTTGGCCTGAACATCCTGAGAGCGCTCATGTTTTCAGAACCTCCGCCCTTGAGATAAACAGACATCTTTATTTTATCTCCGGGAACAATATCTGTATGGATGAATGCAGGGGTATTTGTTCCTGTGTTTTTTCTTCGAAGCGGGTCCTCAACAACTGATTTTCTCAGATAGTATTCTGAATATTCTTCCTTTACTCCCTGGTTGAGGGCCTCATAGAGGTTTTCTCCCTCAAGATTCACATTTTGTCCTATTTCGAGAAAGATTATCACTACCCCGCAATCCTGGCACAGTGGAATCTCCTTTTCTCTGGCAAGCCTTGAGTTTTCTATCAAAACATCCAGAGTTTCCTGCGCCAGCGGCGAAACCTCTTCATCCTTCATATTCCTGAACTTATCTTCAACCTCTCTTATCAGATCAAAGCTCGCCTCATGAATGCACCTGGATAGAGCCTTCCTGATATCTTCAGTACTTACTGTTCTTCTCTGCTGCATTTGTCTTCTATCTTCCTGTTTATATTAAGTAATCTTCTGTTTTACATATTTTGAACAACAAAACATTGATTTCTCAATAAAAAATTCATGTCAAGATGTTCCCGGTCTCATTTCTGTAAATATTTTGGGTAACATCACATTAACATCTTATTCATATATCCACAGGTTGTAGCAAATTTGTCTATGTTTTTTCAGGAAACTGACGATTGATTAATTTCCATCAATGCGGAAAATTGAACCATAAAGTTTAATGATTATCGCATCTTCAAAAAAAAAGATAGACTTTCAACTTTTCAGGCAGGTGGTACAATACCGGTCTTTTCTCCGGTATTTAATTAGTTCAAAACATTACAAAAATGTCTTGAATTTATTGGATTCAATGTTGTACAATATGGCAATCTTGAGGGGGTAGAAAATGAGCATGCCTTTTGCTATTGACGATACCTTTATCAGTTCTCACCAGAAAAAGGATTTCCCGGGAGCCGCAAGCAGTGAGATTGAATTTTTGAAAATGAAGATAAACAATCTCGAAAGCATTATTTCTAAAATGAAATCAAGAGAAGAAGAATTCAATGCGCATCTGGTGAATTCTTCTGAAGCCTTCAATCAGTTCGTTGTAGAAAGAAAAAATCTCATGGAATCCGTAACAAACATGAGAAAGGCAATCAGTGCAATGCTCGAAGGATGTGCATTAATAAGAACTTCCTATGATCATTCCACCCTTCTGCAGGACATCTGCAACATACTCATACACTCAGGTTATTCATTTGCCTGGGCCGGGGTTTTGGTCAGCAACCCCGTCAATGAGGTAATACCAGTAATTTTTTCAGGACCGGCAGCAAAGGCACCTGTTCTTTCATCGCCTTTTTGCCCGGGAAGACTGATCGGTTCCACAGTTGATGAAGCTGTTCATACAGGTCTTCCTTCCGTATGCAATGATCTCTCAGGAGGACCATTTGCAGTAAGCGACCTGTTTGTCGAGAACTGCCGATCTGTAGTATCAATTCCAATTTCAGAGGATGCCAATGTATATGGGGTAATTTCAGTATATGATGAAACTTCAGACGCATTTACAGAAGATGAAGTATTACTTCTTCAGGAGATTGTATCTAATTTCCCTGCATCCATTCTTACCGACTTTGCAATAAAAGGCAGGATTGACCTCTGATTATATAACCCCGGGGGAGATTCTTTTCTCCTCCGGGGTCTTCATAAAAGATTTGACAGATTTTATTACAAAAAGGTTTGAAGCAAGACACAAATAACCCTTTATAAGAAAAAACATTAT
>CAZEJW010000185.1:6206-7166 GCA_964512685.1 uncultured Leptospirales bacterium | reverse complement strand
GATGAAATCGGGAATCTGGTTTATGAATTTTATGATGACATAGAGGAAGAAAATGAATGAACGTTTTTATCTGCTGAAAATACAACTTCTTGATATAGAACCGGTAATATGGCGGCGTTTTGTCGTGCCTTCAAGCATAACTTTAGATCGTCTCCATGATGTCATTCAGATTACCATGGGCTGGTCAGACAGCCATCTCCATGAATTTGCCATAGGTAAAAAACGATATACCGAATATCCGGAATCAAAAGAAGACGGGCTTGTATGCGGTAGATATCACCTCTGTGATCTTATTAAACAGAATGGACGCAATTTTCACTATCTTTATGATTTTGGAGACAGCTGGGAACATGAACTTGTTCTTGAAGATAGCCGATATTTTGATCCAGAATTGAGAACAGAGATAATTTGTCTTGATGGCGAACGAGCCTGTCCACCGGAAGATGTAGGCGGAGTTCCCGGCTATTGTGAATTCTGCAAAGCTATAAAAGACATAAATCATGAAGAGCATGAAACTTTTATGGAATGGTCCGGCGGTAA
This sequence comes from uncultured Leptospirales bacterium, assembly GCA_964512685.1. GTDB lineage: Bacteria > Spirochaetota > UBA4802 > UBA4802 > UBA5550 > CAZEJW01. The sequence goes on along the minus strand of CAZEJW010000185.1, from coordinate 6,626 downwards.
TTTCGACAGTGAATATTTCGATTGTAGCATAGTGAATCGAGAGCTGATGAAATATTTTCGTTGGTCCAGAGATCGATATGTGGACTGGGATATTGCTTTCTAAAATCATAACATTGAAGAACCGCCTCCGCACGTCCTGTGCTCCGGCGGGGGCGCGGGGATTTTAAGAAACTGGTAGCCGGGAAGGCGCGATACAGCCTATAACAGCGAATATGAGATTACGTCTTCGGCTCCATCCAAATTGCCTCTGGTCGCAAGCTCCCGACGGCAAATCCTCATATTCGCAAGGCGTTATACAAAAACGCAGCCCCCTTCCCTCTCTACCCCTCAATTTAAAATGATATACATTCTTTTTTTTAAATTAAACAATACTCACTTGACGAACATCTTCAATGACTGATAATATCGGAACACATGAGA
>CAZEJW010000185.1:4954-6196 GCA_964512685.1 uncultured Leptospirales bacterium | reverse complement strand
CTGAAAGAATATTTCAGCAACGCACCCTTAATCATTACACGCTCAGCCTGATACAAGCTGAGCTCTGTTATGCTGCCCATTACTTTTTTAAACAGCTCATATCACCTGAAATTCATACAGAAACGACAGATAATAATGGAGGAACCATGAAGAGATCATTCAAAACAAAACACAGGCCGGGTATATTATCCCTTGCTCTTGTCATATGCCTTGCTTCGTTTATTCAGTGCAGTGAAAAGCAAGAATACAGAGGGGCCAAATTCGGCCAGTCCACTGATGAGATGAGGCAAAGCTATAAAGGTAAACATGCAAAATACGTCTTCTACTTCATCGGAGACGGAATGGGGCTTTCCCAGATAAATGCGGCAGAGGCCTATCTTTCTGCAATAGAAAATGATAAAAAAATCGGTATAAAAAGGCTGAATTTAAGCAGCCTGCCGGCACAGGCATTTATTACAACCTATGCCGAGAACAGATTTATAACAGGTTCTGCCGCGGCAGGTACTGCTCTTGCAACAGGCCACAAGACTACAATAGACACAATCTCCATGGACGGAAAGAGAGAGAAGAAACTTAAAACTATAGCAGAGATGTCCAGGGATGCAGGAAAAAAGGTCGGAATTATTTCAACGGTTTCTATTGATCATGCAACACCTGCAGCCTTCTATGCTCATCAGCCCAACAGAAGAGACAACTACTCAATAAGCATAGATCTTGCAAACAGCGGCTTTGATTTCTTCGGAGGCGGAGGTTTAAAATACCCGTCAGGCAAGAAGAAAGACAAGAAGATAAATTCTATAGAACTGGCAAAAAAGAACGGATACAAATATATCAACAGCAGGGATGGATTCGACAAACTGGCGCCGGGAGACGGCAAGGTAATCGTTGTAAATCCGAATCTGGACAAGAAGAAAGCCACGAGATATTCAATAGATCAGGACAAAAAGGATATATCTCTTTCTGAATATACATCAAAAGCAATTGAAATGCTGGATAACGATAAAGGATTCTTCATGATGGTTGAAGGCGGCAAGATCGACTGGGCCTGTCATGCCAATGATGCAGGCGCCGCGATTCACGATGTTATTGCATTTGATGATGCAGTGGGAACCGCTTTAAAATTCTACAAAAAACATCCTGATGAAACAATGATAATCGTTGTAGCAGACCATGAGACAGGAGGCATGACCCTAGGTTTCGCAGGAATGAAATATGAATCAGCCTTTGATAAAATCAAAAACC
>CAZEJW010000185.1:0-4944 GCA_964512685.1 uncultured Leptospirales bacterium | reverse complement strand
CTTCATTGAAAAAGTCATTCCCGGCAGAAGCAGACGAACTGTTTAAAGCTGCAGAGGAGAATGCCAAATGGCGCCACAATTCTTACAAACGAATGTCAGCTATGGATTTTTCAAAGGTTGAAGAATCAAAAACCAGAAAATATCATTTCAAAAGTTCGGGAAGACAATAAAAGAATTCAGAAAAAAGAATAAAAAGGAAAAAGTAAATTTTTCCGAAATGATGACATTTATAACGAAAAATTTCGGCCTTGGAGACAAGGCAAAGGGACTTGAACTTAACAACAGAGAAATGAAGCTCCTTAAAGAATCCTTTGAATCAAGCATGCTTGGTAAAAAAGTTAAATCAAAGAATATTCAGACATACCTCCTGTATGGAGATTATGAACCCCTTGCAGTAACTGTCACACATATACTTAACGAAAAAGCAGGTATATCATGGACGAGCTACAGCCACACAGGAGTACCGGTTCCGGTTCACGTTCTTGGTCTCGGTGAGGAGCTTTTCAGGGGATACTATGACAATACAGATGTTCCTAAAAACATTATGACAGTTATGGGCCTGTAAAAAGATGAAAAGAACAGACATTCTAAAAGGAAGGCTGAAAGAGATACATTCAGATGCCTATTTTTTAATTCTTATTTCCATTGTATTGATTGTCCTGTTCTTTATTCCTACCGGATACGAAAGAGCCATCCCCCCTGACTTTTCAATGGTGACGGGGGATGTCCTTGAAGTTGAAAACTCCGACATCCTTCAGCATGGAATTGTCAAGTCCGGATACCAGACAGTAGAAGTAAAAATAGCAGAAGGAAAGTTCAGCGGCAGAGTTGTAACAGGAGTAAATCAGCTTACAGGAAAAATGGAATTTGATAAGACCTTTATAAAAGGAGACAGGGTTCTCCTCTCCATAAAGACAGACAGCGGAAAAATCATAGATGCTACAGTTATAGATCATTCACGTACAAACATTGAGCTCTTTCTCCTTGGAGCCTTCATAGTTTTTCTCATCGCCTTTGCAGGGTGGACAGGAATAAAGGCTGTTGTTTCATTTTTATTTACCGGAATGATTATATGGAAGGTACTGATTCCGGGATTCCTTAACGGTTACGACCCTGTTCTTCTCTCTCTTGCAGTTGTGGCCATACTGACATCTGCAATAATATTTCTTATAGGGGGAATAACAAAAAAAGGTTTCGTTGCATTTGGAGGTGCAATATCAGGAGTTCTCATGACCTGCATCCTGTCCATTGTTTTCGGCTACTGTTTTCAGATTCACGGAGCAGTGAAGCAGTTTTCAGAAACAATTCTCTACTCCGGTTTCCCCTATCTTGATCTTACAGAGATATTCCTTGCCGGAATATTTATTTCCTCCTCGGGAGCGGTAATGGATATAGCAATGGATATTGCTGCTTCTCAGAATGAACTCATCAGAAAGAGACCGGATATATCAAGAAAAGAAATAATACATTCAGGATTCGCAGTGGGGAAAGCTGTTGTGGGAACAATGACGACAACTCTGCTTCTTGCCTACTCCGGGGGTTTTACAGCACTGATGATGGTTTTCATGGCCCAGGGAACTCCTGTAATAAATATATTCAACCTCAACTACGTTGCAGCAGAGATACTGCATACCCTTGTCGGGAGCTTCGGGCTTGTGACAGTTGCCCCTTTTACGGCAATCATCGGGGGGTATGTTTTTTCAAAACATACAAAACAGTGAACTCATTTTGAAGCTGTAGGCATAGCACAAGCCGTAGTATTTTCCCTCCTTTATCTGTTTCTTATTTTTGCAAATCAGTCGGAATAAAAGGGTGCTCAACCTTAACATCTATACCCCGGTGACCGGCCAGAGCAATAAGAGCGAGTCCAGGTGTAAATATCCAACATATATTCGCAAGTTCTATAAACCAGGGATTAGGGATGGCCTTTTTAAAAATGTTGTTCTCTTCGATAAATAAAACAAGTTCATTTTCAGGCATTTCTTCAATTCCATCAAAATCGAGTTTTCTTCTTTTGGCTATGCTTTTTATCTTCTTTATCAAGCCTTCAGCAGAAAGTCCGCGCTCCATTGCCAGCATTTCCAGATATTCCTTTTCATCTACAACATCGGATAAATGACTCCCGCCATAATCAAAACAGGCTTCGAGAAACTTATTCATCATCAGGTTAAATGATTCACTATCCTTTAGTAATAAATAGTTTAATATTTTCCTGATGTATCCGCCCCCTTCTTCGCGTATGCTTATAAATTTTTCGATACAAGCCTTAGCCATTTCTTCATTATCTTCGGACAGATATGCTGCGGCATGAGCAAAGATATCACTGCTGCGGTTAGTTTCATCAAAAGAAACTTTATTAATGAGCACCCGCAAACTCCTGGTAACTTCTTTGTCGCCGTAAAAAAACGAAAGAAGAAAGTACATCCCTGCATCCTTGTCTAACTCTGCAGCATTACCTTCACGTGTGTTGGAAATTTTTTCTTCAAGATAGGGAATATAGGCAGCACAGGCCGACTTGAGACAGCTGAAAAATATTTCAGCATCATGTTCAAGAATATATTTTGCCTTACCGCGCTGCAAATGGAAGTAATGCAGATTTCTTAGTCTGCGTGCATAATTTTTTTCGTCTGCTTTTAATTCAAGCTCGCTGCCTTTCCTCAAAGATAATTCTGCCCACTCAAGATCACGCCGAACTCCCTCAAGTAGTTCTTCAGAAAGATTAAGCTGGTTATTTGATTTTTTTTCACGCATTATATTTAAACCTTCAATTTTCCTGCAGACAGTTATTTTTTGTTAAATGAAAGTCCCTGAAATCCGTAACCACGAAAACTCCAGGGAATGTTGCTGAACCGGTCATTCTACTTTTTCAGGTTAAAAACCATACCCGGTTGTGAGAAATACTTCTTAGTAAAATGGTCTTTATCATCATCAGGCCTGAAAATATGATAACGGGTCAGCTTTCCTTTGACTGAATATTTCTTACCTTTTTGGTATTTCAATGCCTGTTTTTTACATATTCCCTCAAGCACAACCTTCGGAGCATGGTAGCCGGTGTTCCTGTCATATGACCTGCATGATCCTTCTTCAAACGGTACAATAAAGGTCGCCTTATATGAGCAGTGATTATCTCCGGCCATATATGTCATGGTCCCTCCGCTTACATCCTTAAGACATAGTTTTTTGAACCGTATAGTTTTTTTCATCTGAGATCTTTGAAATTTTCTTTCTTTTACACTTCGCATTGCAGATGTATCATTACCGTTGCGGGAAACAACTTTGTTGTAGGCATCAAGAAATCTGATAAATTTCTTCTGATCATAGGTCGGATTACCGGAATCCTTACTTTCACTGCTTTTGGAGACCAGCTTGCTGCTGAATTGCGACATTGGACTGCCGGCTAAAAGTGATTTAACCCGCTTACAGCTTTTACTGTCGCCCTTTTCACATGCTCCCTGCATATAGTCTATTCCGTATTTGAAAAATTTTACTGCTTTGGTTTTATTCTTTTTTATGCCGTATGTCCCGTGAAGATAATCAAATCCGAGCTGTATGCTGGCCTCTGCAGCCTCACGATTTTTCGGTTTCATACCTGATTTCTCCGCTTTTCTGCGGAAACCCGAAGCCTTTTTTTTGTTCAGTTTAACCTTATGAAAAGCACCCTGACTGTGCCAAATCCACAGCATTCGACAGGCAGCGGCATCGTTTAAATCACATGCTTTTTTATAATACTTTACTGCGCTTTCATGATTCTTTGATTTGCCGAATATATACTTACTGCCAAGAAGCCTGCAGCTATTGCCATTTTTATCACTGCACTCATCTTCAAGTGTGCCCATGGATTTTGTGCTGGAAACTGCATTTGAAGAAAAGCCAAGTACAACAAGAGTGATGAATATAATATTAAAGTATTTCACGGTGAACCTCCGTAGTATAAAAATAAATTTATAAATTATTTTAAGAATAAACGTTACCCGCATTTTTAAAATAAAACCATCAATCCTGAAACTATATTGCAAGTAAAAAAAATATTTTTCATTTCAAACGAAGGTGAACGAGCTCAGAAGCTTTTTAATATAAAAAATATTTTCAGAGGGGAATACCTCTGGGTCCTTATAAAATACTTCGGCAATGTTCAGCATAAGTATTTCTGTCTTTAACAGCACCTTAAACTGCTGGAAGCGCTGCAAAAAAAATTATTCAGCAGTCATCAAATCACAGACGTGATGCAGGGCATCGGACAAATTTATTATCAGACGATTCAAATTCTCCATAATTTCATCCTCGCCATCTCCCCATACCCAGAAAGAAATCATAAGCTTAGTTCCCATCTGCTGCTCATCACTTTCACCGAGAGCCAGATAACGCACGGGGGTAATGGTGATGCCGATAACACCCAGTTGAAATTCGGCATCGTGTGTTGACAGATGACAATGCAGCTCATAGGCAAGCCGCTCAATGTTATCATCCATGGTGTTTTTTATGAGATCGCTGAACAATATCATAACACGCCCGGAGCACTCAAGCGACTTCTGAAATTGAGGGTTCTGGTTTGGTTCCGGTCCTGTGAATGCACAATCATTGGATTCAAGGAAAGATTTCGAGTTGTTGAGATCTTCGAGCATCTTATAAAAATTATCGATGGCCTCGTAGTTACTCCAGGGTAAAAAGTCTTCCAGGGAAGTTCTAATAAGCTCAGGATGTAAAGTAAAATCATAATAACGGCATTCCGGATTGTCAACTGTGTCGATCCATGGATGAGAGCGAAGCTCTGTAAAAGGAGTTCCTGCGTATTCAAATGTATTCAATATATTACCTTTTTAACTTGTTTATGCTGTTTTAGTAATCCCATCTGATAATATAATAATAGCGAAACAAAATCACCGTCAATTTCTTTTCTGACACATTCCAGTCGGCCGAACACTCCCGCTAATTCAACCAGCTCCA
>CAZEJW010000184.1:0-7176 GCA_964512685.1 uncultured Leptospirales bacterium | reverse complement strand
CAAAGGCACATTGTTTTTATTAAATTCTTCATTTTTATCTCCTGTGTTTTGTAATCAAGATAAGGTTCCCTTATATCACTACAGAGCTGAATAGTATTCCGATGGATGCCTGAGGACTGTTTGAGTCTTCAGATATTTGCCCGAGTTCCGCAAGGCAGGAATCGGGATGCTGTTTCAGCCAGGTAAGAATTATATTTAAAAATATTTAAAACATCCTGAGGGTGCTGCCTTCGGCAGCACCCTCAGGATCACACTAAAATTTGATTTCCACTCCAAAGTTTGGAATGAATATTGTTCTTTCTGTATCAACTTCCGGGTTATCCCTTGAGTATGGTTTGTCATAATCCCAGACCTCTTCACCTGCTGAGCGGCTTCGTGTAACATTTATCACTTCAATATACCAGCTCACATATCCCCATTCATAATCTGTTTTATAGGTATACCTGAAATCGAGCCTGTGAGTTGCTGAGAGCTTTTTGCTGAAAGGATTGTCAGTGTCATACTCAGGAACATGCCTGCCAGGATAAAGAGGGTCTTCATGAGATCCAATAATTGGCGTATAGTATGTCGGGCTGTAGAACTGAAACCTTGTAGACAGGGTGTGCCTGCCACAGGTATATCCAAGAACAGCCTTTACTGTATGCTCTCTTTCAAACTGGGACCTTAACCACCTGCTTCCGTTTTTATCATAAAGTACACCCGTATCATTACCGTCAGCGTCAAAGAAATTTCCTGAGATCCCGGATTTTGACCTTGCCCTGTTCCAGGTATAACTTATGTGTCCAAAGAAATCATTTTTGTCTTTTGCCTTTTCTTTTTTCAGCATTATTTCAAAACCAAATACCTTTGATTCACCTGAGTTTATGCCCCTGTAATATTTTCCGTTTTCATAGTGGGGATATTCCACAACCAGGTTATAGAATTTATTATAGTATCCTTCCAGTTCAAGAGAGTAGAGCCCGAAAACCTGCTCAATTCCAATAATGCTGTGATAAGCCTTTTCAGGATCAAGATAGCTGTATTCAATTGCTTCAGGATTTGTACTGAAGAGAAACGGGTTTGTCTGTAAAAATGAACTGTAATGACCGCCTGCTGCAGAAACAGTGGTTTGAGTATCAAATTCATAGCTGATCATTGCACGCGGGTCAAAGGTTGCCCTGTTAATTCTTTTAAGGTAATCCGTTCTGAAGCCCGGAACAAATGTAAGGCCGCCAATAGTGAACTTGTTATCAAGATAGCCCCCGAATTTATGATTCGTTGCCCTGAGGTCCAGGTCTTTAACAAGCACACTGTCAGGATCATTTATATCAAAATCAGCATCTCCACCGGGATTGAATGCAATCTGTTTGCCTTCAGCGCTGAACCTGTAGCATGCATATTCAGCACTTGCATGCATCTCAGCGTGGTTTTCAATCCATTTGAATGTGAGAGTATCCTTAACCCCGTAAAAGTTCGGCTTAATTGTCTGGTTGAAATTTTTCATCCAGTCAGGTGCATTGGTGTTTCTGGCATCAAAATAGTTATATGTATCCTTGAAACATCCAAAGGCAGTGAGCCTGTTTCTCAGTTTGTCTCCGGAGAAGGTATAGTACAGTCCAAGGCTGTTGAATCGGTTATGGTGTTTCAGCTCTATATCACTGAAAAGCGGATCAGAACCATCTTCAAGGTCGTCTTCCTCCAGCCCCAGTTTAAGGCCGTCATAACCGCCAATGAAAAGTATGCTGAGAGCATGGTTCTTATTAAGGTAGTATTTTGATTTTACCTGGTAGTCATAGTATTTGGGGATTTCATCCAGTTTGACATCCTCGCCCCTTACATAGTTATATAGCCTGTAGAGCTGAACAAGGTTTTCAAACGTACTGTAACGTCCTGACGCAATTATGTATCCGGCATTCTCATCTTTTATCTCTTCGCCGTCAGTTACCTTTCTGGTAATCGGAAAGCTTATGAGCGAAGCTGTTGAGAGCAGTCCCGCGTCAACGTATCCCCCGAACTTCTTTACATTGTCAATAGTATGAATATCTATTACAGAGGCCAGGGGGCCGCCAAACTCGTTTGGAAAGGCTGACGCATACAGGTCGATCCTGTCCATGAGATTTGTATTGATAACCGAATGCAGGCCCCAGAAGTGCTGAGGATCATATATGAGAAGATCATCAACATAGTACCTGTTTGCTGTTGGGTCCATTCCCCTGATCACGAGAGATCCAAAGAATCCTGATGTGCTGTTTACGCCGGGAAGTGCAGTAAGAGCTGAAATCGCGTCACCAAAGGATGCGGGTGTTGTTTTGAGCTCTTCCTTTGTCATTGTTCTGCGTGAAACCTTCTGTACCGCGCGTTCATCAGTAATCGTTACAGAGGCACCCTTTATTCTTGCAGGATTCAGCCAGAAGTCCCTTGTTGTGCTCTTTTGAATATTCATGCTTGTTTTTAAAATAGCAAGCCCGCTTGACCTTACCATTACAGTATAGGTTCCGGGTTTGGATATTTCCATTGTGTATGAACCGTCAGTTGCAGTGCGCGCCTTCAGCCTCAGTTCAGGGATCATAACTGTCGCGAAACTTACGGTTTTATTTGTTGCAGTGTTTAATATTCTTCCGCTGAGAATAATATTTTCTTTTGCAGACAGGGATGTGCTGCAGATTGCAAATACGAACAAAGCAGCAAAATAAACCCTTCTGTTCAATGAATTATATATTTTCATGCTTATAACCTTATTCCTATGTCAGTCTGAATTTGAGGGGCATCTCCATCTTGATTGGAACCCTTTTGCCATTAACAACAGGAGGAGAAAACTGCGCGCCTCTCAGTATCTTCAGCGCGTCACGCGCGAAGTCTGAAGCGATTTTTGAATGTATTGCAGATGGAAGCGCTTTGGTAAGAACAACCCCCAGAATTTTTACATTCCTCACTCTGCCATTTGCTGTAATCAGCAGTTCTACATTTACCACTGCTTCAATATTCCTCTCCTTGCCTGAAGCAGGGTAGAGTTTTTTCAGTTTGCCTACCGGTTTTGGAGGTGCAATATTTGGGAAAAAGGTAATATCAACCGCATCAGAATCTTCAGAGGTACCAACAGCGCGTTCAACATTGGATGTATCCTCAGAAACATTATTGCTGTCTTCTGCAGTAATATCTTTTTTTACTATGCGTTTCGGAGCCTGCATTTCATCGATCTTAATAAACTGGATGAGATCTGTTGGTGTAACATCTTCATCAATGATATCAAGTGAAGGTGTGCGAAGCAAAGCATAGAGGATTACAGTGACTGAGAAAATGAAAGAAAAGAGGTATGGATGCCTCAGTTCCCAGTCGTTCATGCAGTCAAGCATTTTGGGAAAGAGCTTTTTTTCATTTTCCATTTATATACCAGCCCCGTTCTTTGGTTCGGACATAAAGACTATATTGAGAAAGTCCTGTTCCTGCAGGGTAGTGAGTACTCCTGAAACCTGTTTATAATTGAGATTCTTATCAGCAGTTATTGAAACTGACCTGTCTCTTTCGCTTTGCCTCATGGCAAGATAGTCATTGAGCTGTTCCATGTTTACCTGTCTGCCGTCCAGGTATATTCTGCCTGCCTTTGATATTGTTATATAGAGACTGTCCTGTTCTGCTCCCCTTGTATATGCTGATGGCAGTTCTACCTCAACTCCCTTTGGGGGCTCGGTTGTGGTTGTTGCCATAAAAAAGACCAGGAGAAGCATTGCCATGTCTGCCATTGACGAGCCAATTGTTATTGGCTTGAGTTTTTTCAAAAATGATTTCCTCACCATTTTATTCTGCTCCGCTTGTGTTCTTTAGGGATACCCTGTTCAGCCCGGTTTCTCTTGCAAGGCTCAGAGTGTCTATCAGCCTGTCATATTTTACTTCAGGTTTCATGCGGATAATGACAACGCTGTCAGTAAACTCTTCCTTCTGCCGGGTCAATACTTCAGCGAGTTGAGCCCGGTTTATTCTTTTCTCATTGTAAGTGAATCCATCGCTTTCAGGATAAATTTCCACCAGCCTGCTTTTGTCCATTTTAATGGCGCTGGACCGGGCTGAAGGCAGTGAAAGAAATATCCCCTGCCTGAGAATAAACGAACTGGTAACAATAAAGAATATTAAAAGAAGAAAAGCCATGTCACCAATTGCAGTTGAATCAGCAGACATCTCAGCCTTTGCCTTTTTTATTCTTTTTCTGCGTTCGAGTATCTTTATGATTAATGGATCAGACATGGCTTACTCGCTCTTTTGAAGCTGACGTGAAAGCCTGTGAAGCCCCTGGGTTTCCTCTGTAATAATCGCCTCTGCCCTTACACTGCAGTTCTGGATTATATGCGAGAAAAGGTAGAAGAACGCAAGGGTAGGCGCTGCAACAATAAGGCCTCCTGCTGTTGTAACAAGTGCAATCTGAATACCAACTGCAACAACCTTTGCATTGACTGTTGTGGCTGCTGCTATTGCAGAGAATGCGCTTATCATACCAATAACGGTTCCGAGGAATCCTGCAATTGGCGCGAGATTGCCAATACCGTAGAGCAGCGGAAGCCCTCTCTCCAGGTTGCCGGCATAGTTTGAAAAGTGGGTATTGAGTTCATCCTCAAGGTCTTCCCTGTATATGAGATCTGATTTTGATGATTTCTCTCTCAGGTCTTCTTCGAGCTGTTGCCCCTTCCACACACTGTTTCTGGTGAAGAATATTATTCTTTCAACAATAATGGTCATGGATATTACACCAAGAAAAATAAGGAAGATCATAAGAGGGCCGCCCTGCTTTGCGGTTGAGAGCAGGCTGTCTCCTTTTACTGAGGTTGCTTCCTGTTCCGGAGAATCAGCATTTTCTGCAGTTGTGCTTTCCTGGCTGGTTTTCTGTTCATCAGTCTTATCTATATTACTCTGAATCTCATTTTGAATTTTAGCCCTGTCAGCAGCAGGTTCATTGCTGTAGGCGCTGGTCACAATGAAATTTGAAAGAAACAGCACAAAGAGAAGGGCTGTTCCCGCGAGGATTATTTTTCCTGAAAGGTATTTTTTCATCTGGTTATTCCATCCTTTTAAATATTATAAACGTTGTTCTGGACATCGTATATTGAATTCCCTTTGTCATTCCTGCGAAGGCAGGAATCTCATGCAGAAGATTTACCAGGCTCTGAAAATGAGATTCCGGTATTCCGTTTCATTTCAACCGATGACAGACTTTTCTCCCCCTCCCAGCCTCCCCCGTCAAGGGGGAGGTGCATGTACTACAAATGAATCTTCAGCTGAATAATCATTTTCATTAAATCCAACATACGATCACGGAGAAGAAAGCATTGCCTGGTTAAGAGAATAGTACCTGTCAGGTTTTTTGTAAATAGGGGGATGCCGTAATTGTGCTATTTAAGCCTGGGGGTTTTGCCTATTTTTTGATTTAGGGCATAGGGGATATCCCTAAAAAGGGAAAAAAAGAAAAAATTTACCTGTTTGAGAGAATCAGAGACACCAGCTGAACCCTGTTTTTTACATTCAGCTTGCTGTAAATATTGGAGAGATGGTTTTCCACTGTTTTTCCTGATATAAAGAGCCTGCTGCTTATCTGAGAATTGCTGAGCCCTTCTATTATACACCCGATTATGGTCTCTTCCCGCTCTGTGATTTTATACTTCTCCCTGAAATAATCTGACAGTGTATTGTTTTTCCAGAACGCAGGCTGGTTATAATACCTGATGGAAAAGATCATGCTGAGGGTGTTCAGAATCAGAAAGTACAATGGAAGGGAGAATATTTCAATTATCTTATAATCCCTCAAAGCTGTTATCTCAAACCTGTAGCCTTCAATTATATAGACAGGGAAAAAAACAACAGTGAGTATAAGAAAACCCAGAAATGCGTTTTTAACTGTTTTTTCTGAAATCGAATTAAAATCAGCAACAATCATATAAATGCTGTAGAGAGTCACAAGAGCCAGCAGGGGATCAATAATAAAGAATTCTATCTGCCTGGTTACTGAGCTGTCATTGAAGAACCTGAAAAGAATAAGGCTCATATTTATGACTACAAGAATATCAACACCCGTAAAAAGCCTTTTTTTAAAGCGTGACATCTCAATGCCCATAATTGAATGGGAGAAAAAGGGCATAACACAGATAAGAAGGATAAACCCTGATCTCATAACAAAGTCAGAGACAGTGTGAATAGCCGCCTTATTCATGGGGCTTACAATACTGATATATTTTGTCAGAATATACGAAGCGATTATCAGAACAAGGGAAAACTGCAGAATGGAATAATAGCGGACAGACACCTTTTTATGCTGCATATATAAAAGAAGTGCCACATTGCACGCTGCAATCCCCGAAGAGAATGATAGTATATAGAAGAAAAAAATAAAATGTTCCATTTGTGTCTCAGTCAGCCAGAGTTATAAGGGAACTTCGATAAATTAATATTTGGACGTTCCCTTGTGGGTACAACATCTGATAAAATCAGGAGTTTTTATTTGTAATAATAATGAAACTCCTGATTTTTAGAGGTCCCCATAAGGAGTATATCGAACAGGTTCGAGCATCTAAGAGTATTTAAATCTATACCGGGTTTAAATGGCAGTCAAGCGAAAACCGGTATTGTTTAATTGCGAAATTAAGGCGGTTGTGATATCTAACCTCAGGGCCTGTAAATATGTCCCTTATGTGGGCCGGTGCTTTTAGTCTCATTGAGTCAGGCCTGCTCTCACTCTGTAATGCTTTCACAGCTGTTTCTGGAACATGGTGTTCTGGTTTTTAAGGGCGTCTCCCTTCGCACCTGCCGTTAAATAAACAACCTGTTTTTTTAACAGGCCTTGAAAAACATCTTCAGATTTAATGCTCAGGGTCTGGCTGTCGGCTTAAACTCCTCAGCCCGGCAATTCTGTGAAACATAAATATTCCCGATCAATAAAATTCATTACTGACAAAACTCAATGTGCAGTTGCCGGGCTTCCGGGGTAACGCCTCCATCCCTGACGCGTTGTGAAAATAAATCTTCAGATTAATGGGGCTCTCACGCAGGAGATGCCCCTACAACCTGACCAATATCGGGGCACTCACGAGATGCCCCTACACCTTCCCAGGATCGGGTTCTACCGTTTCTGCAAATAAACAGATATTCTTTGAGACGAAAAATATATTCTCCGGGAATATACAGATATTCTCTGAGACGGAAATTATATTCTCCGGG
>CAZEJW010000183.1:0-7329 GCA_964512685.1 uncultured Leptospirales bacterium | reverse complement strand
CAGGAATGACACAGAAAGAACAGGAATGACACAGAAAGAACAGGAATGTCAGCGACAATTCAACATATGATGATTGGAATAATTCTCACATATAATCCAGGGGGATGATATGCCGAAAGTTGCGGTTGTAAGATGTGATTCATATCATGAGGAAGAGGTATATGAATCTCTCAAGAAGGCTATTGGCCTTTTAGGGGGGATCGAAAAATTTGTCCCTTCAGGGAAAAAGGTTCTTTTGAAACCCAATCTCCTCTCAGGCAAGGCTCCTGAAAAAGCTGTTACAACACACCCTGCTGTTTTTGAGGCTCTTGTGAGAATTCTTAAGGCAGGGGATTATGATATAACCTATGGCGATTCTCCCGGATTCGGCACACCAAAACGAGTTGCAAAACAGGCAGGCCTCTGCCGGGTCGCAGAGAAGTATGATATTCCCCTTGCTGATTTTACCAATGGTGAAATTGTTCAGTACCCTGAGGGCAACGCATGTAAGCAGTTCGAGATTGCTTCGGGAGTTCTTGAAACAGACTGTATAATAAGTCTCTGCAAGATGAAGACTCATCAGCTGACCCGGATCACAGGAGCTGTAAAGAATCAGCTTGGCTGCGTGTTTGGTTTTAACAAGGCAGCTTTTCACGCCAGGTTCCCTGATGCTGTCAGTTTTTCCAGGATGCTTATTGATTTAAATCAGCTTCTTCATCCTTCACTTTATATTATGGACGGTGTGCTGGCGATGGAGGGTAACGGACCTGCATCAGGCAGACCCGTTAAAATGAACGTTCTTCTTGTTTCGGAAGACCCTGTTGCACTTGACTCGGTTTTTTGCAGGATGGTTGGTCTTAATCCTGAATACATCCCCTCGATTGTCTTTGGCCGTGAATATGGACTGGGTACATACCTGGAAAGTGAAGTGGAACTCACAGGCGACGATATTCACACCTTTGTCAATACTTCCTTTGACGTTATAAGAACCCCTGTGAGAGACGAGAGTTTCGGGATGGCAAGGTTTCTGAGAAGTCCGCTTGTAAGAAAACCTGTTCTGGATAAAACAAAATGCGTTAAGTGCGGTATCTGTGTTGATGCCTGCCCCGTTGAAGGAAAGGCGATAAACTTCAGAAACACTGAGACAAAGGGGTTTCCTGAATTTAACTACGCTAAGTGCATCCGCTGTTACTGCTGCCAGGAGATGTGCCCTGAAAATGCCATTGATGTAAAAACCCCCCTGCTTGGAAGGCTTCTTCTTTATAAAAAGTAATCTCTTAAAAGTGAAATTAATGGCCTTCGCATGCAAAGAATTTTATTGACTCAAATCAATAATAAAATTAAATGTAATATACAAATAAAATTAATCTGATGGTTTTCCCGGGGGGATAATGAAAAAAACAGCGGGTTATATGACAGCCGGGGAGGGGACTCCGGTTGTGTTTCTGCACAGTTCAATGAGCAGAAAAGAACAGTGGTTTATGATTTTTGAATCTCTTAAAACAGATCATAAAGTAATTGCAATTGACCTGTATGGTTATGGGGATTCACCCTTCCCTGAAATAATTGACGGTTTTGGACTACAGCATGAAATAGAACTTATAGAGTCGGTTCTTCATGAAACAATCTCAACTGATGAAAAATTTCATCTTGTTGGCCATTCCTATGGAGGGGCAATTGCCTTGCGTTATGCCTCTCTGCCGGGGAACAGGGTGATGAGCCTTTCTGTGTATGAGCCAATGCTGAATCACGTGTTCAGGGAAACTGACCGTGAGATGTATTTTGAGGGAATGGACTTCATAAACGGTATAGAGGAAGATGTCGTTAATGGAAATCCTGATGCAGGGTGCTCAAAGTTCATTGATTTTTTCAGTGGAGAAGGTACTTTTCAAAAACTCCCTGAGCAGATGAAAAAATCATTTCGAAAATGTGTAAGAAAGATGCCAATGGACTACAGGGCAACCATTGGTGATGAACTGTCTGTAAAGCTTTACAGGGGAATCACAGCCCCTGTCTGCCTTATCTCGGGTAAAAGAAGCCCTGAGCTCACTTCTGTTATAAGCGACCTTCTGTCTGAGACCATTCCAGACGTTAAGTACCACAGGGTTGACGGGGGCCACATGGCGCCTCTTGAACAACCGGGGGTTGTTAACCCTGTTATTGAAGAATTTATTCGTGGATTCAAAAGTTGATTTCTTCTCCCTCTTTGTTAGCGTGGTTAATCAATTGTTTAAATTAGAACAATGTTTAATCCGGCGTGCGTTACTTGAAATGCTAACCGCTATCCGAGTGGCCTACTGACGGTAAGTAAGTATTATTTATATTGACAAAAACAAAGCCTGTTGTATACATGCAAAAATTTTTATAAAATTATTGGTGTATTTAATTTAATTACATTTGATTTTAATTATTATAAATATTGTACTGACAGCTCAGTCTAGCTTATCAAAAAAAACATAAAAAACAAACAAACAAAAAATTTGGAGATAAATTATTATGAACCGTGTTAGTGGAATGAGTTATAATACCGGTAGAATCGAGCAGGATGTCAGAAAGGTTGTTGATGATACAATCAAATATGTTGGCAAGGATATTGTGTTCGGTATGACGCTGGCCCTGGGAAAGCCTTTGAGAATAATCAATGAGTTTTACCGCAGAGCAAAAGAAGATCCTGAAATAAGCCTTAAGATTATTACTGCGCTTTCTCTTGAAAAGCCTCAGGGTAATTCAGAACTGGAAATTCGTTTTTTGAGGGATCTCAATGACAGAATTTTTCCTGATGTACCGGGTTTCGATTATATGCCCGATTTCAGAAACGGTACGCTGCCTCCCAATGTTCAGATTTATGAGTTCTACTGCAAGGCCGGAAGCAATATAAATAACGAACATTATCAGTTGAATCATCTTCCTTCTCATTATACTCACGTTGCGCGATGTGCCCACAATCTGAAGTGTAATGTCGGTGGAATGATTGTCGCATACCAGGAGATTGACGGTAAGCGAATGTACTCGGCAGCTTGTAATCCGGACATTACACTTGAAACTCACAAGTATCTCATGGCAGACAGGGCCGAAGGTAAGAAGAATGTAATTCTTGCAGAGGCGAACGAAAAAATGCCTTTCATGTACGGTGATGCTGTAATGAATGCCGAAGATTTCGACATAGTTATGCATGGGGATGAATTCAACTATAATCTCTTTGCCCCGCCAAAAGATCCTGTTATGCTCACCGATCACATGATTGGCCTCAATGTTACTCCTCTTATAAAGGACGGAGGTACAATACAGGTTGGAATTGGATCGCTGGGTGATGCTATTGTATCATCCCTTATAATGCGTAATGAGCATAACGATGATTACAGTACCATTCTAGCGAATTCGGGACTTCTCGAAAAGAATAAAGAAATCATTAAGGAATGGGGCGGAACCGGAACATTTGAACAGGGGCTTTATGGTTCATCTGAGATGTTCGTAGACGCTTTTATGCAGATGTATAAAAAGGGTATTCTCAAGAGAGAAGTCTATGATAATGTAGCTTTGATGGAACTCATAAACTCAGGAAAACTGACAAACAGGAAAATACCAGAAAATATTATAGACACTCTTATCGAGAAGAAGGCAATTCATTCAATATTGAATGAAGAAGATCTCGAAATGCTCACTTTCTTCGGAATCCTTAAGAGTGGGCTCAAACTGAAAGACGGTAAAATTATTGACGGTGATGATCTGTATTCGGCAGACCTTCACGATGATGCTGACCGTAAGGCAATAAGAAAAATTCTGGGCTCTGAGCTCAAAAACGGGCAGGTTATACTGGCTGCCTTCTTCATCGGTCCAAAAAACTTTTATGATGACCTGAATGCCATGAGTGAGGAAGAAAGAAAGAAATTCGGTATGTCTGGAGTAGAAAAGGTAAACCAGCTTTACGGAGACGAAAAGCTGAGGTCTCTTCAGAGAAAAGACGGACGTTTCGTTAATGCTGCCATGAAGGTTACCCTTTTCGGTGATTCAGTGGCAGATCAGCTGGCCAATGGTAAAGTCGTTAGTGGTGTTGGCGGACAGTATAATTTTAACGCAATGGCACAGGCGTTGCCCGACGGACGCTTTATCCTTATGGTAAAGAGCACCAAGGGGTCTGGTAAAAATCTTCATTCAAATATCGTGTTGTCTTATGACCACTGCACACTCACTAAACATAACCGTGATATCATTGTAACTGAATACGGTATTGCAGATGTTCTGGATATTCCCGAGAGTGAAGTAATAAAGAGAATTATCAATATTGCGGATTCGAGATTTCAGGAAGAGCTTCTTGATCAGGCAAAGAAAGCAGGCAAGGTTGAGGCTGGCTACGAGATTCCCGAAGAGTTCAGAAACAACTACCCAGAAAAGATTGCCGAGCTTCTCAAACCCTACCAGGCAAAGGGATACTTTCAGCCATTTCCATTCGGCACAGATCTCACTGCCGACGATGTTGACCTTGGAGGTTCTCTCAAGGTTTTGAAATCTCTTGGTGAAGACTCAAAGCTCAAAATGATTTTTGGCCTTGCCGGTGAGTTTTTCAAACCCATACCGGAATCAGCCGGAAGACACCTGAGGAGAATGGAACTTGATAATCCGTCTAACTTTAAAGAAAAGCTTTACAGGAAGATGGTTGTGTTTGGACTGAGAAAGAATAATAAACTGTAATTAATTAAACAGGGGCGTAATGCATACGCCCCTGTTTTTATTGCCTGCCTCGTTTTTAGCCCCCACAGTTTTTCCTGCATGGATAATATATAAATTTGAATTTATATTAATTTGATATTGAAGTTAATTGTTCACACGATTAAGATGAAGAATGTCAGAACAGGATTGACACGATTAAGAGATTAAGAGAGAGGATTTTTGTTTGGAATCTTAATCCTGTAAATCCTATAATGCTATAATCCTGTCATCGTGTACAGACAGGGGAAGGGATTGGATAAAATTGATGCCAAAACACAGGGCTGGAAAAAACCATACATAGGCTATGTTTGATGCCAAAACATAAGGCTTGAAAAAAACCATACATAGGTTAAGTTTGATGCCAAAACATAAGGCTTGAAAAAACCGAACATAGGCTGTGTTTGAAGGCAAACATCGACTATGTCAGAACCATCTATAGCCTATGTTTGAAGTAAACATCGACTGTGAAAATATTAAACATAGGCTATGTACGATCCCGGCATAGCCTATGTTTGCTCTGAGCATGGGCTATGCCCGGTTCCATTTACAGGCCTGATATTATTTTAATTCATATAATGTTTTTAAGGTAAAAAGAAACCTGTGCCATGTGGCACAGGCATTAAAGAGTGTTTAAAAATATACTAATCTCTTAAATAGCAGTGAGTTCTTCTTCAAGTCGTCCTTTCCGAAGAGTACTGTCGTTTGTAAACCTTGTTCTTATTTCTACTGCATAAGATTCGCCTGACGTCAGTTCAGATGGGATGAGAAACACTTGCTGGCCCGGCTTGTTTTTTTGAATTGAGGCAGCCTTTATCTCTGTGCTGTCTGAGGTGTGAATAAAGAAGATTCCTTCATCTGCTTTCTGGGGATTGAATTTGAGCCTGTTTCCGTTTACCGTTCCAATATTGCCCGGAGTTGCGCTCTCGTTTGAACTCTCAGAGGCAGTATCAATAAATTCAAGCGGCACAGGAAAGGGTTTTGCTGTTTCTTCCTTTTCTGTGCGTGCCTCAGTTTTTACCTTTTTTCTGATTCTTGTTCCCGGGTTCGCTGCGATATCAAGCCTGTGTCTGCTTTTGTCATATGAATCTGTCATACCGTTAAAGACTCCCTTTATTGTAGGATACAGCTGTACAAGATCACCAAAGTTGACCCTGAAGCCTTCCAGCAACAGCGACTCTGTTGCTCTCAGAGAATCTTCAATAACTGCGATAATGTCAGTTTTTGTTACTGTTGTTCCAAGTTCAGTCATTCTGTCTACAATGTCATCCAGTTCTGCTGAACCTCTTACCATAACCTTAGCCATACAATCATCAGGATCTGACGTTAAATGATTTTTGTACAGAGCGTAACTAATAGACATTTGAACCTCCTTAACCTTAATTATTATTTATAATTTTTGATTCGGAGACAAAGTTAATTATAAGAGTTGGTAACGTATATAAAACACTTTATAGGCATTAATAAATCAAGTGTTTTTTTAATTTTTTATAATACATTATGGTGTTTTTGTTTAGGGGGAGAAATTATTTAAACCTGATTAATGCTGAATATATTTTTGTTTGTATTATATAAATCCCTACCATCTGCAGCAACGATGTCTGCTTCCAACGGCAGGAGAGTGTTATATTTTGCATGATTTGAATAATTGATTAGCTGAATATGCACCCAGGGTGCGAATGATAGTATCGATCTTAGCAGCGGTTATATTGTCTTCTTTATATTTAGCTGAAAGAAGGTTTTGAGATCATCCTTTATAAAAATTTCTGAAGTTCCTCTGATTAATGATTCATCAGGAGTATGGAAATGGTCCTCTTGCTCAGGTAATTCGATAACGGTTTTTTCAAGACGCTCTTCAATGAATGCAGATTTATAAGTTTTTTTAATTTATAATTCATCCTTCATCATTTCCATATCTGCTTCAATCTCTTCAACCGTGGGAAGGGAACCTTTTAATTCATCCGGGAGCACTTCTGTTAAAGTAAATTCACTGACTCCCATTGGTTTGTTGATGTCTCTCAGGGCAAATTCAGTTTCAATTTTGTTTTTATCACGACAGAGTAAAATTCCAATGGTAGGGTTATCATCCTGAGACTTTAGAAGAGTATCAACTGAGGAAAGATAAAAATTTAGTTTACCCGCATATTCGGGAATAAATTTTGTATTTTTAAGTTCTACAACCACATAGCATTTTAATTTGACATGGTAAAACAATAGATCGATATAGTATTCCGAATCGCCAACTTCAAGATGATACTGCCGCCCCACGAAAGCAAAACCTTTTCCCAGTTCAAGCAGAAATTTAGTAATATGATTTATCAGTTGATTTTCAATATCCCGTTCATTGTAAGGCTGAGACATAGTCAAAAAATCAAACGTATAAGGATCTTTAATCGTTTGTTGAGCAAGATCTGACTGAGGAGAAGGAAGAGTATTTTTGAAGTTTGTAATTGCTTTACCCTGCCTTGAATATAGATCTGATTTTATCTGTAATGCCAGCACATCACGGCTCCACCCGTTTTCTATGGTTTCATTAATGTAGAAAAGGGCTTCACTATGCACTGTAACCTTATCCAGCAAAATTTTAATATGGCTCCAGGGTAATTGACCCCCGATCTGGTAGACAATTCCAGGAGCAGTTTGTGC
>CAZEJW010000182.1:0-7330 GCA_964512685.1 uncultured Leptospirales bacterium | reverse complement strand
TGTTTCTCATTTTAAAAAGATTTTCAAGCTTTCAACAGGCGAGAATGTCAGTGATTATATAAACAGGATTCGTCTCGAGAAAGCTAGATTTATGCTCCTTGAAAATGATTCTGCTTCAGTCACTGAGATTGCTCTTGATACAGGCTTTTCTTCATCAGCGACATTTGCAAGGGCGTTTAAGAATTACTTTGGAATAAGCGCGACTGATTTCAGAAAACAGGAATCATGGAATCGTTATACTTCCTTCAGTATGCCATTTCTAAATACTTTTACGCCGGTGGAATATGATGGAGAAGAGGCTATCCTTTCGATAGCTTTTGGTACTGATGATACTGTTTACTTTGGGGCCTACGAGGGCGAGCTTCTTCTTCTAAAGAATGGCACATGGAATAAGATGATATTCCCGGAACTGCAGGATATCTATTCTCTGGATACAGACAATGAGGGAATTCTATACGCGGGCGGACGTGGCGAATTCGGATATTTTATTGATGATGACAGCGGGTTTCATTATGTATCACTTGCTGACAGACTCGACGAAAGTCAGAAAAATTTTCATATTGTCTGGAGGACCGTCTGTTCGCATAATGGTGTTTATTTTATGTCGAGATCGTTTATATTCAGATGGTTCAGGGAAACTCTGACTGTAACAGAAGGAGGAGTCTTCTATTCGATGATGGGTGTTGGAAGTGCAGTTTATCTGCTTCAGCAGAAGGTTGGCATGATGCAGATTACTGATGGCAGGGTTGAACTTGCACCCGGCGGGGAAAGGGTCGCGAAGGAACATATCAATATCACATGCTTCCTCCCGTATGACGATGAAAGAATTATATGCTATTCAAGGAATCATGGTTTCTTTTTATATGATGGTGCTAAGCTTGAAAAATTTTCCACTAACGCAGATTCGCTTTTTATCGAATGCGGAGGTATGCGTGCGGCTCACATCCCCGGGAAGGGGTATGCAGTCGGAACCAGGGTTGGCGGTGTAATTATTGTTTCATATGACGGGAGACTCATCGGTCACATGGACAAAAAAAGAGGCCTTCCTGACAACCATGTCAGGTCAATGAGGACAGACAGCATGGGCAGGTTCTGGATGGGCCTAAGCTTTGGTCTTGCTATGACGGAGGTTTTCTCTCCTGCAATTATTTTTAATGAGCAGTCAGGTATAAAGGGGAGGATCGAATCCATGTGCCGTTACAGGGGGAACCTTTATCTCGGTACTGTTTATGGCGTTCAGGCAGAAGATCACACCTATCTGTCAGGTAACAATCTTTTTCTTAAACTGCCGTGGACCAATGAACAGGTATGGGATCTAATGGAGTACAGGGAAGATCTTATTATCTCTTACTGCTTCGGTTTGTATATTCTGAGCGATAAAACAGTTTCAAATATCAATCTTGATCTCGATATTTACTCGGTCTGTGGTTCCATATTTCATGATGGCATTGTTTTTGGCGCAGCAACAGGGAAGGTTATCCTTTTTAAAAAGAATAAAAAGTGGGATGTTTTCTCGGAAATTGAAGCATTGCCGGTAACAGTCAATTCAATGACTGAAGACGGTAAGGGCAGGCTCTGGCTTTCCTATGAATCAGGAGATATTGTTCAGATAACGTTTCATTCAGAGGATTGCTCTGAGTATGAGATGAAATTTTTTAAAATCGAAGCCAGCCCTCTTTACTCGGGAGTTATTCATTTTAGTGTTGATAATGAAAACTTTTTTTGTACCAGGAACGGAATGTTCAACTTTTCGGAAAGTGAGTCCGGGTTCACTGCTGCAACTGTTTTTGGGAGTTTTTTTGAAGAAAAGATTGTGCATTACATGACTCAGGATTTCTCAGGGAATGTATGGTTCATCGCCGGAAGGGACAGAAAGGTTTATGTGGCAGAAGTGCTGGAGAATGGTGATTACCGTACAGGCAGTACTCCCGTTTTCAATGATCCGGATCTCAGAGCATATTCGTTGTATGTGGATAAAGGCGGTATTGTCTGGATCGGGTGCAATGATCAGCTGATCAGATTCGATCCGGCTGAAGCGCAGGACAAAAAATAAAACGGAAGTATTGCAGACTTCATTTTAGCTGAAATTAAATTAAATTTATATCCAGTAATAAACAGGGGATTGAAGATGAAAACCTCAGGTTCGATAAACAATATTGTAATTAAATCTATTTGTACATGCCTTATAATACCTTTGTCTGTTATTTGTCTGTTTGCCGGAGCAGAGGGTATTCTGGATTATTCTGTAGTGAAAAAAAGAACAGAAACGAATTCTCAAAAGCAGAAAATTGATGGTGGAAATCTTGCACGAAGGGCACGATATTTATACAGGCAGAAGAAGAATCCGGCAGCCTCTATCCCATTGTTCGAGAAGGCTCTTGCTGACAGGCCTGATTCGTTTTTCTACTACGAATACGGAAACGCTCTGATTGATGTTAAAAGATACAGTGATTCAATAAAAGCTTATGAAATATCAGGCAGACTCGGCTATGATAAAAAGTATACTCTTCTGTATAATTCCGCGTGTGCTGCATCTCTTATGCGCAATAAAAAGCTTGCCCTTAAATATCTGTCAGAGGCTCTTGGCGAGGGGTATCCATATGTCAATTATATTAAAAAAGACAGTGATCTTGCTTTTATAAGGAATACTTCTGAATTTATAAGAATTTTAAAACTATATAGTGTGAATCTCTCTGAAACAGAGAAGAGACTTGTCGGAGCATGGCATGCTGCACCTGCTGTTGCAGCAGGCTATGATAATATTTACCAGTTCTTTCCAAACAGGAAGTTTACATTCAGGTTCAGCGAGTCTGACTGCTCAAAACGAGAGATTTCATTTTCAGGTAAATGGACAGTTGAAAAGGGAATTCTGTACCTTACTGCAACATCCAGAAAGCATATAACGGGAGGCAAACTGGTTGAAGCATCCGGTTCATGCGGAAGTGACAAAATGATAAGCGGAGGCAGAGTGATTGAGTCTGTAATAAAACCTGCCGGGAAAGTCACGTATAAGATCAGTGAAATCGTCAATGATGATAAATTCGGCATGGGCATGAAACGGGACAATGTAAAAATAGACAATCAGAGATTCTGGAGACTGTCTTCAAAACCTGATGATATTTAGGGCGGGTATATGAAGAATAAACTGATTATTGGCGGAATTGTAATTGCCACCTTTTTTGCTGTATTCCTTCTTCTGCCTGATAAAAATGAAAAACTTTTCAGGGCAATAAATGCAGGTAATTTTGAAAAAGTGAAAGATGCAGTCATATTGGCCGCATTGATGCTTCTTCTCCTGCTCTTTCAAGTGTAATATACCGTGCAGGCCTCGTTTTGTGTGAAACTGTATTCACGTCTGTTCTGGGTATTGCAGGTGTTGTTTTTATGGCGCTGCGTGAAAGGCCTCAAACAATTGCAGGGCTTTCTCTGGGCGGGTTTATTCTCAAGATAATCTTTAGTATTTTTCTTTATCTTCCGCATGCAGACAAGTGGTATTACATTCTCGATCCAAATGGATCGCACTCAGGGGTTTATGTTTTGATCGTGCTGAGCGCGTTTCAGCTCTTTTTGTTTTTTGTAATGATCAGAAAATGCAGCAGGCAGACTGCGCGTTAATTACACCTGTACGGTTTCCCGGCAGGTCTGGTTCGCCTGGCTGGAAAATCAAATCTTGTTTTCTCTGAATATTTTAAGAAGCGTTTGTTTCGATTTTTCAATATAGTTTCTGTTGTTCTCAACAGCTTCATGTACATTCCCGGATTCGATACACTTTACTGAAAAAGTCGTTTTTTCGAGAGTCTCTGCCATATCATTGGAATTTTTATACAGAAATGTTATATACTGAAATCTTCTCATGGATGGTACAAGATCCAAAAGCATTTCTTCGAGAAGAGGATCATAAGCAGCCCTGAGGCACGTTATTCCCCATTCAAAAAAGGCTTCATTGAATTTATACATGTCATTGTTTTCAGTATATTCTTTGACTGTGTTGAGAGCATTGTTGATTTTTAAAATGTCATCTTCTGTTCTTCGTTCAACAGTATTTCCTGTAGCAAGAGCGACAAGCTCTTTAAAAATATTGTAAGCAGAAACAATGAATTCTTCTGTAAGTTCTGTAACATATGAACCATGGCGCGGAACAAGTCTTACCAGCTTGATTTTTTCGAGAATTCTCAATGCTTCTCTTACCGGACTCTGGCTAAGGCCAAGATCTTCAGCAATCTTTCTTTCAACAAGACGTTCACCGGGTTTGTATTCCATTGTTATTATTTTATTTTCAATATGAGCTGCGATTTGCTCGGGGAGTGAACTGGATGCAATGAAATCCATTTTATCTGATACCATTCCTTATCTCTGAATATTTATTTTGAATCAATGGTTATTCCTGAACTGTATTACATAAGAAAAAATTACTCACACGCCGCTTTCAGCAGCGGGTGTAGCAAAGCCTTTTATTCCGTAATAAATTTTAAGAACAGGCTCTGTTTTAGAAGTCATAATTATCAGTGTATTCAGCAATGTCCAACAATTTCTCAGGCGGTTGCATAAAATGATCAGGAATTATTTTATCTATACCCGCAGACTGCAATCCGAAAAAAATGCAGTCTGCGGGAGATCTGACTGTTTTTAGTTTATTTCACTGATTAACAGTTTGTTTCCTTCCTGCTTTATGGCAATGATTTTCTTTTTAACAGGGCTCCACACAGGCGCTCCGAATGTGCCCTGAATCACTTTGCCGTTTGAAACGAGTTCTTTCTTTTGATGCATCTGGGCATTTTCTGTCCGGTAGGATCTTCCTCCTCCTGTAAGGATCGCATAGCTGCTGCCGTCATCTGACATGGCAAATGCACAGATCGAGCTGAAGATTTTGGTAGCCGGCTTCCCATCTTTGAAGAGCTGCCATCTCCAGTCGTTTCTTGATTTTATATGCCTGTGAATTGAATACACGGTTTTACCTTTGTCAGCAAAATGAATGTTGCTGTCCCATGTATCCCCGTTAAGGATAAATGATTTATCGCCATAGATAATCTTCTTCTTTTTTGATGCTACTGATTTGTCGAGATCTATTACAAGCTGAATATCACTGTTTTCTTTATTGAATTTAAGGGATTCTATTCTGGGGTACTTTCCATTGAGTCCTGTTATGTTTACCGGCCTGCCGTTTTTTCTAACAACAAAGGTATATGATCCTGCTTTGTAAGCGCTTCCGCCTTTTTTTATATTTTTGTAGTATGAGTAACATGTACCGTCAGGTGCAATTCTGCAGATCAGGCTCTGGCCATTTAGAGTTCGAAGGCTTATTCGTTCCAGAATTTTACCACCCTCTTCAATGATGAGTTGTTCTTTATCGCCCCTGTATGTTTCATAATAGACTCTGTTGTTGAAAATTCTGATGTGAACAGCAAAGTTATAATCCCCGTAAGTTTTAATATTGCCAGTTTGCAGATTGTATTCATGGATTCTGTAAACGGTTCTAAGATACCTGTTGTTTTTTGGCGCCAGTTTATTTGTATGCCTGGTTGTATAGATTATCCTGTCTTTAAATGGGGTAATATTTTCCACTCCATATCCGTCAGGAATATTTATTTTTTTATCGCCAAACAGAATCTGTTTGTAATTTGACTTTTTGTCAAAACCGGCTATATATACCCTGTTTGTTCCCGGGATGAATCCTGCTCTTGAGACAATGTAAAAGGGGCCTGCAATCTTTTTATGATTCAGGTAAACTGATCTTTCCCATTTATTATCCTTTCCGCCGATGTAGATAAAGTCTTTTTTATTGTCAGCGTATTTAAGTCCTCCAAGGTATTTCCAGCCCTTTAATACGTGTTTGAAGTTTTCTACAAAGCGGTAATCATTTTGTGACCACTGTAAAATGTAGTTTGACTGGCCTGACAGCCTGTCAAAACTCGGAGCCTGGCCTGCTGTCCAGAAAGACCCTGAACGCTGGTTGTTTATTACAGGATAGTATCTCTGACCCTTTACTCCTGCAAAGCTGATTTTCCGGCCTTCTCTGTCTACCCACAGGTCAGTGTCAGCATTGTTCTGGTACATCTCTATAATCCGGTCATAAGGGCCGAATTTTTCTCCATTGAAAATGAGCCAGTAGTCGTATCTGTCATAGTCTTTCATGTTTTTCTCGGGTTTCATTACCCTGCCTGAGGAGAGTGGCCTTGGCCCATATGGATCGAATTCTCTCTTGTATGTCTGTTTGGTTTTATTGGGCTTTCTTACTATTGCAAGGGTATAGTTGATTATTCCTGAATCCTTCATGCCTATTTTGCCGTAAACGAATTGTTCGCCTGGAAGAAGGTTGTATATGTCAGATGAAGTATTGGCTGTTGTCTCAGTGTCAGGAGTGGTTGCTTTTTGCGCCTGGTCTGAAGCTGGTGTATATTTTTTGCCTGTGCGCGAATCAATTAAAAACCATTCATTTTGAACCGAGCCTGTGTCAGTTGAAGTGCCAACCCTGGACGTATCCCTTATAACTCCGGGAACACTCATGAGCATTTTATTGTATGTATAAATCTTCCATTTGCCGTTTCCTGTGTATTTAAAACGGAATCTCTGAGTGAAGCTGTTGCTTTTAGCCCTGAACTGAATAAGAGAGGTGAATTTTCCCATAACCTTTACTCTGAAGAAGGTTACATATCCGCCATTGGCTGAAACAATACTGTAATAACCGCCCTGTTCAGGAATAAACCTGAAAATCTGATCAGTGGATGTTTCCTTGCTGTTCAGATTCAGAATTGACATGTTTTTGAATCTGGCAGGTGATCCTTTCTGATCCCAGTAGCCTGCGTTTTTATCGCCTGAATAAGCGGATTTAATGTAGAAATATCCCTTTTGAGGGGGATTCGTGTAAGTCTCTGCCATTATATCTGCATAAAACAGAACAGATATAAACAAAATCAATGACGCGATTATTGACTGCTTTCTTTTCATATAAGCTCCCTCTGTTTATTTCAGGATTGTATTCAGTTTTAATGTTTATTCCTGAACATTATTGAATGAAAAAAACTCTGCTGTTCTCATGAAAGCAAGTGTTTCAGTGTCTGAATCTTATTCATGGGGGAGTTAAATCAAGAAGAATTTTACATGCGGGTGTTTTGGTAAATCTCCGCTTTTAACAACTGCAGAGATTGTTGATCTTCATTGCCTGCAAAGAGGCAAATGTTTAGTTTGTATTCTGCATTATTGCCTTATTATTCAGGCTGCTTATCTTTCTCATAAGGGCGTCTCCCTTCGCACTCAGGGCTGTCAATAACAGCAGTGAAAAAAACCGGGTTTTTAAAAAACATCAGCAGATTCAATGCTCAGGGCCGGGCTG
>CAZEJW010000181.1:0-7441 GCA_964512685.1 uncultured Leptospirales bacterium | reverse complement strand
TTTGGGGCCTTCATCCTTCTGCCCGTTACTGAGTCAAAATTTTCGAAGAGGTCTTTTGACCTCATGCTGAGAAAATTCATGTAAGGAGTGTCGGCAACATATTCATAAAACCTGTCGGCATCCTCTTCAAAGTGCGAATCAAAGTGTTCTCTTGAGTGGCCATGCGCAACCTTCACATTGCCCATCCTTCTGATATCACCATTGAAATCAGGGCTGATATGAAAAAGCTCGTGAAATATCACCCTGAGCTTTTCCCTTGCATCGAGGTCAAAAAATTTAGTCATGTAAAAATACAAAACATACATCTGGGGAATACCATCTTTAACGATCTCGGGCATGGTATAGAGATCCCCCCTGTAGCGCAGAACCTCGTGTCCGTTCTCGAACCTCAGGGGAACGAGCTTACCGTAGATCCCTCCCCTGCTCCCTGCCTTGTTTGATGCGATGCAGACAGTGATTCTCCCTGCATCGATATGACTGAACGCAGCAGAAAACCGGCTTATCTCATGAACAATATGTGAAAGCACCTCAGTGAGATCAATGGATGATTTTTCTGTATCAGTTCTTTTCGGCAAGCGACACCATCTCTTCTGCATGCTGAATGGAAAGGTCAGTTATTTCCTCTCCGGCGAGCATTCTTGCTACTTCCTTTATCTTCTCCCTGCGGTTGAGCTGTTTTACAACAGTGGCTGTTCTCTCTCCCTCCCTGCCTTTTTGCACTGAGAAATGCACATCAGACATTGCGGCAATCTGAGGCAGGTGTGTAATCAGAAGAACCTGACGATCGCATGAAAGTTTCTTGAGTTTCTTACCAACAATCTCTGCAGTCTTTCCGCTTATTCCTGTATCAACCTCGTCAAAGACCAGGGTTTCAACTATATCAGCAGAGAGTATAACGTTTTTCAGAGCCAGCATAATCCTCGACATCTCTCCGCCTGACGCAACCTTGCGAAGCTGCCTTAGATCCTCGCCTTCGTTTGCAGACAGAAGAAACTCGACTCTGTCAAGTCCGTGAGGATACAGTACATATCTCTTGTCATCCGCCTCAATCTCGCCCTCAGGATCGATCTCCCTTTTAATGGATACCCTGAAAACAGTTCCTCCCATTCCAAGATCAGAGAGCTCATTCATGACAAGTTCTTCGAGTTTTTCGGCAGCAGCCTTCCTTTTTGAAGAGAGGTCAAGTGCAGCGTCTTTGACAATTTTTACTGTTTCTGAGTATTCCTGTTTAAGCCGATCAAGCTCTTCTTCGCTCGATGTTATTGCATGGAGTTCACGCCTTGCCTTTTCCGCAAAATCGAGTATTTCCTCAACAGAATCACCGTATTTCTTTTTCAGGCCTGCAATGAGCGATCTTCTCTCTTCTATTTCGTTTATCCTCTCAGGAGAAAAATCTATATTGGTTCCGTAATCCCTGAGCGCGATCGAAACATCCTCAAGAGGATACAGCGCTTCCTTGACTGTCTCGAGAAGATTGGATATCTCCGAATCATACATTGAAACACCGGAAAGGTTTTGCTCAACTTTAGTAAGTTTTTCGAGAATTCCCGAGTCCCCGTTCATGAGTTCTGCTGATGTATTTATTGCGTTAAAAAGCTTCTCTGCATTGGCAAGCAGATTGGCTTCATTCTTGAGCTCCATCTCTTCCCTTGGATCAAGGTTTGCGGATTCTATCTCTTTTATTGCAAATGAGTTGTATTCAATTCTTCGCAGTTTTTCTCTCTGGTCTATCTGAAAGGATTCAAGACTGCTCTTTATATCAGATAGCCTTTCGTGGAGCTTTCTTACCCTTGCAACCAGTTCATTGTGCTCTCCAAAGCTGTCGAGGAGCTCCCTGTGTTTTGCGATTTTAACAATGTTCTGGTGTTCGTTTTGCCCGTGAATATCAACGAGGTAATCGGATATTGCCTGAAGTCTGGATATGGGGATATGGGATGAGTTGGCAAAGCACTTGCCTCTTCCGCTTGAATAGAGCTCCCTTTTAAGGATGAGTTCATCCTCATCAAAGTCAATGCCCGAATCTTCAAGGATCTCCTTAATCTGCGAAAGCCCGGATATATCGAATGTGCCCTCAAGAGTGGCCTTCTCGAATCCGGTTCTTATCATATCAGTTGTCATTTTTTCGCCGAGAACTCCGGACAAAGCATCTATGAGGATGGATTTACCGGCACCAGTTTCACCTGTAAGGATATTGAGTCCCCTGTCAAAGGAAATGGTCATATCCTCAATAATAACGAAATTTCTAATTCTCAGATCTGTGAGCATTTCTAACCCCAGCCAAGTTTTTCTCTCAGGATTGCATAAAAATTCTTTTCAGGATGAGTGATAAGACTGACTCTTTTATCCTTCAGTCTGAAAAGCACCTTGTCTTCACCCTCGATTTGAATAGCCTCCTGACCATCAATTGTCAATAATAAATTTCGAAAGTCCGAGACAATCCTTGCTTTGAGCAGAGATTTTCCGGGAATAACCATGGGCCTGGTAGTAAGAGAATGGGGGCAAACCGGATTCATCAGAAAAAGGTTGCTTGCTGATGGAGCTATGATCGGACCGCCTGCTGAAAGCGAATAAGCTGTGGAACCCGTAGGAGTTGCAATAATGAGACCGTCCCCGGAATAGCTTGTAAGAAAATCTCCGTCAAGCTCGAGCTCAAGGGTAATTGCCCTGGAGAAAGCCCCTTTGGAAAGGACAGCGTCATTCAAAAAGATATGAGTACTGAGTTCAGCTCCATCCCTAATAAGAACAGCCTCGAGTACTAGCCTGTCTGTCACTGAATACCTTCCTTCCAGAACTTCAGAAAGGTAGTGTCCGCATTCAGACGGATTGAATTCTGTGAGAAACCCCAGGGTTCCCCTGTTTATGCCAAAAAGGGGCTTGCCGGTTTCCGCAAAGAGCCTGGCAGTTCTCAGAAAAGTACCATCACCGCCTATTGCAATTATCAGATCAGCTGTTTCAATAAACCGCTTTTCGTCTGTAATATAACGGGCACATTCATGTTCCCTTATAATTTCATAATCAGGAAACATAATATCACAGTCATGCTGTTTAAGGATTTCTATGAGTTCTCTGATGATATTGATAAGCCCGGAATCATCAGGTCTGAAGTTTATTGCCACTGTTTTGAACATGTTCCGACTCCTTTTCAACAGAAGAACAGATCAATCAGTACAGTCAACAAAAAAAGATCACCCCCTGATACCGTCATAGACCCTTTTCATCTCATCGAGCGAATATGCCCTTCTCGTTTCAGGCAGCGACTGCAGGAACTGTTTTCCATAAGGCTTTGAAAGAGTGCGGGAGTCGAGTATGGCAACAATTCCCCGGTCAGTACGGCTTCTTATAAGCCTGCCGAATCCCTGCCTGAACTTGATCATTGCTTCAGGAACCTGGTATGTCATAAAGGGATTCATTCCTGCCTCACGGATTTTCTCTGTTCTTGCCTGAACAAGAGGAGAATCCGGAACAGAGAAGGGAAGTCTCATCATGATTATTCCGCGCAGAAGATCTCCGGGCAGATCGATCCCCTGCCAGAATGAATGTGTGCCCATGAGCACAGAATTATGATCTTCAAGATACAGGTTCATAGCCTCTGATGCAGTATAATCATCCTGAGAATAGAGCCTGTAATCAGTGAGATCAAGCAGAATATTTTTTACCTCTCCAAGCATCCTGTATGACGTGAAAAGAAGCAGGCAATTACCTTCAAGGTATTCGATTATACCGGCCGCAGTACGGGAAGCCTCCATGAGAAAACCATCGTTATTCGGTTCAGGCATATTCCTTGGAATAAAAATTACTGACTGCGCCCTGTAGTCAAAAGGGGATGCAAGAGCCAGTGACGTGAAATCCTCCGTACCGAGAGTACGTGAGAAATACGAGAAATTACCCGCAGCCGCAAGAGTTGCAGAAACAAAGAAACACGATTCATGATAAGGATATACTTCCTTTTTCATTATCTTTGAAACAACAACAGGCTGCCCCCTGAGATGGACATCTGCAATGAGTTCCTCCCCCTTTTTTTCTATCCAGTAAACGTAATCCTCTCCGGTATGAAATACAAAAGAACCAAGGTTTTCCGCGTAAAGAGCGAGCTTACCCCTGGCAATATCAAACTCGGTTTCGAGATCCTCACTGCCAAAATCTTCAGCAGCCTCATTGAACAGATTGACGAGTTCTTTTACAAGAAAATGAAATTTCTCTCCTTCTTTTTTGGGCGGTGTTTTAGTCCTGAATGTCTGGGACGAATAGGGCAGAAGTTCACTCATTGCAGGAAAGAATCTTTCAGATTCAGCAGTAATTTTATCAATCAGGTCTTTACTTTTCTTTTCATTTGCAGTAGATAGATTTCGTATAAGATTATTCCTTCTGTTCTTTCGGTACAGGAGACTCAAAATGTGAAGAAGGTCATTCTGGTCAATATCGAATCCAAGCTGGGCAGAAGCAATGTCTTCAACAGAATGAGCTTCGTCAAACACTGCAATTTCCGCGCGTGGAAGATATGTTCTGCCGGATGCAATGTTCGAGAAAAAAAGGTAGTGATTCATAACAAGAACGTCCGAAACTGCCCACTCCTTCTTTGCCTTCTGGAAAGCGCACTTTGATGCAAAAACACATTTATATGAATTGCAGCCATCAGGCTCCCTGTTTATCTTAGACCAGAGAGATGCAGGAGCTGTAACATCAAAACGGGTAAATATCTTTCCTTTTTCAAACTGCTGTGCAATGCGGTCAATATACGAAATCTCATGCTTTTCTGCCTCTCCCCTTCTGACGAGAAGTTCGAATCTCTTTTTGCACGGGTAATTGGAACTTCCAAGGCAGAGTGAGTACTTGAAGTTTTTACCCAGATGTTCTGTGAATATTTTTTTCACCACAGGCAGATCTTTGTCCAGTATCTGTTTCTGGAGGGCCTTTGTTTCTGTTGTTATTGCAACCTTGCGGTCTTTTTCAAGAGCGTATTCTATTGCAGGCACAAGGTATGCAAGGGTTTTGCCTGTGCCGGTTCCTGCCTCAACAAGACCTCCCTCAGCAGAATTCATTGCACTGTAGATAAATTCCGCCATGTGCAGCTGTTCCTTTCTGCATTCATAACCGGAGATCACTTCCTGCAGGAAGCCGTTTTCATCAAAAATTTTTTTCATGGGCAGGCCTGTTTCATAAGTATTCTCTTTTTCATTCATTCAGGGGTTTTCGGCAAGTCTTTTTTACAGGGGGATTAAAACCTTCGCAAAACATGCACTGATGCGCCTTCTTCATCCGGCAAAACAAAAACCTGCAGGTTTTCAGGAAGAACCCTTATTTTTGAACCGCTGCAGTTGAAATACCAGAAACTCAAAGCCGCAAAAGCCGAGCCTGCAACAGCACCTGCAGCAACATCAGAGGGATGATGCACATTGTCATGAACCCTTGTCCAGGCAATAAAACCGGCTGAAGCGTGAAGCAGAAGAGCTGAACCGATCTTCATGGACATATCAAAGGTTTCACCGGTATCGCCGATATAATTATATATATAAAGACTGGTGTATGTTGCAG
Organism: uncultured Leptospirales bacterium; assembly: GCA_964512685.1. GTDB lineage: Bacteria > Spirochaetota > UBA4802 > UBA4802 > UBA5550 > CAZEJW01. The sequence continues at coordinate 1,909 of CAZEJW010000181.1, read as the reverse complement.
AACAGAATGCAGTTGAACTGTGGCCTGACACAAAGGACTTTCTGCCCCTTGTATTTTTTTTGTCTTCAGGAAAATTGTCATAGCTCGGCCTTTTTCTGCCAAAGATATTCTTTGTGAGCGATGTAAACAGGAGATTGAAGGATGATGCTGCGGCATATCCCTTAACGTTTTCATATGTAGTCCTGTTCATGAATCCGTCATTGTTCGGGCACAGCAGAATAAACCCTCCAAGCACGGCAGCGCCTCCACTCAATGCCAGGTCGGATATTGTATCACTGTGGTAAGTTTTGCCTGTTTCACCTCCGATAACCGGACTTTCAGGCCAGGGTTCATCAACGAGCCTCAGGGCAAGCGCTCCGATTCCGGCTGACGATATAACAGACCATTCAATTATCTCTCTCTGAAGGGAGATATCTTTCCATTCAGATGCTGAATCTGCTGCAAAGGTGTATTCCGGAATCAGAACAAGAATTGCAGTGAGAAAATACAGTGTTTTTTTTATCATTTCATTTAATGCTGCTCATTTTTCCATGAGAACAGACTTGCTTTTTTTTATAAGCGGGTATTCCCTCACACGGAAACCTGCCTTTTCTGCAAGTTCTACTGAAGCTGCGAGTTCCTCTTCTGTAACATGACCTGCAGGTTCTGCAATGAGCATGGTTCCTCCCTTTTTGAGAGAATAATATATTTCACTGAAAATTTTTCCCTGATCTCCCATCTCATGAACCACTGCAAAGAGAAATGCAAAATCAATCCCTTCTGCAATATCTCCTATTTCAAGGGACTTTGATGAACACATACGAAGATCAACCCTTTCAAGAAGGCCCTTTTTTCTGAGTTTTTTCTCCAGGGTTTTAAGCATTTTTTTCTGAAGTTCAGTACAGACAATCCTGCCATTTTCACCAACGAGCCTCGCAGCAGGGATACTGAAAAACCCCATGCCAGGGCCGACTTCCAGAACAACATCACCTTTTTTAATACAGGGAGCCAGAATCTTCTCAGGATTCTGGTATAATTTTCTTAGCGGACTTGCAAGAATGTAACCTATCCACCATGGGCATACATGTATTTTTTCTTCCATATAATTCCTGTTCTTTTTAGTTTATTTTTCTGTCCACTTTTATTATTTTTCAGGGCAAATGCAATTCTTTTACGAAATGCCTGCACCTGTTTTAACCAAAAAAATTTATTGAAAAAAATCGACTCAAAAAAAAATAAAAAACAAAACCCCTTACAGTGTAAAAACAGTCACAATTTCACTTTAAAAAAAACATAATACTCAAGGTTTAAAAAATAAACGAAAAACTTTCAAAAATCATTTACACAAAACAGACTAAATTCGACAATTGCCAAATATTCAGTCGGTAGAAAAGTATTGGCAATAACCAATTCATGATACATTCCCGGAGGATGTAATGAAACAAAACAACTATTCCCCAAGAGAAATCCTTGAAATAAACACCAGCTTTCTTTACTTTTTAATTCTGACAACAATGGCTGTTATTGCCATCTTTTTCCAGGTAATATCGCATACCTCTATTGCGGGAATCCTTCCTGCCTTTACTGTTTACCTGATAGCAGTGATAATATCCTTTTTTATTTACAGAAAAAAGAAAAACAGAAGAAAAACAAGCATACTGATATGGGCAGTCGGGTTTATTACAATGTCTGTCCCAATAATTGCAAAATACAACTATGCTGCCAATTTTGGCTGGACAATGTCTCTTGAGTCATATAATTCCTCAATGCTTATAATAACATCGCTGTTAACCTATTTTCTTCTTTATATACGTCACCCATATAAACCTCCTTGATTCATTTCTCGTTTTAAGTGTATATTCATTATACATGAATTTTTAGAGAAATCAATCTATTTAGCATATACCTCTTCTACAGATTGCATCACTAA
>CAZEJW010000180.1:0-7459 GCA_964512685.1 uncultured Leptospirales bacterium | reverse complement strand
TCAGTTATACCGCACCAGATAACATAATTAGCTAAAGTCGTATATAAAGCTTTATGATTTTTATCCCTTATATCTCTCCTGTTATCTCCATATCCCCTTTCTCTTTTCTTTATTAAAATGTGGGTACATTTCAGCCAATGTGGGGAGGGATTTCTAAATTGAACTGGTTGCATTTGTTCCTTGAATCCAAACAATGATTTTTTGAGGCAACGGTGCCTGAGTTTACCCTGAGTTGGTCGAAGGGCCCGTCGAAGGCTTTTTTGATGAAACGAAGACGTGGAGGTCGGACATGATCCACGCATAAAGTTCTGCAAAAAAAATAAACCTGAGGCAGGTCGCCCCAGGTTTATTCTGTTTTATTTAGATTGTTTTGAGGTATTTTTCAAATGCCTTTACTGCAGGCTTTCCTTCAACTGTTCTTACATCATCCAGCCATTTTTTGTATATCTTTGGATTCTTTTTTATCCATTTGAGCCCTGCATCTGCCGGTTTGAGTGATTTGTCTTCATGAAGCATTTTCATTACCTGGTTCATCATATCAACAGGAAAAGTATAGTTCTTCAGGAATTCAGCAACATTGGGATGTTTTTCTGCAAATCCCTTGTGAATGTTTGTGTAAACAGTTGCAGTTCCGTCGTTGCCGCCGAATGTCTCAGCAGTGCTTCCAGTGAGATATTTCATGTCAATTATTTCGTTCATGTAGTGCGGAGCCCATCCTAAAAAGACTATCCATTTTTTTTCTTTGATGTATGACTGTACCTGTGAGAGCATCCCTGTCTCGCTAGAATCTATCAGTTTGAAATCTCCAAGGCCATACATGTTTTTTTTCATCATGCCGAGTATGATTTCATTGCCGTCATTACCGGCTTCGATTCCGTATATTCTGCCCTCAAGTTTATCTTTGAATTTTGCTATATCGCTGAAATCCTTAAGGCCGCCCTCTATTACATATGACGGTGCTGCGAGTGTATATTTCGCTCCTGGCATATTTGCAACATATTTTACAACAGTGCCTTTTTTGAAATATTTTTCTGCAATGGTTTTCATTGACGGCATCCAGTTGCCCAGGAATATGTCAGCTTCGTTTGAATCAAGAGCCTGGTATGCAATTGGAACCGACACCATGGTATTTGTTGCATCATAACCAAGGCTTTTGAGAATTCTAACTGCCAGTTCTGTTTTTACTGTCACGCCAGTCCAGCTAACGCTGACGAATCTGATCAGTCCCTTTTTGACTTCAGGTTTTTTGCAGGAAATAATGCCGGTTACAAAAAAGCATGAAATCAAAACCGCAATAATGATTCTTTTTTTTGTTGTTTTAATCATAACTCCTCCTTTTATAATTACATTTATTCATATTAACAAAAAAGGGCCATAGGCCCCTTCTTATATGCAGTTTATTTTTTACCAAACCAATTGAGTGGTGTAGTGTTATGGTTCTGGTATATATGTTTTATTTCAGTGTATTCTTCAAGGCCTGCACTGCCAAGCTCTCTGCCCATGCCTGACTGTTTGTACCCGCCCCAGGGGGCCTGGGTAAAATACACATTGAAGTCATTTACCCATACAGTACCGAATCTCAGTGCCTTTGATACTCTTGCTATTCTGTCAGGGTCACGGGTGAAGAATCCTGCTGAGAGACCGTAGACTGTATCGTTGGCTCTTCTCACCGCCTCTTCTTCCGTGTCGAATTTTTCTACAGTTATTACGGGCCCGAACACCTCTTCCTGAACTATTCTCATGTCGTTAGTGCATTCAGAGAAAAGAGTTGGCATGTAAAAGAATCCCTTCTGAAGCTCAGGGTCATCCGGTCTTTTGCCTCCGCATTCAAGTTTTGCTCCCTCTTCTATTGCTATGGCAATATATTTCTCAATCTTGTCCCTGTGGTCTTCTGAAATTACAGGGCCCATTTCAGTGTCTGTATCGAATCCATTGCCTGTTTTTATTTTTAGTATTCTTTCACGCAGAGCCTGAACAAACCTGTTATGAATGGAAGACTGAACCATTACCCTCGCGCCTGCCGAACAGATCTGGCCGGCGTGAAAAAATACACCGTTAAGTGCATAGTCAACTGCCGTTTCAAAGTCAGCATCTTCAAAGATTATATTGGGATTCTTTCCGCCGAGTTCCAGGGCCAGCTTTTTCACATTACCGCTTGCTGCCCGTATGATTGTCTTGCCTGTTTCAATGCCCCCTGTAAATGAAATCAGGTCTACATCATTACTCTCTGCGAGTTCTGCGCCTGCACTCATCCCGGGGCCGAGTATCGTGTTTACCACACCCTTTGGGAAACCGGCTTCCTCAGCGAGTTCTGTTACCTTTATGGTTGTAAGCGGAGTTATTTCACTGGGTTTCATTACAATTGTACATCCAGCAACAAGGGCAGGCGCCATCTTCCATGATGCCTGGAGAAGCGGATAGTTCCACGGTGAAATCTGCCCGCACACACCAACCGGTTCCCTTACGATCATGCTCGTTGAATCCTTTATGGGAGAGGCGATTATTTCTCCATGTTCCTTGTCTGCAAGGCCTGCAAAATACCTGAAGATTCCTGCAATGTCATCCATGTCCCAGCGGCTTTCTTCAACAGTCTTGCCTGTGTCAAGGCTTTCGAGTTCTGCCAGCTCTTCCCTGTCTCTTTCAATGAGTTGTGCGAGTTTATAAACCAGGGCGGCTCTTTCAACTGACGGCAGACCGCTCCACTGCCCTGAATCAAATGCCTTTCTTGCGGCAGATATGGCTTCCCTTGCATCTTCCCGTCCCCCTTCAGGGACTTCTGCAATTATTTCATTGTTGAACGGGTTTACAATGGAACGGGTTTGTCCTGATATTGCATCCACCCATTCGCCATTTATATACATTTTTTTCTTTATCATTTTGACCTCATGGCCGGGGCTTCTTCATCCTTAATAATCTTTGAAAAAGCCCCGGGATTTATTCATGGTATTTATTTTTTCCCGGCTTTGGATTTAACTTTAGATTTTACCTTCGCTTTGCTGCTGCTTCTTTTGGCTGAGTTTTTTACTTTGGCTTTGTAAAATTCTGAATCCTGAGCCTCAAGAGGAGTGTTCCCGAGAATTATATCAGCAGCCTTTTCAGCTATCATCATAACGGGCGCGTAAATGTTTCCGTTTGTAATGCTTGGCATAATTGAAGCGTCTACCACTCTGAGGTTTTCCACTCCGTGAACTTTGAGATCAGAACCAACAACTGCCATGTCATCATATCCCATTTTGCAGGTACAGCTTGGGTGGTATGCGCTTTCTCCTTCCCGTGCAACGAAATCAAGAATCTCCTGATCGCTCTGAACGTCAGGGCCAGGTGCGAGTTCTTTTCCCCTGAGGTCATCAAAGGCAGGCTGTTCGATTATATTTCTTGATGCCCTGATTGCCTCAATCCATTCCTTTCTTTCCTGTTCTGTTGAAAGATAGTTGAAAAGGATTGAAGGATATTCCTTTGGGTTGCTGGATTTTATCTTTACATGGCCGCGAACATCAGAGTTCATTGGGCCAACGTGAAGCTGAAAACCGTGTCCAGACTGAGCAACAGAACCGTCATATCTTATTGCAATCGGCAGAAAGTGAAACTGAAGGTTTGGATATTCAACCCTGTCGTTTCCGCGGATGAACCCGCCTGCTTCAAAGTGATTGCTTGCTCCCGCACCTTTTTGTCTGAACAGCCAGTCGAATCCTATCTTAGGCTGATTGTAGAATTTGAGTGACGGATAAAGACTTACCGGTTGTGTACATTCGTACTGAACATAGAGCTCGAGGTGGTCCTGAAGATTTTCACCAACGCCCGGGAGATCCTGAACCACGTTAATGCCGAGTTTTCTCAGTTCTTCTCCGTTTCCTATTCCTGAAAGCTGAAGGGTTTGAGGAGAGTTGATTGATCCTCCGCAGCAGATTACCTCGCCTGCATATACTTTGTAAGTTGTAAGGCCTTTTCTGTATTCCACACCAACGGCCTTTTTGCCGTCAAAGAGAATCCTGTTTACATGTGCTTTACATTTAACGTCGAGATTTCTTCTCGTCTTTACAGGGTGAACATATGCTCTTGCAGCATTCCATCTTCTGCTCCTGTAGATTGTACCGTCAAATTTAGAGAATCCTTCCTGCTGGTATCCGTTAACGTCTTTTGTAATCGGGTGACCTGCCTCCTGTACTGCTTCAAAGAACGCGTCAAAAAGAGGGTTGTCGCATTCAGGTGTTGTAAGGTATAGCGGTCCTCCTGTGCCCTGGTATTCATCTGCGCCGCTCAGTCTGTATTCGAATCTTCTGAAATAGGGCAGGCAGTGGGCATAGTTCCAGTTTTCAAGCCCCTTGTTTTTTCCCCATTTTTCGTAATCCATGGCATTTCCGCGAATGTATATCATTCCGTTTACACAGCTTGAACCTCCGAGAACTTTTCCGCGGGGCTGGTAGATTCTTCTGTTGTTCATGTATGGTTCCTGATCGGATTCGTAGTACCAGTTGTAGAATTTTCCTGCAAGCGGGTAGGTCAATGCAGCAGGCATGTGTATTCTGAAATCGAGTTTGTAGTCCGGTCTGCCAGCCTCAAGTACCAGTACCTGGTTTTCCGGGTCTGCGCTCAGTCTGTTGGCAAGTACTGAGCCGGCAGAGCCTCCGCCGATTATTATGTAGTCATAGTTTTTTTGAGCCATAATTTTCTCCTGTTTTTTTTCGGTTGGGTGTTTCTGTAATTTTATGCTAATGGTGATTCTCTGTAAGAAAATCAGCTTCTTTGATCAAATTGTCTTCTTTCGAAGACTCTATACATTCCCTGAGCAGTATGTAGTGATTGTTGATGTATGAGAGTGCTCTAAGAGTTTCGCCTCTTTCTATTTCCCTGGCTGTCCGGTTCCAGTTTGCAGCGGTTTTTTTTCTGAACTCAGTATCACTGTAAAGTGCATGGTCATATGAGCTGAATCCCTGCTGGATGGCTCTCATTATCCATTCAAATACCGGATTCCCTGTCATTTTTACCAGGATGAGATTCAGTTCGCGGTCTTTTTCAATAATCTCTTCAAGCGTGGCGTCATTATTTTGGGAGGTTTCTTCCAGTTCGGCAGCAATTTTTACCAGCAGATTTTTTTCTTCTGCACTCCCCCGTGCTACAGCAAGAGATGTAATGCTGTGATCGATACTCTCTCTGAATTCTATGGTATATTCAGGGCTTATACTGTTCTGCTTGAGAAACAGCGCCAGTGATTCACTGACATTGGCCATTTCAATATTTTTAATAAAAGCACCGCCCCTGGCGCCTTTTTTAATTTCTATCAAATCCTTCTGCTTGAGTACTCTAAGCGCCTCTCTTATAACCCCTCTGCCGGTTCCAAACTGTATCTGGAGCTCTCTCTCGCTCGGCAGTTTCTCTCCCGGTTTTATTCTTCCGTTTATTATTGCCGCTTCAATCTGCAGAACAATATCCTCGCTTGCCCTTCCTGCCTGTGCGGTCGAAAACATTGGTTTATCTTCCATCTTGTCTGTATCCTTAATGGTAATACCATGTAATTTAAATTGCCTGAAAAAAAACTACAAACAGCCTCTATTAGAGTTTAAAATCGATCCGGTGCTATTATAAAAGGCATTTATGTTGATTCAGTAAATTTATATTTCTTAATGGTACTACCATTGAGAAATGATATTGTTTTGTGTCAAGTAGAACTTTGAAAAGGTGGTCAGTTTTGGGGATGGGGGAGTTTTTGAAACCGTAAAGGATAAAACGTACTGAATTTTTGATTTTATCAATCCGATAAATATAAGGAGATCAAACAGGATAAATATATGTGCCTGAGAATCGTGCGGATATTTAAAAAATGCAGGTCTGATTCTCAGGGTATAACTGTGCTATTCCAATTAATTGAACAGTTTTATATTTTACTTGACGGACCATCTTTCACAAAATAAGCTTTTTTGTTATTCAGAGAGACCGGATTGTTTGCATAATAGTTTGGAAGCAACCCGGTCTCTCTGAATTGTTTGGTTATATTGAAAAATATTTGAATATATGTAAATCTTCAGCTATGCTGAAAGAAGACAGAGAGGGTGTTTGACTTCTGTACGAGTCGGCAAGTACAAGGCTCAATCAATATATAGTTGAATGAATCAAGGAAACAGGATGATGAACTGGTCTATAGAAGGCGGAATAATTGTAACATCAAGCGATATTATTGAAGAAGGGTCTGTTGGCATCTCGAACGGTCTGATAGATTCAGTTTCAGGGAAGAAATCGAAAAACGATATAAAACTCAATGCAGAGGGATGTGTTCTCGTTCCGGGGCTGATAAACTCCCATGATCATCTTATTGGAAATTATTATCCAAAGGTTGGGAATGGCCCTTATGTAAACTGGCTTCCATGGGATAATGATCTTAAGAGTTCACCTGTTTACCAGGAAAGGCAGCAGATTGAAAATCGTGATCTCTATCTGCTGGCAGGTTACAGAAATCTTGTGAGTGGTGTAACAACTGTCTCGGATCATATCCCCCGGTTTGTTGCAGAACCATTTTATGACATTATTCCTGTAAAAGCTATCAGAGAATACTCTCTTGTTCATTCGCTTGGGAGCAACGCTCTTATCTGGGGAGAAGAGGTTAATGTCGAGTACCAGAAGGCATTGAAGAATGATATACCCTTTATTACACATATTTCCGAGGGTTTTGATCCGGAGACTATAGAAAATCTCAAAACTCTGGATCGGCTCGGGGGCCTGGGCGATCATTCTGTTCTTATTCATGGAATTGCCTTTTCAGAAAGTGATATGGATCTCATAAAGAAGAAAGGTGCATCGGTAGTATGGTGTGCAGATTCAAATATGTTCATGTTTAACAAGACGACCAATATAAAAATGCTTCTGGATAAAGGCATAAATGTCTGTATAGGAACGGACTCTCCTATGTCAGGAGGTCTGAATCTTCTCTATGAGATGAAATTTGATAAAACTCTTTTCAAGAAACTTCACGGCGAAATACTTGAAGAAGATACTATTCTCAAAATGGTTACAGAAAATCCTGCAAAGGCATTTCATCTGAAGAATGCAGGGAAAATAGAGAAGGGTTGCATTGCTGATCTCGCTCTGTTCAGGAGCAGAGGTAAATCCCCTGCTAATTCTGTTGTATCGGCCGAGATTTGTGATGTGATGCTGGTGGTGATTGATGGCATTCCTGTTTACGGGGCCCGGGAGTTCGCAGATGTGTTTGATTCACTTGGGGTCAAATATCAGAATATTGTAATCGATGATTCTGAAAAGATAATAACCGGCGATCTCACAGGACTAATGAGAAGAATAAGCCGGGCTGTTGGTTTTAAAAAGGAACTTCCTTTTCTGCCGGTTGAGTTTGATCTATAGAATCAGGGGGAAATAATGGCAAATGCTCCAGTGCAGAGCGGCATAATCCCACGGGTTTATAAATCCGGGTCGATTATTTATTTTGAAGGCGATAAAAGCGAGAATATCT
>CAZEJW010000179.1:0-7506 GCA_964512685.1 uncultured Leptospirales bacterium | reverse complement strand
CTGGAGCCAATGCTAAATATCAAAATCCGGATGTTAATGAAGAAAGTTTGTTTATTAAGAAAATTTGTATTGACGAAGGACCAACCATGAAGCGCTTTAGACCAAGAGCACGTGGAAGGGCAACTCGAATCAAAAAAAGAACCAGCAATATCCTGATTGTTTTATCAGATGAAAATTAATATCAAAGGGATTTAAAATGGGTCAGAAAGTAAATCCAGTCGGATTCAGAATAGGAATAACAAGAACATGGGATTCAATATGGTATGATGATAAAAAAGCATACTGTGACAATCTTCATGAAGATCTTATCATTAAAAAGTATATTAAGAAAAACAAGAAGAACGCAGGTATTGCAGATATTGTAATTGAACGTTTTCCTGATAGAGTAAATGTCAATATCCATGCAGCAAGACCGGGTGTGTTGATCGGAAAAAAAGGTGTAGATATTGAGGAGCTTAAGAAGCAGCTTCAGAAAATTGCATCTAAAAATGTCTATATAAATATAATTGAAGTAAAAAAACCAGAAAAAAATTCAACCCTTATTGCTGAACAAATTGCTCAGCAGGTTGAGAACCGATTCCCGTACAGAAGAGCTGTCAAACAGGCAATAAACAATGCTATGAGAAGTGGATCTCAGGGAATAAAGGTAATGGTCTCCGGAAGACTTAACAACGCTGAAATGGCCAGAACAGAATCATATAAAGACGGAAGGATTCCACTTCATACACTAAGAGCAGACATTGATTATGGCTTTGCTGAAGCACTGACCACTTTTGGTTTAATTGGAGTCAAAGTCTGGATATACAATGGAGATGTTCTTACCAGGGATCAGGATACCGAAGAAGATAAATATTCAGTAAAAAGAAAAACGAAGTAGAAACGGGTTATCATTATGTTAATGCCAAAGAGAACAAAATATAGAAAGAAACAGCGTGGGAGGATGACTGGTAAGTCATCCCGTGGAAATACAATATCATTTGGTGAGTTTGCTCTTAAATCTGTTGAATCCGGTAAGATTACAAGTCGACAGATAGAGGCTGCCAGGGTAGCAATATCCAGGAAAGCTAAAAGGGGAGGGAAACTCTGGATAAGAATATTCCCTGATTTTCCTGAAACTAAAAAACCCGCTGAAACTAGAATGGGTAAAGGAAAGGGAAACCCTGAATTATGGGTTGCCAGAATAAAACCAGGAAAGATACTTTTTGAAATTGCTGGTGTTAGTGAGGAAGTTGCAAGAACAGCACTCAAGAGTGCATCAAACAAACTCCCGGTAAAGACAAAAATAATTGATGTAAATAAATAGATTACAGTTAGAAGGTAAAAGTCATGAAGGGCAAACTAGAAGAACTGACAATAGAGGAGCTGGATAGAAGCCTGAATGAATCAAAGGAAGAGCTCAGAAAAGAAAGATTCAAGGCAGTAACAAGCAAGGTTGAAAATCCTAAGAAGATAAAAGAACTGAAGAGACATATAGCTCGCGTTAAAACTCTTAAAAGAGAATATGACCTCGGAATAAGAAAAGCAAAAGGGATGAGCTAAAATTTTAATGGAGTAATGGCTGAAAGATGAAATCTAATAGAAAGCAATTAATAGGTAAAGTTGTCAGCAATAAAATGAACAAAACAATCGTTGTTGAAATTGAAAACCTTGTTATGCATCCACTGTATAAAAAATCAGTTCGCAGGACCAAAAGAGTCAAAGGTCATGATGAAGTAAATCAGTGCTCGATCGGCGATACTGTAAAAATCGAAGAAACAAGACCATTATCAAAAGATAAAAGATACAGACTTGTGGAAATTATTGAGAAAGTGAAATAGGGGTTGTGACATGATTCAAGTTCAAACAATGTTAGATGTTGCAGATAACAGTGGTGTAAAGAAGGTTCAGTGCATTAAGATTCTCGGCGGAACCAGAAGAAGATATGCTACGGTTGGAGATATTATTGTTGTTGCAGTAAAAGATTCACAACCTTCGTATGGTCTAAAAGATTCAACCGGTAAAAAGGTACATACAAAATCAGTACTTAAAGCTGTTGTTGTACGAACTAAGAAACCGGTAAGAAGAAAAGACGGTACTTATATCAGGTTCGATGATAACGCTGTTGCAATTATTGATAGTAAAGGTGAGCCAACCGGATCAAGGATATTCGGACCAGTTGCAAGGGAATTAAGAGAGAAAAATTTTCTTAAGATTGTTTCACTGGCTCCAGAAGTATTATAAGCTTGAAAAGGTATTTAAGAATGAAAACAAAAATAAAAGTAAATGATAATGTTGTCGTAAAAACCGGTGCTGATAAAGGAAGACAAGGGAAAGTCCTTTTTGTCGATAAAGAAAAGGGCAGGGTCATCGTTGAAGGTATCAACAAACGGCAAAAATTTATGAGGCCTACTCAGGATAACCCAAAAGGTGGAATCATGACACGGGAATTTCCCATAAATTTATCGAATGTAATGTATTTCTGTGATAAATGTAAGAAAGGTGTTCGAGTAGGAACTAAGATCAAAGACGACAGCAAACACAGAATATGTAATAAATGCGGAAAAAGTCTAGACAAGTAAGGGTATAGCGATGGCTGCGAGATTGAGAGACGAATATAATAATACGATTAAAAAGAATCTGAAGGAAAAATTCAGTTATTCTTCTATTATGGAAGTTCCAAAGATTGAGAAAATTGTATTAAATGTAGGTATCGGTGACGCTCATTCCAATTCAAATGCTTTAAATGCAGCAATGGATGAACTGTCTTTAATAACCGGTCAAAAAGCTGTGAAAACAACAGCAAGAAAATCAATTGCCAACTTTAAGATAAGGGAAGGCTATGATGTTGGATGCCGTGTCACACTAAGAGGAGATATGTCATATGAGTTTCTTGACAGACTGATCAATGTTTCTCTTCCAAGGGTGCGGGACTTTTCAGGGCTGTCACCAAGATCATTTGATAATTTTGGAAATTATAATTTTTCAGTAAAAGAACAGATAATTTTCCCGGAAATTGATTTTGATAAAGTTGATAAGATACATGGTTTAAATATAACTATTGTAACTGATGCAAAAAACAGAGAAGAAGCAGAAGCTCTTCTTAGAGAATTTAAAATGCCATTTAGAGATTAGAGGTATGAACCGTGGCTAAAAAAAGTATGATAGCTAAGCATGAAAGAGGAAGCAAGTTTAAAGTCAGAGAATATAATAGATGTAGAATCTGTGGTCGTCCTAGAGGATATATGAGAAGATTTGAAATGTGCAGGATTTGCTTCAGAAAACTTGCAAATGAGGGACAGCTTCCCGGGGTTACAAAATCTTCATGGTAATTATAGAAAAAACGTGGTGTTGAGGAAACAACGATGAGTGCTATTTCAGATCCAATTGCAGATATGCTTACAAGAATAAGGAATGCTATACAGGCCGGGCATCTCAAGGTAGATGTACCTTCTTCCAAGATAAAGGTCGGTATAACAAAGATTTTGAAAGATGAAGGGTTTATCAAAAATTTTAAAATTATTGATTCTCCCAATAAACAAAAAATTTTGAGAATTTATCTCAAATATACAGCAGAAGAACAGTCAGCAATATTGTATCTAAATCGGATTAGTAAACCGGGAAGAAGGGTTTACATCAAGGCTGAAGAAATTAAACCAGTCTTAAATAATGTCGGAATTTGGATAATATCAACTTCTAAAGGTCTGGTTACCAATAAAACCGCAAAGAAGCTCAATGTTGGTGGCGAAATAATTTGTGAAATTTCATAATAGTTGAGAAGAGTGTAATATTATGTCAAGGATTGGAAAATTACCAATAGTAATACCTGAAAAAGTTGAGGTTAATATCAGCGGAAGTAAGATTAATGTCAAGGGTCCCCTTGGTGAACAAGGCCTTGAGGTTCTGCCTGGTATAAATCTCAGCACTGAAGAAAATGTAATTTATGTGAGTAAAGAGAATGATGAAGATAAGCAGCTCAATGCTTTTCAGGGACTTTTCAGATCTCTTGTAAACAATATCGTTGTTGGAGTATCACAGGGTTTTGAAAAGAATCTCGAGATCATTGGAGTTGGATACAGGGCAACTCAGCAGAATGCTGATATACAATTTCAGCTTGGCTATTCTCATGATATAATCTTTAAAGCTCCTGAAGGAATCACTCTTCAGGTAGTAGATCCAACAAAGATTAAAGTACTTGGGATTGACAAACAGAAAGTTGGACAGGTTGCCGCTAATATTAGAAAGCTTCGTCCTCCTGAACCTTATAAGGGAAAGGGAATAAGATATAAAGACGAACTTGTAAGGAAAAAGGCAGGAAAAGCGGGTAAATAACGATGGATAAGATTACTTTAAAGAAAAAACGACTGGTTAGAAGAAAGCTTAAAATTAAAAATAAGCTTAACCTAAAAAATAGAGAAGAATACAGGCTTTGTATTTCAAAAAGCAATAAAACATTCTATGCTCAGATAATTGACGATAAAAAAGGTCATACTCTGGTAGCAATGTCTACACTTTCCAAGGAATTTGGGGCGTTAAAGAGTGGTGGAAATATTGAAGCTGCAAAGGCATTGGGAAAGGCGATTGCAGAGAAAGCAGCTGAAAAAGGTATAAAGAATGTCGTTTTTGACAGAAATGGCAATCTGTACCATGGCAAAATAAAAGCGTTTGCTGATGCTGCGCGTGAAAATGGACTGGAATTTTAGGAGTGTAGAGCATGAAAATTAAAAGAGCCAGGAAAAACCCAGAAGGACTCGAACTAGAAGATAAAATTGTTAAAATAAATCGTGTTGCAAAAGTAGTTAAGGGTGGTAGAAGGTTTTCTTTCAGTGCACTCGCTGTAGTGGGTGATGGACATGGACATGTTGGGGTTGGTTTTGGAAAAGCAAATGAAGTTCCTGATGCAATTGATAAAAGCAAGGAAGATGCAAAAAAGAATGTATATAAGATCAACACTAGAAAAACCACAATACCACACGAAGTAATAGGAACATTCAAATCAGCAAGAGTTATTTTAAAGCCTGCTGCTCCAGGTACTGGTATCATTGCAGGGGCTTCAGTACGTGCTGTTGTTGAAAGAGTAGGTATCAGTGATATTCTCACAAAAGCCCAGGGTTCTAGAAATCCTATAAACCTTGTAAAAGCAACACTTGATGGATTGCTTCAGCTCAGAAGTCTTGAAGAAGCAGCTAAAACAAGGGATGTTTCTGTTTCAAAATTATGGGAATAACAGGTAATTGAGATGGCAAAGAAACTTGCAATAAAGCAGAAGAAAAGTGATATAGGAACAAAACCAAAGCAGAGAAAAACCTTAAGAGCTCTTGGTTTAAGAAAGGTCAATTCTGAAAGGATTCATGATGACAATCCTGTAACCCGTGGAATGATTAATGTAGTAAGTCATCTTGTTGAAGTAAAAGAAATAAACGAATAGAGAGTTATAAATGGAAAACTATAGCTTAAAAAAACCTGAATCAATAAAGAAAAGAAAAAGAGTTGGAACAGGACCTTCGGCAGGTGGTGGAAAGACATGCGGAAGAGGACATAACGGTCAGTTAAGCAGATCCGGAAGTAAAAAACGACCATGGTTTGAAGGTGGCCAGATGCCTCTCCAAAGGCGTGTACCTAAAAGAGGTTTTAATAATATCTTTAAGAAAGATTATCAGATTCTTAATATCGAAGATCTTGAAATGATAAGTTCTGCGGAAATAACTCCAGAGGTTTTAAAAGAGCGTGGATTGATAAGAAATGCACAGGGGCTTGTTAAAATTCTTGGTAATGGCGAAATAAACAGGAATGTCAAGGTAACTGCTGATTCTTTTTCAAACGCTGCAGCTGAAAAAATTCAGAAAGCTGGCGGAGAAGTAATAATTAGAACAAAACAATCAGTTTCTGAATAAACAAATAGGAAAAATTAATGTCCAGCGCTGTTGTCAATATCTTCAAAATACCGGAATTGAGAAAAAGAGTACTCTTTACTCTTATAATGTTGATAATTTACCGAATAGGAGCACATATTCCAATACCAGGAATCAATGTAGAAGCTCTAAAAGACTATTTTACAGAGGCACAGAGTTCAGGAGTTCTTGATTTTTTTGACCTTTTTGCTGGAGGGGCATTAAAAAGATTTACAATATTTGCCCTTGGAATTATGCCGTACATATCGGCTTCGATTATAATCGATTTACTCAAGGTGGTTTTTCCAACACTTGAGAGATTATCCAAAGAAGGACCCGAAGGTCAGAAAAAACTGAATCAATACACAAAGTATGGAACAGTTTTTTTATGTTCAATCCAGGGTTTTGGTCTTACCGTATGGCTTAAGTCAATGCAGACAAGATCAGGAGCAACTGTTGTTCCCCAGGATTCCGGGATTGGATTTATTATTGTGGCAATTGTGGCTATAGTCACAGGCACGATGGTTTTAATGTGGTTTGGTGAGATAATAACAGAGAGAGGCGTCGGAAACGGTATCTCTTTAATTATATTTGCAGGTATTGTTGTAAGAGCTCCACAGGCTTTTGCTCAGACAATGAAAAAAATTGGTGACACAGGAGAGCCAATAGTAGGGATTATACTTATCGGAATTTTTCTGCTTGTTGTAGCCGCTTCGATTCTTTTAACTCTAGGGCAGAGAAGAATCCCAATACAGTATGGAAAAAAGATGGTTGGCAGAACAGCGATTCAGCAGACATCACAGTTTATTCCACTAAAGGTCAATGCGGCTGGTGTAATTCCCATTATTTTTGCTTCAGCAATACTAATGTTCCCGTCTCAGATGATCAATATGCTTGGCGGAAGTAAAAATGAAATACTAAATACGATACAATACTGGTTATCACCTGGACAAATACAGTATATGCTTGTTTACAGTGGGATGATTATCTTCTTTTGTTATTTTTATACTGGAATAAGATTTAACCCTGTTGACATAGCAGACAATTTAAAAAAATATGGCGGATTCGTACCTGGAATAAGACCAGGTCAGAACACTGCAGAATATTTTTTGTATGTTTTAAACAGAATAACGCTTTCGGGATCGATATTTCTTGCTCTGATCGCAATAGTTCCGGATTTTATAATAAGGATATGGCCAGAACAGGTTTCTCCATCAATGGCATATCTTTTTGGAGGAACATCATTGTTGATTATAGTTGGTGTTGCTCTTGATACATTGAAGCAGATTGAATCACAGCTTATTATGAGACATTATGATGGATTTCTCAAAAATAAGAATGTGAGAGGTCGATACTGAAATAATAAATAAGAATATTTAGAGAGTAAAAATGGCAAAAGAGGAACCAATTGAAGTTGAAGGAGTTGTAGTTGAACCGCTTCCAAATGCTATGTTCCGGGTAAAACTAGAAAATGGACATATTGTACTTGCCCATATTTCCGGCAAGATGAGAATGCATTATATTAGAATACTTGCTGGTGATAAAGTAACAGTTGAATTATCGCCCTATGATTTAAACAGAGGAAGAATAATCTATAGATCAAAATAAGTGATAATGGATTTCTGGCTCATAATATAGT
>CAZEJW010000178.1:0-7678 GCA_964512685.1 uncultured Leptospirales bacterium | reverse complement strand
TGCGCACAAACAAAAAGAAGAGCATAAGAATCTCTTTATCTCTCCATCTTATCTCTCCATCCCCCTAACTCTTAAAAACAAAAACAGTTGACATATCAGCATAAAAAGTACAAATACTACACCATTCTCATCTATTAAATTATTTATAAAAATATTTAAAGTTCCCTGAAGTCTATTAAAAAATCATTTTAAATAATCAGATATTGAAGAGAGATCGCCAATGAAAAAAACTATTATCTCCGAAGCCGAAGATAATAATTCTTTTTCTTTTTCATCAGGAGTATTTTAAAATAAATACTGATTACAAAATATTATAATTTGATAAATTTCGTCAATAAATTATGGTTACTTTCAGTAACCAAGGAATTTAAAAAGATACATGAAGATTTAAATATTATATTCAGCAATCCTCCTCTGTATCAATACAAAAAGGGATGCTATAGAAGCACCCCTGTTTTTTCTGTCATGAAAAATTTCAAATCAGTCAGATATCTTGATTTTCTTTTCAACAACAAGCTCACCTTTGTAATAACCACACTCAGAGCAAACCCTGTGAGGTAAAACATAAGCGCCACACTTGGGACAGGGTCTGAGGTTTGGAACACCTATAGCATCATGAGATCTTCTCATTCTTGATTTTGATTTTGATTTCCTTCGCTTTGGTACAGCCACTGTTTAACTCCATTAAATAATTTTATTCATTCAGTAATACCTGCTTCATTACAGACGATTCAGCTGAAATGTATACCAGCTCCTGGCTGTATACAAAACCTGTTAATTATCAGATTTATACTGTTTCATCATCTGCCTGAAAATCAAACAGATCAGTTTTAGAAAGAACTTTTTTTAAGATATAATGTCAAGATTTATTTTTATTTTTCACAACAGCTTGATATAATAAACAAAATCAATAATTATACCGGTGTTTATTCCCAAAAAACATACATTTACTTTATTAATCCAATAAGCAAGAGCTGTTTTTTGGCTCTTTCGGAAAAAGGTGAATGCGGATAGAGAGACACTACCCTGTCATAATATTTCTTTGCAGAAAACCTGTCTCCGAGTTTTCCATGAACTCTGGCAGCATTATAATAGAACTGATCAGCAACAACACTGTCATCATAATTTTCTTCCAGACCAGCATAGAATTCAAGTGCTTTTTTCAAATTTCCGGCCTCTTCTGCCGCAAGCGCCGCTTTCTGAAGAGCGATTGCAGCAAACATTGGAGATGATGTTTTTGATGAAAAAAGCTCCAGATATTTTTGAGCCTCATCATATTTCTTTTGAGTATAATATATATTACCCAGAACATAATGCGACATATCATGTGCGTATCCGAAACAGGTTGTATCAATCATCTTTTTGAGAGATGCCTCTGTTTTATCAACAGAAGCTGCACCTGAACCGGAATTGTATTCATCCATTATTTTTTCAAACTCCACGAGCTCTTTTGCAGACTCACTTTCAACAAAGACAAGAGAGCCAATCACAACAAGAACCAGTACCAGCACACCCACAAGGCTTGTCACAACAACCTTTCTGTTGTGTTTAATTAAATCCCTTACAGACATGAGAAATTTCTCAATGGGATTCCGCTCTATTTCAATTTCTTTTCTGACCTTGACTCTTGCCATATTTCAGGTTATTCCCCTATTTTCACTTTTAACATATCGCCAATAGTTACTGTATTGGGTGTTGTATTTTTCAGAACCTTTTCAAGTTCTTCCTTTTCTTCTATCATATCAAGCTGCTTTATGCTGAGAGAAAGTCTCTTTTTCTTGACATCCACACCTAAAACTACTGCATTCACTTTATCGCCAACAGTGAAATGCTCTTCAAGATCTTCGATTCTTCTCTTGGAGACTTCAGAAACATGAACCAGACCTTCCACATTCTCTTCAAGTTTAACAAAGAGTCCGAACTGGGTTATTCCTGAAATAACTCCCTCCACTCTCATTCTTGGAGGATACTTTTCACTGATCACTTCCCACGGAGATTTAAACAGCTGCTTTATTCCACATGCAATCTTTCTTTCATCCCTGCGAATATCGAGAACCTTGAATTCAACTTCGTCTCCAACCCTGTACATTTCAGAAGGTTCTTTTGAGGCGTCATCCCATGAAAAATCAGAAACATGTATCAGCCCGTCAATGTCATCCTCAAGCTCAACAAAAACCCCGAACTTGACCACTTTCTTTACGGCTCTTTTAAAAACAGAACCAACAGGAAATCTCTCTTTGATCGTATCCCAGGGATTTTCCTGAGTTTGTTTATAACCCAGAACAAGCTTTTTATCTTCTTTATTTATTTCAAGAATCATGAGTTTTATTTCATCACCCTTGTCCAGAAGTTCTCTGACATTAACATTATTCCTGGTCCATGAGAGATCATAATTATTTACAAAGCCTTCAACATCATCATCAAGCTCTACAAAAGCTCCGATGTTTGTTATTGTAACAACTCTTCCGGTAACTTCATCCCCGGGTTTATATTTTTCATCAATATTGAGCCATGGATCTTCAACAAGCTGTTTCAGTCCAAGTGAAAGTTTATTATCTTCCCTGTTTATTGAAAGAATTACAAACTCTCTTACTTCATTCAACTTTAAAATTTTTCTTTGTTTGAAGACATTCTTCCATGACATATCATTCCTGTGAAGGAGTCCATCTATACCGTCAACTCTAACAAATGCGCCAAATTCAACAAATTTTACAACAGTTCCTTCAACTGAGTCCCCGACCTTATAGTTTTCAACGAAACTGTTCCATTTTTCTTCTTTAACTTCGTCAAGATAATCCTTCCTTGAAAGGATCACGGATTTCTTCTTTTTATCAATACTTTTTATATTAAAATCATACTCATCTTCGGTTGCAGACTCACTCTTTAAGTCTGCTGCAAGAGAAAAAGGAAGAAAGGTTGTGATATTCATACACTCAATAAGTTTGCCTTTACTCTTTGCCTCGATGACCCTGCCCTTGATTCTTACATTCCCATCTTCATACCATTTCAGAAATTCCTGCCAGCTTTTTTCGTTCTGTGCTGCTGTTCTTGAAAACTGATATACTCCATCAACAAGTCTTCTGTTAAGAAGCATTACCTCAACAACTTCACCTACATCAGGCTTGGTTTTGAATTCCTCAAGAGGTATTCTCCCATCAGACTTGATTCCCACATTCACATAAGCGAATTCAGAATCTATTGTTACAATCTCGCCCTTAAGAACAACTCCCTGCTGAATATCATCGAGTGCCGAGTCAGCAACGTATTCCATGTCAATTGATTCAGCGTGTTCTTCTATTATATGGTCCATAATCAGCCATCCTAAACTTAATTTTCCGAAATGGTATCTATTTATATATTTAAACAGCCTATACCCTGCTGCATGATGAAATCTTCATTACAAGCTCTTTTACCCTGGATACAACCTCTGACCTGGTCATCTTTGATGTATCAATGCAGATTGCATCATCAGCTTTCACCAGAGCTCCAAAGGGTCGTAATTGATCTTCTTCATCTCTGCGTATAATCTGTTTTTTGATACTTTTTTCGTCAACATTTTTTCCCATTTCTTTATACTCTTTCATCCTTCTGAACGCCCTTATGTCAACAGATGCATCAAGATATATCTTCAAATCCGCGTCAGGGAAAACAACTGTCCCAATATCCCTTCCGTCCATAATAACAGAATCATCAAGAGCCCAATGCCTTAACAGGCTGTTGACATAATCACGGACGTCTCTCCTGTCAGAAACACTGCCTATGACCTTTGTGACACTCTCATCCCTTATTTTCATTGAAACATCCTCTCCGTCAATGAAGGTCTCTGAAGTACCGTTATTGTTAAAATGCTGGGTAATCTCTACACCATCAAAAAAACTTGTAAAATCAACATCTTTATCAATTGTTTGATTTTTTAAAAGAGTATAATAAGTAATAGCCCTGTAAACCGCTCCTGAATCAATATATTTAAGGCCCATCTCAGCAGCTACTATCTTTGAAACACTGCTTTTACCTGATCCGGCCGGGCCATCAATTGCAACTGTTATTCTTTTCTGAGTCATTTCAACCTGTCCCTGTATATTTTTACTTTGTGAAGATAATCCTCCAGACTATCTTCAGATTCGTTTTTTTCCAGCATATCCCTGAGTTCCTGAAGGCCTTCTATGTATTCAGATAGAGACCTGCAGAGATTTCCCCTGTTAAGCATCAGGATATCTCTCCATAGCTCCGGAGATCCTGACGCAACCCGTGTTGTATCCATGAAACCGTTTCCAATTAAATATTTTTCATTATAAGCTGCATCAGTTTTTTTCAGATATTTCGAAAGAGTCTCTACAATTGAACAGGCTATCAGGTGAGGAAGATGGCTGGTATATGAAACAACTTCATCATGAAGTAATGGATTCATTTCAAGAATCCGTGCGCCAAGTTTTTCCCATAACGATCGGATTTTTTGCAATGCATTGTCACTATTATTCCGGTGAGGTGTAATAATAACAGAAGCGCCTTCAAAAATTTCTGATGATGAATTTTCAAAGCCTGCCTTTTCAGATCCGGCCATAGGGTGGCAACCGATAAAAACAGAAGAGTTTTCCAGGGGGGATATTTCATTTTGAACGAATCCTTTCACGCTTCCCACATCTATTACAAGAGAATCTCCTACAGACCTTCTTTGAGAACACAATTCCTTAATAATGTCTATGGATACTGCAACCGGAGTTGCAACTACTGTAATATCATAGTCAGCAGGATGAATTTCACTGTAATCAATTCTGCGGTCAATTACCTTCTCTGCGAGAGCCTTTTCAAGATCCGAACTATTTGGATCAAATGCAGTGATAACAGCATTTTGAAACCTTTTTTTTACGGCCCTGGCTACAGAACCTCCAAGTACCCCGAGACCGATTATTGCAATTCTCTGCATTGTAACACCGATAGTTAAGAAGAATTATCATAAAAAGATTCAGAGATGAATATCAGGAAAAATTAAATATTCCCCGAAGGATACGAACCGAGTATTTTTAAAAAAACTGTCTCCTCTTTCATCCTTTCAAGCGCCTTTTTTACATGTTTGTCTTCCCTGTGACCGGAGAAGTCAATGAAAAAATTGTATGCCCACATCCTTTTCTTGTCTGGCCTTGACTCGATTCTGGACATATTGATTTCAGCTTCACTGAACGGAGCGAGCAGACGATAGAGCGCAGCAGTCTGATCCTTTACAGAACACACAATAGAAGTCTTGTCATTGCCGGTAGGCTCGTTTTTATCCCGGCCTATTAAAAAAAATCTTGTATAGTTATGCTTCAGATCTTCAAGACTGTTCTCAAGGATGTTGAGATCATAAAGTTTTGCAGCAACACTGGATGCAATTGCTGCTGTATTATTTTCTATTGAAGCGAGCCGAGCCGCTCTTGAGTTTGATTCAACAGTTTCAATGGTTACATCGGGAAAATTATTCCGAATCCACTTCCTGCACTGTCCTATGGACTGGGAATGGGAATATATCTTTTTTATGGAGGAATGATCTGTTTCCCTGGAGAGAAGGCTGAAAGATACTCTTATGTATTTCTCAGAACAGATATTCAGATCGGTTTCCATCAATTCATCAAGAGTATATGTTACTGCCCCCTCTGTACTGTTCTCAACAGGAACCACTCCATATGTTGCATTTTCAGATTCAACCGCGTCAAAGACATCCGGAATTGTTTTAACGGAAATCTTTTCAATGCTGTCATTAAATATCTCAGAACATGCAATACCTGTAAATGTGCCCTCCGGACCAAGGTATGCAACCTTCAATGGACGGGTTTTGGATATGGATGTAAAATATATCTCATTACAGACTTTCTTCAGGAGCGAATTAAGCAACCCTTCGGGATATTCCGAATCTATGCGGGAAAAGATCTTTTCTTTTTCAACAAACGGGAGCAAGGTACCGGAAGAATTAAAATATTCTGTCAGCGATTCAAGTTGTTCCTGAACAGCTCTGTATAATTTTTTTTCAACTTCACTCATCCCCTGAAACACTCCTTATAATCGAAGCAATCACCAGCCGCAAGTGCCGGTGAAAAACTGTATTTCAACATTCTCAACTATTCTTCATTATCAATGGAAAACTCTTTTATCTCAGAGAGCTTTGGAAGATCAGACAGCTTATTAAGACCAAAATACCTTAAAAATTCTTCAGTGGTTCCATAGGCAAGAGGCCTGCCCGGAAGATCCATCCTGCCAACTGGTTTGACGAGGTTCCTTTTCATAAGATTGGCAACCATCATCCTTGATGAAACTCCTCTTAAATCATCCACGTCAGCAAGAACAACCGGCTGTTTATATGCTACAATTGCAAGAGTCTCCAGCATCCCCTTTGAAAGTGTCTCCTTTTTTTTCATCCCCAATGCATGCCGAAGCTGATCGGAATATTTTGGATTTGTCAGGAATTGAAAACCATTGGCAATTTCAACAAGTCTTATACCACCAACCCTTTCCTCATACTCGTCCATGAGTGAATCCATTATGATCTTTGCCTGAGTAGGATCCAGAGAAAAATTCTTCACAAAGAATGATATTGGCATTGGCTCATTGCTGAGCAGGAGTACAGCTTCGAAAAGGCCCTTAAGCTCCATCTCCTCATCCTGCTCATCCAGCTCATCTTCAAGTACTTCATCCTCATCCTCGAAGTCCTGAATTTCTTCTTCTGTGTTTTCTTCACCGGTTTCTACAACGGTTTCTACAACGGTTTCTTCTGGGGTGTTTTCCTTCTTTTCTTCCATCTTTCCTCAATAATACAATTCTCATAATAATAACATTAAAAGAGTATTCCCTTACACTCTTAAACTGCTTGCCACCGTAATCAGTGGTAAAAACTTCAACTATACAAAATTTTCAAGTATGAAATTTCTGGCGATTCTGATTTCTCCAAAAACCCGGTGCTGAAAAACCTTTATTATCTTCATTTTAGTCATCTCCAGTACAGCCAGAAAAGAAGCAATTACCTCCGAACGCCCCGGCCTGGGTGAAAATACATCAGTAAAGAGTATCATTTCGTTTTCTTTCAAAAGATCCGTAATATAACTTATCCTGTCACTAACAAGAATTTCATCAAATATAATTTCTTCCTGTTCAACAGTACTGTGCGACTCAAGAACATTAGCAAAAGCCTTCAATAGATCAAACAAGGATACTTCAAGATAGACTTCTTCTTCTACAAGTTCCTCATGCCCTGCACTTCTGGCAAAAGAATCTGATGTTGAGTCGAACATTTCCTTTAAAGCAGACGATGATTTCTGATATTTCTTAAACTCAAGGAGTCTTTTGATAAGCTCTGGCGGCAAAGGCGGAGTAAAGTACTCATCTTCCATTTTATCGGAAGGTAAAAGCGCTCTGCTTTTGTAATAAAGCAACTCCGAAGCCATCCAGATAAATTCTATTGCCACCCTGACATTCAATATATCGAGCATTTTTAAAAATTCAATATACTGTTCGGTTATCTTCGAAAGAGATATCTCGGCTATATCAATTTTGGATTTTTTTATCAGATCCCATAAAACATCCAAAGGTCCGGTAAAATTTTCTATATGAATCTCGTATTTTTTACCATTATCGCCGGATTCCTGCGTCTGTTCACCAGCAGGAACTATCACCAGAGGAGATTGCCAAAGTGAAATTTCAGGTCTTTACC